>CALWZE010000043.1 GCA_944385925.1 uncultured Clostridia bacterium
CGCCTTTCCCGCAACCGCCCGTACTATGTACCCCACCCTGCCCGCCATGTTCTTTCCCCGGTTTCTTCTAAAGAAACCGGGCCGCCGGAGGCAAAAAGCAATAAAGCAGCGGAACACTGTATTCAGAATGCATAAACCCTGCTGCCAAAACAAAATTTTTGCAGCAAAGCCAAACTGTCAGAAGGGGTGAAAAAACCCCGGACATTTGTCCGGGGATTTTGATGAAAACCTGTTTGCTTGAAACTTAAGCGATCTCGAGGGTCTCCAGCTCGGTGTTGCGAACAACGCCCAGATAGCTGATGCCGGTATTGACCTGCAGCTCGCTGCCGTCAGCGGCATAGAACTTGAAGGGGTTAGCGTAGTCCTCTTTCTCCCAGGTGATCTTCTGATACTGACCCTGCGAGAAGTAATAGCCTTCGCCGCCGTTCTGATAGTTGACATGAACAAGGCCGTTGGTGCCCTCGATGTCCTCGATGTCCGCGAACAGGATGACGACGTTGTCAAAAGCGAGCTGCTTGTCGTTGTTGCCCGCGTCGACCTGCGCCTTGCCGCCGTACTGATATTTCAGATACTGGCCGCTGGCTTCGTCATAACGGAAATCGCCGTCGCCATAGCTGGAGAACTTGAAGGTAACGGTGTTCGCCGCGCCATCGGTCGGGGTAACGGTGGCGCCTTCCTCCGCAAAGTTGAAGAAGGAAACGCTGGAGGTGCTCTCCGGCTTGATGCGGGCATTCTCAAGCTGCTCGTCGATGAGCTGGCCGGAAGTGAAGGTGCAGTGCTCCCAGGCATAGCCCGAAGCATAGCGGTCACGGTCAAAGTACATCGCCTTGTGCAGGTTGTTGCCGTCCAGGGTACGGAAGTTGTGCTCCGCAACCGCCTTGTCGGCATAGATCGAAGTACCGATGTGGACGATGATCGGCTCAACCGGGAAGACCGCTTCCATGAACTGGTCGCGCAGCGAACGGACCGAACCAACCAGCGGAACCTCACGGATATCGGCATACAGCGCCATCATACGGGTGATGCCGCCCTCGGTCTCCATCTCAACGAGGATGTCAGCCTGGGAAATGCCGTACTGGGGCCAGCAGTCATAAATGTTGTTGACCGAGATGGCATACGGACGCATGCCCACGCGGTCGCTCGCCATGTTGTTCAGACCGGTCAGGGGGTTGTAGGCGGTCTTTTCCGCGGTAACCTCAACCGTGCCGTAAGTATCCGACATTTCGGCCGCCTGATCCGCCTCTACGTCCAGATTGATCTGGGTGTCGTCTCCGCCGCCGCAGGCAACAAGGCCGAGCGTCAGCAGAAGGACAAGAAGTATCGAAATGATTTTTTTCATGTTCTCGCATAATCTCCTTTTTGGAATCGCTATATATTATACAGGAAGCATTTTTGAAAGTAAACCGCAATTGAATGCACAAAACGACAAATTTGCCGTGAAATTCACACCCCCCTTTATGCTCTTTGATTTAACAGCTCCCCGAAATTGCAAAGTCGCCTGCCCCAAGATGTTGTAGTTTTGCGCAAAAATCAGCAGATTTTTTTCGCTTTGCCTACTTCATATTGGGCATTGAGAAAAAATGAACTTAAAAGCGGCGTGCCTGTCTCGCGCCTGTCTCATATTACATATTAAATAGTTTTTCTTCGCTGCGAAAAACCGGCCGTTTTCGCACGTCTCGGGTTTTATGCTATAATGAATCAGGACAGGCTCTCATAGATAAAGTGTGCAGTGCGCGCGGTTCTGTTGCGGGAGGAAAAAATGAAAACCAAAATCAGATGGATGAATTTTACCGTGATTCTGCTGAGCGTCCTTGTTCTTTCGGCGATGGCCTGGATCATTTTCACCGCGTTCGGCGGTCCGGGCGGCGCAGCGGCACGGGAGGACGCGCTAAGCTGGTGCGCGCAAAACGCGACGATGTCGCTGAGCGGGCAGCCGGTTTCGTCCTACGGCCTGACCGGTGTTTTGCGCGATGAGACAGGCAAAGAGCATTCGTTCGCTGAAAAAGACGGAGCTTCCCCGTCCGAGACCCAATCTGAGACAGTACGCATGGAAAATTACGGCGCCGCCCTGGAATTCGGCGTCCGGCCGGATACCTTTGCGATCACCGTAACCAATGCGGCGGACGGCGCGGCGGTGTTCAGCGGCACGGCGCAGGAATTCTCCCAAAATTTCCGCCCGCAGAACGGCGAATACCTGCTGCACGCCGATGCGACTTATGCAAAGACGCTGCAAACCGATCAGGGGACGTATGAAATGCGTGCGCAGCTCTCCTTCGAGGCGCCGCTTACTGTGGACATAAAGCTGGATATCTATCTTTCGGACGAAACCGTCTCGCAGGGAGATGTGCTGCTGCTTTGTGCGGACGGATTGCAGGACCCCGCCGCGATCAGCGCCGAACTGCCTTTTGAGTATACGCCGGTATTCGAACAGACGCCGTCCGGCTGCTATGCCTATATTCCTTTTAATTACATGCGCGCCGAAGGAGAATATGAGATCACGGTCGACTGCATGGGAACGCAGCAGGTTTTGAAATACACCGTTACCGAACCTGACTATGAGGTGCAGCATCTCACGGTCAGCGCTTCGACGGTTTCCTCGACGGTGGGGGACAATTCGGCGGTTACCGAATATAACCGGAAGATGGATGAACTTGCGGCGGTCACGGACAGTGAAATCTACTGGAGCGAGCCTTTTTTGCAGCCGGTTGAGGGAACGATCACAACCGAGTTCGGCATCAAGCGCTTTACGAATAACGCGGATACGCCGACCCGGCATGCGGGAATTGACATTGCGACCGCCGAGGGGACGCCGGTTGCCGCCAGCAATGCGGGCAGAGTGATCTTTGCGGATTACCTTCAGGTATCGGGCTATACCGTCGTCATTGAACACGGCATGGGACTGAAAACCTTTTATCTGCATTTGAGCGAACTGGACTGTGCCGAAGGGGATGTTGTTTCACGCGGCGACACGATCGGCAAGGTCGGAATGACCGGATTTTCCACCGGCCCGCATCTGCACTTCCAGGCGCAGGTCGGCTCAATGTGCATCAGCCCCTGGTATCTCTTTGACGGAAGTTCCGGCGTATATCTGATGCAGGACAAGATGAGTTGAGCCGCGCGGTACGCCGAACCGCCATAAGCGCCGGCACAGGGTCAGATCATCCGCAAAACCTCCCTGTCAGCTGTGCAGCGCATACAGACGCCCGTATCTTTTATACATAAATAAAAAGGCCGGCTGCCTGCGCCGGCCTTTTTTGCCTACTCGAATCATCGGCCGTACCGGCAAACTGCTTTGCGCGGGCCGGCGCAGCGCCCGGTTTTGCCGAGACGGGCAACACTCGCTGTTCTGTCTTCAAGCCAGAAAATCAAAAAAATGCAAAACGATAAAAAAGACCCTTTTATGGGCCATAGGACATCGGATAAAAAAGCGGCATTCAGCGGTTCTTGAACGGCTTGCACGCAATGCGCATTCGGCTGTACCGTGAATTTCCCTCAGTTGATCCGCTGTTTGAGAATAAAGCTTGCTTTTCCTGCCCCGCCGCCCGGGAGGATGGCTTTGCCGTCAGCGGTTTTCCCGACGGTTTGTTTGACGGCTGCGGATAGAACTTCCAGTCCTTCCCCGCTCTGCGGCCGGTTCGGCAAAATGGCGCAGAGCGCAGACAAATGCAGCGGCCGCATGCCGAAAGGACATCCGGCAGGCAAAGGGAAACGCAGGACCGAGCAGACAAAAGGAGGCGCAAACCTCCGTCGCAGGGGACTGCGAATAACGCCGCGCGGCTTTGAGCGGCCGGCCAGCGCTTTTTGCGCTGCGGTCGGCCGTTATACGATTTTGACACCCAGCATTGCGGCAAGGCCGACCGCCTGTTCCGCGCTGACCTTTGCGCCGCGCAGTTCGCTGAACCTGTCCCCGACCAGAATCCCCTCGATATTGCATTCGGTCAGATCGATCCCTTTGAGCGGGGTTTTGAAAAAGTCCGCGCGTCCGAGATCAACGCCTTTCAGGGTGCAGTTTTTCAGCTTGCTCTCTGCGAAGGAGACCTCCCGCATGGAGGCGTTGCGGATCGTGCAGCTGTCCCAAAGAGTGTTGGCAAAATTGGCATACCGCCAGCTGCCGCCTTCGATCCCGCTCTCCCGCAGGGTGCAGCGGCGCAGATCGGCGCCGTCCGCGCGGCAGCCGGACAAAGAGGTATTTCTGAAATAACCGTTTTCAAACCGGCATCCGGTCAGCTCGCACTGTTCAAAGCTGCATTCTGAAAAACTGCCCTTCTCCATTCGGCATCCGGTCAGCACACAGCGGACAAACCGCACCCTTTCCAGATCAAGACCGGTCAGATCGGCGTCCCGGATGCTCTGCTCTGTAAAAAGCAGGCCGCTGAGTTTTTCTTCCTGCGCCGCGGCGCGCCGCAGCAAGCCTTCCAGACATTGCGCCTGATGTTCCACCAGTATGCCTCCCTGACAAAAAATTTGAACAAAAAAACACCCCGCCGCGATTGCAGCGAAGCGCTTTGTGGTGACCCGTACGAGAATCGAACTCGTGTTACCGCCGTGAAAGGGCGGTGTCTTAGCCGCTTGACCAACGGGCCTTATTATAAGGAAAGCCGATTCAGGATCGGCTTTCCCTGCAATGGTAGCGGATGCAGGATTTGAACCAGCGACACCCCGGGTATGAACCGAGTGCTCTAGCCAACTGAGCTAATCCGCCAGATGCGAAACTTATTATACAGGACGATTAGCGCTATGTCAATACCGAAATGAAAAAAATATCGAATTAAAATTGAAAATACACAAAACTGGATACCCCAAACCGGCCGCAGAAGAGAATTGCGGCGATCATGAGCATCGTTGCGGCAAACCGGGCGTTCGGCCCGAAGTCCCGCAGGACATAGCCCGCGTCCAGCTCCTCCTTTTTTGCGCGATAGATTTTGCGGTATTCCAGGATCAGCACGAACAGCATCGCCGCGCCGACGACCGCGGCGACACAGAGGATGTACAGATCGCTGCTCGGGATATTTGCGCGCAGAATGGACATTCCGCGCGCGGCGAGCGCATAGAGCGAATACTCGCCCAGGTCGAAACAGCGGCGGATGGCATACAGCGCGTCGCTGACCGAGACGAGCCGGAAAAAGACAAAGCTCAGACTCCACAGAATGTACAGACCGGCGCGTTTCGCCCAGTCCGTCGCCGCGCCGCTTTTCTTTTCCCTGCCGCGGCGCAGTTTGCCGAGCAGTTCCTGCGCAATGCGCAAAACGGCGTGCAGAATTCCCCAGACAACATATCCCCAGGCCGCGCCGTGCCAAAGGCCGCTGACGGTAAAGACGATCAGGATGTTGAGCAGCTTACGCCCAAACCCGCGGCGGCTGCCGCCGAGCGGGATATAAAGATAGTCCCGCAGCCAGCTTGTCAGCGAGATGTGCCAGCGGCTCCAAAGCTCGGAAAAACCGGTTGCGAAATAGGGCGCGCGGAAATTCTCGCAAAGGCGCAGGCCAAGCATCCGCGCGCAGCCCAGCGCCATGTCGCAGTAGCCGGAAAAATCGAAGTAAAGCTGCATCGAGTAAAGCAGAATCGCCGCAAGGATGCACAGCGGGTTCTGGTCCCCAAGCCGGTACAGGACCGCGTCGTTAAAGGCCATGAGCCAGTCCGCGACCACCGCCTTTTTCATCAGGCCGTAGACAAACCGCTGCGCGCCGGCGGCAAAATCTGCTTTGTTGAACCGGCGCGGCGTTTTCAGCTGGGGCAGCAAACTGTCGGCGCGCGCAATCGGGCCGGAGAGCTGCTGGGGAAAGAAACTGAGAAAAAGCGCAAGGTCGATCGGGTTTTTCTCCGCTTTGACCTTTCCCCTGCCGAGGTCGATCAGATAGCCCGCCGCCGTAAAGGTATAAAAGCTGATGCCGAGCGGTTCCGCGATCCCGAGCGAGGCCGGCTGCCAGAGAACGCCGATTGCAGCAAGCGCGGACTGCAATGCGCCGGTGAAGAAATCGTAGTATTTCAGCACGCCGAGCGCGCCGAGCAGCAGAAGCAGCGAAAGCGCAAGCGCGGCTTTTCCGCTCTTTTTTCCCTGTAAACGGCCGATGACAGGACCAGCCGCATAGGTCAGGGCTATGGTGCAGAGAAAATATATCCCGAACCTCGGCGCGTTATACAGGTAAAAGAACCCGCTGGCCGCGAGCAGCCACAGGTTCTGTACCCGGCGCGGGACAAGGAATGCGCCGAGCAGAACGATTGGAAAAAACAGCGCGAAAGCCGCAGTATTGAAGGTCATAGACTTCACCAGTTAAAAGATGGAATGATTATGCTCTCAGGTTTGAATGCACGACGGGCGCGAGAGAGATCAGTCGCTCTGCCGCTTTGCTCTTTTCGCCGCGTTGGGATGAACGGCAAAATGGCCGCTCCCGCCTGCCAAAAAATCAGATGTGTGCGTGGGTAGCTGCAAAGGGGGGCAGGAAGACCAGAATTCTCGTTATGGCCTGTCCCCCGCCGTGCAGGGAGGAATACTTTACAAAGCGCGGTATCCATGAGGGGCGCTTTTTGCCGTCATCCGGGATTTTTTCCACCTGCCGGCCATTCAGCCTGTAAATCAGCGGGATATTTAAAAACGACGTGGGCGGCCGAACTTTTTCCCATTGCGGATTCAGGGCCTTTCCCCTGTCTATACAAAGAGTCCCGTCCCCGTTTTAAAATTTATTCAAGACCGGTTGGTGAGGCATGCCGACCTGCCGTCTGGCTGTTTGCGGAGTCAGTCGCTCTGCCGCACCTCTTCGACCGGCGTCTGTTCAAGCAGCGCAGCCAGCTCCTCGATTCGATCCGGTTTGAGATGGTAGCCGTCATAAAAGTCATAGGCGGTCATGTCCAGCGCGTAAGGGTCGAAGCTGCCCGCAACCCGGATGCCGAGCGGCTGCGCCATGTCGCGGAACATTTGTTCTGCCTGAAAAAAGCTGGCGTAGCGCGGTTCGCTCTTCATATGGTCATAGATCACCGGAGACACAGGCTCAAGCAGAAAATCAACCTGCACGCCGTTCTCTGTCAGCGTTTTGATAAACGTTTCGAAGTATTCGCGGTTCTGGGTATCCAGCTGCGCATAATCCTCCAGCCCGAGCACCGAACTGGGCAGCGAGGTCTCCGCGCGCTGGATGATCGCGGTTTCATCGGCATTTCTGTATTCCGCCGGGTAGCTGTAGCTGCCGTCCGCGCGCAGGATGCCGGTTTCTCCTTCGTTCAGATCGGTGGCTTCCACCCGGGCATATGCCGCATGATTCCCGTTTGCGAGATTTTGCAGCGCGCTTTGAAAATAGGGGATGGAGAACAGGTTCAGTTTCAGTTCCCCGCTCATGGTCAGCAGGTTTCGCCGGTTTTCGTTTTCCGGATCGTACAGACCCTCCGGCATATATTCCCGCGCGACCGGCACGCCGAGCAGCTCCTCATAAACATAGGTGATCCCGTCGCCGAAAGCCTCCCAGGATCTGGTATCTGTAAAATTGTCGTTGAGCACCCAGGGATCGATGCTGATAACCACCCGCTCGGGCTGCTGGCCGGTGAGCAGAAGGTACCCGTAGATGCCGACGAGATCGTCAAAGGTTGCGCCGGAAACCGAAAGATTGAAAAAGTTGTCGGCGCCGAGCATCCCGGCGGTGATCATCGCGCCGCGCGAAGAGCCCAGCACCACGGTGTCCAGTGTCCGATCGGTGCGCCGCAGGTATTCCCTTTTGAGCAGCCGCTCGTTGCAGTTGGACAGGTTCGCCGCGTTTTGTCCGTCAAGCAGAAGCTCCACGGCCTGCAATTCAAGCGAGTCCGCGCGGCTGGTGTGGTAAAGCCGTGCGGGGTCAATATTGTAGTTGATCACCGGGACGCACAGCACCACCGCAAGCGCGATCAGGACCCGCAGCAAAACACCCAGTTTGTGCGGCGCACGGGGAGTATCCGGTTTTGTTTTCTGTGCAGCTTTGCGCATGGTTTCTCCTGTAAAGCGGCCAATAAAGCAACGCGGGGCTTGTCAAGCCCCGTGTATTTGGTTTGTTTTTGCCGGCAGGCTCCGTACCTTGAGAACCTGCCGGCGCTGTTCTGTCTGTTCATAATTTCCCGCAGACGGATATACTGTGCACGGAGTTGAACCCGTGCCCTGTCCGCTTTGCGGATGCGGCCTGTTTGCCGCAAATCTGTGTTCAGCGAATTACGGTCACGCCGCCCATATAGGGAACGAGCACCTCGGGAACGGTGACCGAGCCGTCGGCATTCTGATAGTTCTCAAGGATCGCCGCCGTAGTGCGTCCGACCGCAAGACCGGAACCGTTGAGGGTATGGACAAATTTGACCTTGCCGTCGGTGTCGCGGAAACGGATGTTCGCGCGGCGCGCCTGATAATCCTCAAAGTTGGAGCAGCTGGAAATTTCCGCATACCGGTCATAGCTGGGCAGCCAGACCTCAATGTCATAGGTCTTGGCGGAGGAGAAGCCGAGATCGCCGCCGCAAAGGGTCACGACCCGATAAGGCAGGCCGAGCAGCTGCAGCGCGTGCTCCGCGTCATGGGTCAGCGCTTCCAGCTCCTCGTAGCTGTTGTTCGGATTGGCGAACTTGACCAGTTCGACCTTGTTGAACTGGTGCTGGCGGATCAGGCCGCGGGTATCTCGTCCGGCGCTGCCCGCCTGGCCGCGGAAGCAGGCGCTGTAAGCGCAGTATTTGACCGGAAGGTCTTCGACATTCAGAATTTCGTCGCGGTGATAGTTGGTGACCGGAACTTCCGCAGTTGGGATGAGGTAATAATCCGTGTTTTCAACATGGAACATATCCTCGGCGAATTTCGGCAGCTGGCCGGTGCCGGTCATCGAGGCGGTATTGGCCATGTACGGCGGGAAAATTTCGGTATAGCCGTGCTCTCCGGAATGCAGATCAAGGTAGAAGTTGTAGATGGCGCGTTCCAGACGCGCGCCCAGTCCTTTATAGAAATGGAACCGTGCGCCGGTTACTTTGGCCGCGCGCTCCGGATCGAGAATCCCGAGATCGGCGCCGATGTCCCAATGTGCTTTGGGGGTAAAATCAAAGCGGGTCGGCTCGCCCCAATGACGCATTTCGGGGTTGTCCGCGTCGTCATGGCCAAAAGGCACCGAAGCGTGCGGTGTATTCGGAATGGACAGAAGCACGGTGCGCTGTTTTTCTTCCAGCTCGGTCAGCCGGACATTATCGGTTTTGACCTTTTCCGCGATCTCTTTCATCTCGGCCATGATCGCCGACACGTCCCCGCCCTCTTTTTTGATCTGGGGGATCTGCTTGCTCGCGGCATTCTGGCGCGCTTTGAGTGCGTCCAGATCGGTCATGCGCGCGCGGCGCTCCTTGTCGATCTCGAGCAGCTCGTCGATCTGCGCGTCATAGTTTTTGTCGCGCACCCGCAGCCGGGCCTTGATCTCTTCGGGATTTTCACGGATTACTTTGATGTCTAACATGGTTTTCTCCTCAAGACGCTGTGTCTATATAAATAATATTATAATACAATTTTCAAAGCGCAATCACAACAGACCGCCGGCCGGTCTTTTATTTTCCGGTTTCCCGGCTCTCAGGCACTGCGGGCAAAGTCCCGCGCCGGTTTTCAAAAATCGGTATGTTTCCCGAACCGCTGCCCTTTTCCGTTTCCGGGACTGCGGACTTCCTTCTCTGCGAGAAAAAACGGATCAGCCTGATTGCCTTTCCTTATTTTCCGGTGAACGGCCTGTTTGAATACCCGCAGCGGCGGCGACCTTTTCCAGCAAACCGATCGCCTGCTTTCGCGGGGTCTGTCAAAATCTTTTTTTCAGCAGTCATACTTGCTGAATTTCTTTTCCGGCTGCGCAACCGCATCGGGTTTTGTCTTGCCGGGCGACGGTACGCCGGCCAGCGCGCGCGCTTTCTGCATTTCCTGGATGATCTGGTCCGGCAGCATGCCGGTATGCTGTGCATTGATGGGAATACAGCCATTGCAGCGCATCAGCCAAAGGCGGATCTGTACGGCGAGCCGTCTGAGCGGCTTGAGCCGCTGCAGCAGCGTATCGATCCGGGAAATTTCCAAACGCAGATAGGGCTGATTGTTATACATCATCCCGGCCTCGCCCTCGATTTCCGACCAGTATATCAGGCCGACGGCGAGAAAATTGCTGCGGTCGACAACCCCCTCCTCGTTAAAAAGGATAAGCGGCTGATTTTTACGGGTCAGCTGAATAAGGTTGTATATGCTGGAACAGCCGAACGCCGGCACGCAGATCACCGCGAGAATTCGGATGATCTCAAAGGTTTCTTTCCAGCCAAACAGAATGATGATCAGAAACAGCGTGAATCCAACCAGACTGGCAATCAGGGATTGTACGACCCGTTTCTGGCTTTGACAGATTTTAACAGGTTCCATTTTCAGCCTCCCAGCTTATTGGCGAATTCAAACAGCTGTTCTTTGGAATAAAAGTTGACCGACAGCGTTCCTTTTCCGTCTTTATAGTCCACCTTGACCTCTACCCCAAGCGCGTTTTGCAGCGACAGCTCCACCTCGCTCGCGACGGCGTCGCGCGGCTTTGCAAGCGGCTTTTTCTCCTGCGCCGCGGGCTTGGCGCAGAGCTTTTCGGCTTGCCGCACCGTCATCCCGGTCTCGGCGACCTGCTGCGCCACACGGATACGGGTCTGCTCATCGGTTATGGCGAGGATCGCTTTTGCGTGGCCGGTTGTGATCTTTCCGTCGCGCAGCAGATCCAGCGCCTCTTTCGGAAGACCGAGCAGCCGCAGCGAGTTTGCAACTGCGGGCCGGGAGCGGCCAACCTGCTTCGCGGTCTGTTCCTGGGTCAGACCGGTGACCTCCATCAGCTTTTTATAGCCGAGCGCTTCATCAACCGGATTGAGGTCCTCCCGCTGCAAATTCTCGATAAGCGCAAAGGTCATCGCCTCGAGATCGGACAGCGAGCGGATGATTACCGGGATGGTCGTCTTTCCCGCCAGACGGCTTGCGCGCCAGCGTCGTTCGCCTGCCACGATCTGATAACGTCCGTCCGGCGTCGGCCGCACCAGAATCGGCTGCAAAACGCCGTGCTGCGCAATCGAATCAGCCAGCTCCTCCAGCGATTCGTCGTCCCAGGTCTGTCTGGGCTGAGCGCGGTCGGGCTCGATTTCGCTTAAGGGGAGTTCGCTGGTGTTCTCTTCCCCTTCCGGCGCGTTGTCCAGGAACAGGGCGTCCAGCCCTTTCCCCAAACTGTTGATTGCCATTATACTTCCCCTCCGAGTCTGCGATTGTGGGCGAGTATCTCTTCGGCCAGCGCGTCATACGCCGCCGAGCCCTTGGAATGCGCGTCGTAGTACTTGATCGGTTTGCCGAAGCTGGGCGCCTCGGAAACCCGCACGTTGCGCGGGATAGCCGTGCTGTAAACTTTTTGCGGGAAAAACCGTTTGACCTCGTTGACCACAAGCGCCGTTATGTTAATGCGGGAATCATACATCGTGATCAGCACGCCCTCTAGCTCAATATTGGGATTATACAGTTTTTTGACCTGTCGGATGGTGGACATCAGCTGCGAAAGTCCTTCCAGCGCGTAATATTCACATTGCACGGGAATAAGCACGGTGTCGCATGCGGTCAGTCCGTTGAGGGTGAGCAGGCCAAGCGAGGGCGGGCAGTCCAGCAGGATAAAATCAAACGCCTGCTTTTTGGCAACCAGCGCGTCCCGTAGACGGTATTCGCGGCGGCTCATCTGCACAAGCTCGAGTTCGGCGCCGGCAAGATTGATGTGCGCCGGAATCATCCAGACGTTGGTGTATTTGGTCCGGGCGCAGACGCTGTCAAATTCCCGCTGCCCTGTCAGCAGATCATACGAAGAGCCCGAGACGGTGCGCTTGTTGATGCCGTAGCCGCTGGTCGCGTTTCCCTGCGGGTCGATATCCACCAGGAGAACCTTTTTGCCGAGCGCACCAAGCGCGGCAGCCAGATTAACGGCGGTCGTCGTTTTGCCCACGCCGCCCTTCTGGTTTGTGATCGCGATGATTTTTCCCATTCTATCTCTCCTTCTGAATGTTCCATGTGGAACACTAACCCCAATGCCCCGTTTTGAATGTTCCACATGGAACATTTTTGAATGAAGCAATATCGGCGATAGCTTCATCATATAATAATTGGCATTAAAAGTAAACATTTCCCGCGTATTCAACGGCTTTCATATCGCCAAATCTCAGGCGTTTCGTAATCGGCTTTTTGTGTAGCGCGTGTAATTTTGCTGCAATCTGAAAATATCCGCGGAATCCCTTGACCTTCGCGGCGAAATTGACTATAATAAATTGCACGGCTGATTCAGCCGAACATGGAGCGGTATCGAAGTGGTCATAACGGGACTGACTCGAAATCAGTTGTGGGGCAACTCACCGTGGGTTCGAATCCCACCCGCTCCGCCAAAATCCCTGCACCAGGAGGTGCAGGGGTTTTTTTGTAAAATGGATTCGAACCCGGGAGGGCTTTTCGGGAAAACGCGGACCTTTGGGGGAGGTCTGCGCCCGAAAAGGTCGAGGGAGCCTGCGAGCGAGAGAATAGACTGCGCGCAAGCGCAGGCGGCGAATCCCACCCGCTCCGCCAAAATCCCTGCACCAAGAGGTGCAGGGATTTTTTTGTAAAATGGATTCGAACCCGAGAGGGCTTTTCGGGAAAAAGCGGACCTCCGGGGGAGGTCTGCGCCCGAAAAGGTCGAGCGAGCCTGCGAGCGAGAGAATAGACTGCGCGCAAGCGCAGGCGGCGAATCCCACCCGCTCCGCCGCGCAGGTTCCGTATCGCTAATTGCACCATTTTATGAAAAACAGAACACACTTCCGCCGCCGCGCCTCCTTTTTTTGATCGGGACCGGCTTTGACTGTCCTGATCGGATCGGACAATCGCAAGGGCTGTATCACTTGCTCTGACTTTTCCTAAAAGTCAGAGTGTTTTACCTGTCTGTATTCCCTTTTCAAATCATAGCTGATTGCACTGGGCACAATTTGATTGAACTGCCGATTCGGCGGCATGCGCACCGGGAGCGTGCAGAAAAGGCGCGATCCGCACGCTCACACATAATCGGCAAAAACACAAAAAATGGTTATGCAAAAATACCGTTTGCCGCGCAGCATCTCTCCGATGCAAAAGAGCATCCGTGAAGTAACACTTCCTGTGCTTTATCTGCAGTTTCATCAATATTTCTGAGGTGTCGGGTTTACCTAATCTTCGTTTTTCCTTAAAAAAGATTGCACGGGTGTCCGATAATGAACAGGTAAAAAATGGAAATCAACTGACGATATGAAAGAGCCGTTCGCGGGCTCTTTTTTATTATATATAAATACAATAAATATCCGCCATGCCGCCGAAGGGTGAACCAGGAGGTTGGTTGTGTGATTTTGCGGCCGCGGGAGGTCTTTTGTCCTCCCGCGGCCGCATGTTCTGCATCGAACCATCCGCGAAAACAGCCGGTTCAGCTTTGCGGCAGCAGCGCAAAAGGACGCCGGAAACAGGTTGGACGGCGGGTGTCTGGCCCTATGCTACAATGCAGACAACAAAAACAAACCGCCCGTTTCGGGCTGTATGGAGGCGATGGGATGAGCTTTTTTGAAGCGGTCGAGCAGGTGTTCAGACATTACGCTGATTTCAGCGGCCGGGCCCGCCGCAGCGAGTTCTGGTACTATATGCTGTTTTACTGGCTGGTGCTTACCTTGCTGGGCATACTGAGCGCGGTGCTGCCGGGGGTCGGCCTGCTGATATCGCTGTTTTCACTGGGCATGCTGATACCTACCCTGGCCGTATACTGGCGGCGCCTGCATGACACCGGCCGCAGCGGCGTCTGGTGGCTGATTGGCCTGATCCCTCTGGTGGGAATCATCCTGCTCGTCGTGTGGTGCGCGGAGCCTGGCCAGCCGGGACCGAACCAATACGGCCCGGACCCTCTGGGCAGCCGACCGGTGCTGCATCCCATGCCGGTGCGCAGCCTGCTGGCAGTGAGATGCCTTGCGGGTCCCATGCAGGGGCAGACCTTTTCGGTAGGCAGCGCGGGACTCCTTTTCGGACGCAGACCGGACTGCCACGTCCGCTTTCCGGACGGAACGCCGGGCGTAAGCGCGATGCACTGCCGGATCTGCTGGCGGGAGGGCGCGCCCATGCTGGTGGATCTCGGTTCCAGACACGGCACCTTTTTCGGCGACGGGCGCCGTCTGCCGGTAAACTTCCCGATGCCGGTCGCGCCGGGCACCCGTTTTTACCTGGGCGTCAGCGCCAATCTGTTTGAGTGTATTGCCGGGTGATCCCCGGCCGAGATAAAGGAGGAATAAATATGGCAGAAATTCTGCAAAAAATCATCAGCTGCCCGCAGGGCCATTACTATGACGCGAACCGCTATACCCAGTGTCCCTATTGCGCGTCCGGCGGCTTTTCGCCCACCGTCGACCCCTTTGCCGGAGAACCGGCCGAAAAGGCGGATCAGGCGCCGCTGAATGCCGGTGTTCCCGGAAATTTTGACCGGACGATTGCGCCGTCCCCGGCGCCCCGGCAGGACAACAGGATGTCCCATACCCAGTTTGTGGATGTGGATACCCCGGCGGGCGCGCCCGCGCCGGTGGTGGGCTGGCTGGTGGCTGTGGACGGTCCCTGCCGCGGCACCGATTACCGCATTCATACCGGCTATAACTATATCGGGAGGGAAACGGGCGACATCTGCATCAAGGGCGACGCCACCATCTCGGCCGAAAAGGATGCCAACGTGACCTATGTGCCCCAGACCCGCCGCTTTTATATCGCGCATGAGCTGGGCAAGAACGTGCTGCTGGTAAACAACCTTCCGGTCATCGGCGGCGGATTGGAGCTGCATAACTATGACCGCATCACCATCGGGACCACCCAGCTGCTGTTTGTAGGACTTTGCGGCGAACAGTTCAGCTGGGGCGACGGAGGAAAGAGCAATGAGTGAGCAGCTCGCGCTCGACCAGACATCCGGTCTGCTTAAGTCGATCAGTCTGCCGGTATGGGCCGCGGCACTGTCGGCGCTGCTGCTCCTGCTGCTGGCGGCGGCCGGTATTATCCTTCTGGTGATGCTGCGGCGAGCGTGCCGCAGAGCCGCCGCAAAATCCGTCCCGGACAGGGTGAGCGGCTATGCTGTGGGCAAGCTTCACAGCCAGGGCGCGCGGGAAGCGCAGCAGGACTGCTTTGCGGTATCCGACCAGACGCTTATCCCCCGCCGCGGCCTGCTGGCTGTTGTGGCGGACGGCATGGGCGGCCTTGCGGACGGTGACCGCGCCAGCGCGGCGGCGGTGCAGGCGGCGCTGGACGCTTTTGCCGCCGGCGCGGGCGGCGAAGATCCGGAAGCAGCTTTGCTGGCCATCGCCCGGCAGACCGTCCGCCAGGTAAACGAGCAGCTCGGTTCCGAAGGGCTGCGCAAAAGCGGCTCCACGCTGGCGATGGCCCTGCTGCGGGAGGATAAGCTGTATTTCCTTACCGTGGGCGACAGCCGGATCTGCCTTTACCGGCAAGGGGTGCTGTATCAGCTCAACCGCGAGCATGTCTACCGCAGAGAGCTGGCCCTGCGGGCGGTCAACGGAGAGATGCCGCTGGAAGCCGCGCTGAATGACGAAAAGGGCGGCGCGCTGACCAGCTTTGTGGGGATGGGTGCGCTGAAAGGCATAGACATGCCGGCCGCGCCGCTGACCCTCTTCCCCGGCGACCGGGTGATCCTGATGAGTGACGGGGTCTATAACGCGCTTTCGGAACAGGAGCTGAGCGGCGCGTTGGAAAGCGAGCCGGAGGAAGCGGTCCGGGTGCTGGAAGCGGCCGTGAAAGAAAAAGGGTTCGCCGATCAGGATAACTTCACCGCAGTGGTGTTGGGCTGCCGCGGCGAGAGATGACAGAGAAAGGATGCCTTTGAATTGATCCGATACGCAAGCTATACAGATCAGGGCGGACGGATGCACAACGAGGACAAGGTGGATTGCCGCCGTGTGAATGACGGAATATGCGTGGCGCTGGCCGACGGCCTGGGCGGGCACGGCGGCGGCGAAGCCGCTTCCGCCGCCGCAGTAAAGACCATTCTTGACGGCTGGAGCGGCGCCGCCGACCCTCAGGAGCTGAAAGCGCTGATAAGCCGGGCGCATCAGGCCGTGCTGGATATCCAGACACCGGTCTGCCGCATGAAGACCACCGCCGCCGTGCTGGCGGTGATGGGCAGCCGCTGCGCCTGGGCTCATGCCGGAGACAGCCGGATCTACCGCTTTCGCAACGGCCGTCTGGAGTGGCAGAGCCGCGACCACAGCGCTTCCCAGATTGCGGTGATGCTGGGACAGATCTCTTTGGCTGAAATTCGCTTTCATGAGGACCGCAGCTGTATCTACCGCGCATTGGGCCAGCAGGGCGGTCTCGAAGCCGATGCGGGTGGGATGACGCTGCCGCCCGGCGATCATGCGTTTCTCCTGTGCTCGGACGGTTTCTGGGAATATGTGCTGGAGCAGGAGATGGAACAGACACTTCAAGCCGCCGCTTCCGCGGAAGAATGGCTGGAAACCATGCGGCTGCTGCGGCAGAAAAAAGCGCTGCCCGACAGCGACAACAACTCTGCCGCCGCGCTCTGGCTGCGGGTAAATGAGGATCAAAACGAGGAGGAAAAACTGGTATGAAACGGATTTTTGCATGTTTTCTTGCCCTGCTTTGTCTGACAGTATTTTGCGGCAGCCGGGTTTTTGCGGCCGGTGACGTCGTCGACGTTGCCCGGCACGGGGTTGCGGTCGTGGACGTGGGCGTCCAGGTGGACGATTTCTGGGATGAACACGGCAGCGGCAGCGGATTTTTTGTCGGCGAGAAAAACAAGCCGGTGCAGTACCTCATCACCAACCACCATGTGGTGGCCGATTTTCTGGAAAACGGCGCCGGCGAGCTGACCGAGTTTATGACCACAAGCGGCGAGATCGTGCTGGGACGGGCCAAGGTGCGGGTCTATTTCGACAAAGAGGATTACGTGGAGGCCTATGTGATGGACGCCGATCCCATCCGCGACATCGCGCTGCTTCGTCTGGCTGAACCGACCGACAAGCGCGCGGCGCTGACCCTGTGCATTCCCACCAACGATATGGTGGGCGACACGGTCTACGCGGTCGGCTATCCCGGCATTGCGGATAGCCTCATCAAGGAATCCGTCACCAGCTGGGGCGAGGCGGATGCGACCGTCAGCACAGGTGTTGTGGGACGCATCTCCACCGTATCCGGCACCGGCGTGAGCCAGATTCTCACCGACGCGGATATTCGCCACGGCAATTCGGGCGGCCCGCTGATGAACGACCGCGCACAGGTGCTGGGCATCAACACCTATTCGGTCTCCAGGAACGACGAACAGGTGAACTATGCGGTGAATATCAGCGAGGCGCTGCCCATGCTGGATATGCACAACGTACCTTATACCGTGGGCGGCGGCGTTTCCTGGGTGGTCTGGCTGCTGGCCGGGCTGCTCGCCGCGGCGGTTATCGCCGTGATCCTGCTGGCGGTCCTGCGCAGCCGGCGCCGCTGCGCGCGGAAACTTCCGGCACAGCAGACCGATCCTGCCATGCAGTCCGCACCGCGTCCGGCAGCCGCAGATCCTGCGGAATCCCTGGATTCCGGGTTCCGCCTGCAGGGTGTGGCGGGCGCGCTGGAAGGCAAACGCTTCGCGATCCCCCGCAGCGGCCAGCTCACCCTTGGGCGTGACCCCGCCCGCTGCACGGTGACGCTGCCCGCGGACACGGCGGGCGTCAGCGGACTGCACTGCGCGATCTGGCTGGAAGAGAGCGGTATCTGCCTGAAGGACTTGAGCTCTACCCACGGCACCTTTGTCAGTCCCGGCAGCCGTCTCGCCGGTGGTCAGGCTGTCCTCGTCCGTCCGGGCGAGGTGTTCTGGCTGGGCTCCCAGGCCCAGAGCTTCGTCATCGCCGAAAGGAGGCAGGGCTGATGGCTCGGGAATTCTGTCCCCACTGTATGCAGGAGCTTTCCGACGGCGGTGAATTCTGTATCCGGTGCGGCGGAAAAATCCGGTGGAAAGCCGCCGACCATCAAATCCCGGCCGGCACGGTGCTGACCAGCGCCGAACGTCACAGCTTTCTGTTCGGCGCGGCCAAGGGCGAGGGCGGCTTTGGCATCACTTATATCGGCAAGGAACTGAACTCCGGCCGGATAGTGGCCATCAAGGAGTATTTTCCGCTGCGCTGTCAGCCGCACCGGGGAGAGCGTCTGGAAGTGCTGCCCGCCGCCGACACCGAAAAGCTTTACCTGCGGGGAAAGCACAGCTTCCTGAGCGAGGCCAGCATGATCCGGGCGGTGAGCCATCTGCCCTGCATCGTGCATGTACTGGACTTTTTTGAAGCGAACAACACGGCCTATATGGTGATGAATTATCTGGACGGGGTCACCCTGCGCCATATCATGGAAACCCGGAACCGGATGGATCCGGAAGAATT
Organism: uncultured Clostridia bacterium; assembly: GCA_944385925.1. Taxonomy (GTDB): domain Bacteria; phylum Bacillota; class Clostridia; order Oscillospirales; family Ruminococcaceae; genus CALWZE01. The sequence continues at coordinate 18,409 of CALWZE010000043.1, forward strand.
GCTGCAAAAGGCGCTGCCGCTGATGGCCGATCTTGCCCAGCTGCACCGGGCCGGGGTGATTCATCGGGATATCGCGCCCGACAACCTCATGCTTATGCCGGACGGTTCGCTGGTTCTTCTGGATTTCGGCTGTGCGCGCTCGATGGAGGACGGACGTTCGATGACCGTGGTGCTCAAGCACGGTTTTGCCCCCATCGAGCAGTATCAGACCCGGGGACAGGGACCCTGCACCGATATCTATGCGCTGTGCGCCTCGCTTTATTGCTGCATTACCGGACAGATCCCCCCTGCTGCGCCCGAGCGGCTGTGTGCCGTGGTGGAAGACGGGGCGGACCCGCTGATCGCCCCCAGCCGTATGGGGGTGGAAATGGACGGCGAACTGGAGCGGCTGCTTTTGTGGGGACTGGAGCTGCAGCCCACCGCCCGCCCCGGCACGGTCGACGACCTTGCGGCACGGCTGAAAAGGCGGCTGTGGGATCTGGAGCGGGAACGGGAAATTGTTGTCCCGCAGCCTGTTCCGGAACCGGTACAGCCCGTGGAGACGGATTTCGTTCGTGACGTGCGTCGGGTGCGCAAAGCGCCGTCTTTCGGAACGCGGCTGCGGGGTTGGCTGCAGCGCTGCGTGGACCGCAATGGCTGGCTGCTTCTGGCGGTGGCCTGCGGCATAAGCCTGTTGCTGCTGCTGATCCTGATTCGGGTCCTGATCGCCGTCTGAAACGCCGGAAAAGGGGAAATGCTTGTGAAACACGAAAAATTCTGTCATTATTATGACAATGCAATAAATGAAGGAGGGAGCCGCTGTGGATAAGAACTTCTGCACTTATTGTATGAGCGCGGTGCCGCCCGGCGGCAGCTGTCCTGTCTGCGGCCTCACCGAAGGCAGCTATAAACCTTCTCCCCACCACCTTCCCCCCGGCACTGTTTTGCAGGGGCGATACCTGGTAGGACGGGTGCTGGGCGAGGGCGGTTTCGGGATCACCTATATCGGCTGCGATCTGCGGCTGGAAATGAAGGTGGCCATCAAGGAGTATTATCCGCTGGACCGTTCGACCCGAAACGCCGCCGTCTCACTGGAGGTCACCGGCTTTATGGGGCTGGCGGCCAGAAGCTTTGAACGGGGAAAGCAGCGCTTTCTGGACGAGGCGCGCACCATGGCCCGGCTGGCAAAGCAGCAGGTCATCGTGGGGGTGCGGGACTACTTCGAGGCAAACAATACCGCTTATATCGTGATGGAGTATATCGAGGGAACCACCTTCAGCGAGCTGGCGCGCCAGCGCGGCGGACGTATCCCGCCGCAGGAGCTTTTCGGCATTCTGGAGCCCCTGTTTCACGCCCTGAGCATTGTGCATGAAAACGGGCTGCTGCACCGGGACATCGCGCCGGACAATCTGATGCTGGAAAACGGCAAAGTCCGGCTGTTGGATTTCGGCTGTGCCCGGGAAGCCTCTCAGGGGAACGAAACCCTCACCATCACCCTGAAACACGGCTACGCGCCGCTGGAACAGTATCAGCAGAAGGGTCAGGGCCCCTGGACCGATATCTACGCGCTGTGCGCTACCATCTATTTCTGTCTTACCGGCAAAGCGCCGCCCCCCGCGCTGGACCGCATAGCGGGCGACGAACTGCTGCTGCCCAGCAAACTTGGGGTGCCTTTGTCGCCGCGTCAGGAGGCGGTCCTGCTCAAAGGGCTTGCCCCTGCGCCCAATCGCCGCTTTTCCACGGTGGAGGAGCTGCGGGCCGCTCTCTATGCGCCGGATGATGGACTGACGGACACAGAAACCGTGCTGAGCGACACATCCCATACGCTGCAGCCGGAAGAGACGCAGAGGACCGATCCTGACTGCGAGCCGGACGAAAATAAAGAAAAAACGGAGGAGCTATCCGGCGGCTTTACGGAAGAATCCCCCGCTGCCGCGCCCCGCGTCCGCAAGCGGCGCGCGACCTGGCTGATCGTTACGGCGGCAGCGCTGCTGCTGGCCATCCTGACCGGCCTTGGTGCGGCGCTGCAGCCGCAGGACGCCCTTTGCGACGGTACCGAAACCCATCTGCGCGCATTGCTGGCGGACAGCCAGGTGAGCGCGGTGACCTTGCCCGACGGGGTAAATCTGAATCTGACCGAAGGCGGGCTGGCGCTGACCAAGCCGCTGGTGGTGGAGAAGGGCGCGGTTCTGGAACTGGGACAGGAACTGACGGTGGCCGACGGCGGCCTGCTGCGGGTAGAAGGCAGTCTGGTAAATAACGGTCTGCTTCGCGCGTCCGGTTCCGGCAGAGTGGAGATAGCGTCCACCGGTTCCCTGACCGGAGAGAGCGTGGTCTGGCTTCAGTCGGAAGGAAACCTTCTGGTGGAAAAAGGCGGCGCTGCTTTGATTTGCGGGAGTGTTTACGGTGAACCGGGCAGCGAGAAAAAATTCGTGGTTGCCGCACAGGATGCCATTTTCGCCGACGCCGTTCATGTGGCCAACTGGGAGGGATTCCGGGCGGCCGTGGAGCGGGACGGCGTGTCCGCCATTGTGATCGACAGGGATATGGAACTGGTCCTGGACGGCAGCTGGGATTGCTGCGTGCCGCTTGCCATCAGCGAAGGGGTCACCGTGACCGTGGCGGAAGGCTCGGAAGGCGATCTGGTTTTGTGGAATGCACCGCTGCTGGTGAACTACGGCGTGCTGGAATGCCCGCTGATTACCGGCACGGACGCGCCGGAAAGCGCAAATTTTCTGCTGCTGAATTTCGGAGAACTGCGGGGAGAGCTGTTTTTGAACTGTCCCGGCTCGGTCCTGAACTACGGCAGCATCACCTGCTCTTCCGGTCAGCTGTTTGAGTCCGACCTGTACAATCTCGGCAGCTGGACTCTGCAGGGACAGGAGGATCAGAACTGGCTGAATCTTTACGGCCGGCAGATTATCAACATGGGTGATTTCGCCCTGACCGGCGAAGACGGCTGCTGGATGCGCCTGACGAGAGGCACTCAATTTTTCAACAACGGAACGCTGCGACTGTCAAACGGCGCTATCCTGCAAAACCAGGCAATTCTGCATAACAACAGCGTTGTACAGGTTGAGGGCGGCGGCCGTCTGGAGAATAACGGATGGCTGATTGCCAACGACAGCGAAAAAGGGGGTCTGGAACTGGATGAGGAGGCGGTCTTCGGCCATGACGGCCTGCTGATGTGGGTCGACACGCCGCCGCAGTCGCTGCGCTGCCAGGTGGAAAATACAGGCGGCCGTGAGCTGACCTGGAGTACAGCCGGTGTAAGAACCGTGACCGATGAGGCCGCTCTGCGCGCCGCTTTGGCGGACGACAGCTGTACTTTCATCCAGCTGGCGGAAGATCTGACTGTTTCGGGAGATCTGACCATAACCAAAGCAGTGGTCACCGGCGCGGAAAAGCTCGTTGTCAGCGGCGGTTCCCTGACTTTACAGGGTCCCTCGGCGGTGCTGTTGGGAAGCGTAGACCTCGGCGGCGGCGAACTGCGGCTCATAGACGGCGCAACGGCTGCATGCGGCCCGGAGAACTGCGCTGCCATAACGGTGGAAAACGCCATGCTGGTGACCGAGCTGCCGCTGCGTGTTTCCGGCGGCCGTATCTCACTGGCAGACAGCGGGAAACTGCTTGCGCTGCGCGGCATGGTGCTGGAAGCAGGTGAACTGGCAGTTGGAGAAGGATGTGCCGTCAGAGTAAGCGGAGAGATTGTTCTGGAAAGCGGCAGCCGGGCCGAACTGGGTCCGCAGGGCGAGCTGTTGGTGGACAACGCCGATTTGCTGGTGGACGGAAGCTCCGTCCTCGAAACATCCCAGGGCAGCCTTTGGGAGCTGGTGTATACCCATGACGGCTATCCCCGGCGGCTGGAAGGAGAGTTTCTGCTGAGCGGACGCACCTATTTCAGCCCCTTTGTCATCGCGGCGGGTCATCTGGTCAACGAAGGCGAACTGGAGTTTGCCGACACCCTTACCGTTGCCGGCACGCTGGAAAACCGCGGCGTGCTGCGCTCTTTACATGGCGCACAGATGGAAGTGGAAGATGGCGGCGTCTTTACCGGCGCACAGCCGCAGGTCGGGTAAACGCGCATCCGGCACGCAGAATCCTTAAAGCGCGCCGTCAACAAACGCGTGGTATTTTTTGAAAAATCCAGGCCGTCCCGCCGCTTGTCTGCGCCCGGCGCGCTTTCGATTTTCCGAAACGCCCGGCGCGAAGCGTGACCTGCGGATAAATTGTCAATAGATGCAGCGGTGTTCCGCATAAAAATCAGGGACAAAAAAGATCGGCCCCCCAAAAAGCAGTTCTGCTTCATTTGGGGGCCGATTTTGCATGTCGTTTTTTTCGAAAACTGTTTTGCAGCGGCTGTTCACCGTATCGTCACTGGGGCTGCTCGGCAAACAGGCTGGCGATGACCTTTTCCATCCGGTCGCTCATAAATTCATCCTCTTCGGCGCTGATGGCGTAGAGAATCAGCCAGTCGAAGGGGTTGCGGGTATCCAGCTGCGCCATGCCGCAGTCGCTGAGCATGGCATTGAGGGTCCACCAGTGATCCTCCACCCGCTCCTCCTGGGATATATAGCTTTCGTCCAGTTCCCGGTAAGCATCGTTGCCGTTCAGGCTGTTTTCAGTGACCACATAAAGCAGCATCAGCAGCTTGCGGGGCACGTCCTCCTGATGGTTTCGGATATTTTTCAGCGCGGTGGCGTTAGGCCAGTTCTGCTTAATGAGCTTTTGGATAAGGGTATAGCTGGTGCGCTTGCGCGCCGCCGGCATCTGCAGCGAAAGATAGCTCTCCATTACGGTTTCGATGGAATAGTCCTGCTCTTTTTCCTCCGCCCAGGCGGGAGCGGGATGAATGAGCTGATCGAGATAGCGTTCAAAGTAATAGTAGCTTCGCAGATGAAGTCTGCCGAAGAACGGGAGATTTTTTATATAACAGGCGCGCAGATCCTGCAGATTCTGTGCCAGCAGAAATTCGTTTTGCACCTCATGGGTGAGCTGACTGGTCCAGCCCTGCCGCAGCTGTTCAGCGCCTTCGGCGGCAGGCAGTTCCTGATAGAAATCCAGCGCCTGCCGGTAATCCAGACCGTTTCGCAAGAACCACACAAACACAGCCTCCCAGCCGTTGCGGTACTGTACCCCGTAGCCGGTGAACGCGCCCAGAAGGTAATTCAGCTGTGCTTCGCTCAGTTCCAGCGCGAAGGCGATGCGGAAAAAGTCATCCCGGGCGGTGGGCAGATTGCGCCCGGTGAGCCAGTTGCGGATCCGGCGGCTCACAGACTCATGACTTGCCTGCGGCTCTGTCAGCTTATAAAAGCGGATCAGACGATCGGCAAGATCGGGGTTTCGGTACATGCCGCACAGGGTGTCCGCAAAGCTGCGCAGTGGAATACGGCCTTCCCGCAGATAGTTCACCGCCATCGAAGGGGTCATCTGTCCGTAGAGAATATTATCGTATTCGGCAGCCGACAGCTTTGTCAGCGGAACGGACATACGCGCCCTCCCCTCTTGTTTTCACCGCCTTTTATGCCGCAGCGTCCGCACGGCGGCATAAAAAGACAGCTATGTTGCAGCGCAAAATAACTGCTGGAAATTATTATATCATGTTTTACGGGAATGCAAAATGCCGGGCGTTAAAAAGTTCACATGATCTGCGCCGAACAGCCCATCTTTCGGGAATCTCCCAAGTGGTTCAATTTACATTTTCTGGAAATTACTCCGCAAAGCGCTTTAATTTTTCCACGTCTATCCGATAGACTGTCCAGTCGGACATGGGTCTCGCACCGAGAGACAGATAAAACCCAATGCTTGGCTGGTTCCAGTCAAGGCAGGACCACTCCAATCTGCCGCAGCCTTCTTCCACGGCGATTCTGGCCAGCTCCCGCAAAATGGCTTTGCCGCAGCCCTGACCTCGGAAAGCGGGCTTGACATAGAGATCTTCAAGATAGATACCCGCTCTGCCAAGAAAGGTGGAAAAGTTGTGGAAGTAAAGTGCGAAACCGACCTCTTCCCCGCCCTTAACGGCGAAGATGACCTGGGCGGCCTTTTTGTCAAACAGCCACTCTTCAAGGACCTTTTCCTCTGCGACAACTTCATGCAGCAGCTTTTCATACGCCGCAAGCTCTTTGATAAATTGCAGGATCAGGCCTGTATCTTTTCGTTCGGCGCGCCGAAAGGTGATGTCCGGATGCATTGGGATTTTCTCCTTTTAATTATGTATTAAATATAAGACTCTCCGGCTTTGCCGCGAGAGAAAAAGCTTTCCTTTCAAGCGCCGGTCAAAGCGGAAAAATAGAAACGGCTTTGCAATTCGCAAAAAGCTACCGCTAAAAACCGATGCCGCCTGTTTGCAGAAAACGGAGAAGGCAATTTATAAGACGGAATGCCCACAGCGTTTTCTAACGCCTTGCCGGCAGTTGCTTTCTTCTTTGCCGAAGAAAAAACTTTGCTCGGAATGACATACTGTAAATATAATACGAAACGAGGAATAAATCCATTTTTTGTCCGGCGAACGAACGGAAAAGTTTCCGCTTTGCAGTTTTTGCGCAGATACGGGCAGCCGAAATGCAGGATAAAAACAGAACAGCCGCACGCAGAACGGCAATAGTCGCTCGGACGCAGCCGCCATGGTACACGGTAATGACCGTCCGCTTTATAAGCAGCTGGATTAGATAAAAGAGGATAAAGACTGAACAAGGCGACGCCCGGAACAGAACAGTGCTCAATTGCAGTCGTTGATATTTCAAAAAAGCGTCTGTGCGGGCCGCGGCTAATCCCATTAGCGGCCATAAGACCGCACTGCCCTGCCCCGTGCGCCGGTATTGAGGACAAAGCGCGCAGATAGAAAATCCCCGGTTTTCAGCGGACTGTCCTTAGAATCAAAAGCATCCGCTGACCGTTTTAACAGACCCTGTAAGGTCTGATTTCTTGCGGTCCCGCTCTGAAAAAGCGCTGACTTATTTTCAATCACACATTTTGCGCTGAGATACCCTGCCTGGAAAGCGTATCCCCTATTCAACTGAGCTGCGGGGGATGTGCAGAAAATATTCAATTTTGCAGCGCCAGGATTCGAACGATTCGATTTTCAGGTGTGCGGTGCTCTGCCCGGCTGAGCTGCCGGCGCATATACAATTTTTGTTCGTTTCTGTGACTCCGGCGGTCAAGAACCCGCCAAATGTCAGGAGAACCGGGCAAACTTCGCGTCATTCCAAATCAGATCGCTTTTCTACAGGTTCCGGCTTGTGCCGGAACCTGTTTCATTTACGTTAGCTTTTTTGTCTGCCTTCGGTTAAACCAGGCGTTTTTGCCCAGCCTGTTCGGCGGCAAAAAACAAAGGGACGGCGCTCCGCCGTCCCTTTGAGATGTTTTTTCTTTCGCCGCTCTTTTTAAAGAGCTTCCGTATTGCGGCCGGCTTTACTGTTCCGGCTTCAGGGTGTAGACAGCGGCCTGCGCATGCTCGCGGTTGGCCGAGAGCAGAAGATCCTGCCCGGGCAGATTCAGCACGAAAGCGTTGGAAGGACCGGCGTCCTCCTCAACGAGTTCGGCAAAATATTTTCCGGCTGCATGGTCATAGCGCACGATAAACAGATGCATGGGGCCGCGGCGCGCGCCGCCCACAAAGACCTTTTCGCCCGCGAGAGTTGCGGAAATGACCGTGTGGTAGAAATCCTGTTCAACCGGGTAGGAAAAAACCTCGCTGTAGCCGTCCGGCGATTTTTTGAAAATTTTATATTGATTTCCGTGAAACGGCAGAATCAGCGCAAGCTCATCTTCCCCGTCCCCGTCCAGATCGCTGACGGCAACGTCGCTGACCGGGAAATCGACCAGCTGCTCGACCTTCCAGTCCGCATTGCCGCAGCAGGGCGGCGTAAAGGCAAAAACGCCTTCGCGCGCACCGATGAACGCCGCCTGGCGGCCTTCGCGCATCGCCGTGCAGAAACCGTGGTTCATGGTGTAGTCGCCGGGCAGACGGGTGAGCTCGAGGGTGAAGGAGCTGTCCAGATTCTCCGGCAGTTTGGCCGCGTAGACATGGCCGGGATGGCTCCAGTCCTCAAGATCGGCCTTGTGGTCGGCGATGGAACAGGCGATCAGATAATCTGAACCGTCCTGCGCGCGCAGGACGCCGAAGCGGTGAAGATAGGGCAGCGAAGCGACCGGCTCATGGGTGAATGCGCCGTTTTGCAGCCGCACGATCTCAATCGTGCTTTCGGCAGAGTTGACCATCGTGTAGAATCCGCGTGAAATCATAAAATACCCTTCGCGGCGCTCCAGCGGAACGATGGACATGGTGCCGCCGCCACCTTCCCAGATCAGGTCGCAGCGGGAAAAATCCGGACCGTGGAAAGCGCGGACCGAACCGTTCCCTTCCCAGGCGAAGAGCAGATAAGGCTCGCCGCCGATCTCGCGTCCGAGTACGGCGTAGCATTTTTCGATCTCACACAAAACCTTCTTTTCAAATTTCATGATGTTACCTCACAGCATGGATTTGAAGGGCAGATCCGGTTCAATGCTGAACGCATCGTCAAAACCGCGGTCATACATATACTGAATCCGGTCTTTGTCCGCGGGCCAGGTGTATTTTCCGCCGACTTCCCAGATAAAGGGATGGAAATCGTATTGCAGCCGGTCCCGCTTCATCTGCCATAACACCAGGATCTCGTTGGGATCAGCTTTGAAGTTGGTCCAGATGTCGTGATGAATGGGGATAATGACCTTGGTGCGCAGGCACTCCGCCATGCGCAGCATGTCCGAGGCGGTGAGCTTGTCGGTCATGCCGCGGGGATTCTCGCCGAAGGAGCCGAGCGCGACGTCGATTTCGTGGTCGTTCCCGTGCTTGGCGTAGTAGTTGGAATAATGAGAATCGCCGCTGTGATAGAGATTGCCGCCCGGTGTTTTAAAAAGATAGTTGACCGCGCGCACGTCCATGTCCAGGGGCATGGTGCCCTTGAGCACCTGCTCGGGCGGCGCGGTGACCAGCTCGGTGCGGTCGAAAGAGTCGAGCACCACCACCTCGACATCTTTTATGCGAAGGGTATCGCCGGGCTTGACGACGGTGCAGCGTTCAGACGGAACGCCCCACTTTTCCCATATTTTAACACAGTTTTCCGGTCCGATAAAGCGCACATCCGGTCCGCAGTTCTGCATAACCGCGGCGGCGACATTGATGTCCATGTGATCGCTGTGGTCGTGGGTTGCGAACAGCGCGTCCAGTTTGGTGATGGCAAAGGGATCAATGACGCAGGGCACGTTGCGAAGATTCGGCTGGATCTTCTGGCAGCCGATCATCTTCTGGTGCTGGTGACCCTTTTTCATCATGCCGGTGCCGTGGGTCTTTTTTCCGGTTGAGCACCAGAGATCGACCAGCAGATTGGTGTCGTTCTCGGTCTTGAGCCAGATGCCGGTGCAGCCGAGCCACCACATAGAAAAGTTGCCCGGCGGAACCTGCTCGCGCTCGATTTCTTCGTTGAGCCATGTTCCCCATTCGGGAAAAGTGGACAGAATCCAGTCCTCACGCTTGATGGAATTCACATCAGCCATAATGCGTTCTCCTTGTCTGTAAATTAATTAAAAAGGGTTAAGAAAGCTTTTCCTGTTGTTCGATCACCGAAAGCGCGGTCTGCGCGTCGGTAATCACCACGTCGATCAGACGTCCGCGCAGCGCGCCCAGAATCGGCAGTACCTTTCCCTCGCCGGCGGCTACGCCGATCGTGGTGTTGCTCTGGTTAATGTATTCGAAAGGCATCCCGATACACTTTTTATTCCATTCACAGGAAATGTGCGCGCCGTTGATGTCATAGAACTGGCCGCATATGCTGCCGACAGCCGCCTTTTGCTGCAATTCATCCAGATGGCGGCGGGTCAGATAGCCGAACCAGTTCGCGCTCCCGTCCACCATGTCAAAAGCGCCGATCCCGGTCAGAACAATGTCGCAGTACTTCATCATTTTGAAAGTTTCCTGAATGGACGGGTCCTGCAGCAGCACCTCCTTGGCATACAGGTCGTCTACATACAGCGGCGTGTTGAGATAATAACAGTTGCCACCGTATATGGAAGACACCGTGTTGACCAGTTCCCGGGATTCGATCGAAGTATTTGTGTGCGCGGATGCGCCCATCAGCTGAACAACGTCCAGACGGCAGTTGTTTACTCTGGTCAGCTTTCGCGCCACCTGAATGATCGTATTGCCTCTCGAAATGCCGAACACGCAGTTGCCCTTCAGCAGACTGGAGACATAAAGCGCCGCAAAGTTGGTTACGGCGTTCAGCATATCCTCGTTGTTCCCCTCATAGCTGGTCACGACGATGGCTTCTTTGAGCGGAAATATTTTTTTCAGCTTTTCCTCGATATTCGGGGCACGGTCCAGAATTCGCTTGACCTTGATTTCCACAATTCCGAGTTCTCTGGCGCGCTTGAGCATCCGGGAAACCTTGCTGCGGGAAAAGAAGAGCTTCTCTGCGATTTCCGGCTGCAGCATATCCAGGTCATAATACATGTGCGCGACCTGCGAAATGACCGCCATCTCACGGATCTGCTCGGCGTTTTCCTCCGGCAGAAAGTTCAGATTCGGTTTCATTACAGTAGACTCCCCTTTCCGTTGATATCCCGGGCGAGCCGGTAAATCCGCTCGCTGCGTTCTTTGACTTCCCGGTAGACTTCCCCTATGGCGGGATCGGGATTACAGACCCTGAGCGGGTCCTCACGGCGAGCCGCGTGCAGCGCATTCCGTGCGTCGGAATACAGCCCGCAGGCGGTGGAGGCGCTGACAAAAGCGCCGATTGCGGTTGCCTGCGGGTCTTTATAACGAACGACCCTGAGCTCGAGCATATCGCAGAGGATCTGATTGAATATCCCGCTGCGGCTCAGGCCGCCGGCGACCTGTACCTGCTGCGCACGGCGGCAGGAAAACGGCAGCGCGTCGATGCTTTTGGCGATTTCCGCACAGATCCCCTCGTAGAGCGCGCGCAGAATGTCCGCTTTTGAGGAACAGAGGCTGAGACCCCAGAAAGCGGCTTTGGAAGCGGCGTTCCAGTCCCGGGTCCCGCATCCCTGAAAATGCGCAAGGCAGACAACGCCGTTCGCGCCGGGAGGAACCTCCTGCACGATCCGGTCCGCCGCCGCAAAATCGGGACATTCGCCCCAGAGCTCGGGATAAAACTCCCGCAGTGTCCAGTTAAGAGCGGAAGCGCTGGACAGGATGTTGGATTCTACAATATAGCGTCCGCGCAGCGCGGAGACATTCCAAATGGCGGTGCTCCCCTCCAGCTCCAGCCGGTCGGCAAGGCCGATGATGAAAGAACCGGTTCCGCAGTTGATTTCCAGAGAATCCGTGTCCAGTACGCCAAGCCCCAGCGCCGCGCACTGCTGATCGCCGCCGGCCGAAATAACCGGTATGCCCTCGGGAAGCCCGCTTGCCATGGAAAACGAGCGGGTGATCCGGCCGGCCTGCGTTCCCTGATCGATAAGCCGGCAGAGCTTGTCCGGATCGATGCCGAACAGCGCGCAAAGTTCCCGGTCCCATTCCAGCGTGCGGATGTTCATGAGATGGGTGCGGCTGCCGTAGGTTTTGTCGGTGACGAATTCTCCGGTCATTCGCTTTATGAGAAAATCCGGCACGATTACCGCTTTAAAGGCGCGCTTATATAAATCATTGCGGTTTTCCTTTAACCACAACAGCCGGGTCGCCGTAAACACCGTGTTGATCCGCGCACCGCTCTTTTGAAACAGCAGTTCGCTGTCTTCTGCAAACCGGCTGCATAACTGGTGATTGCGGGTGTCCTGCCACATTATAAAGTTGCACAGCGGCTCGCCGGATCGATCCACCAGGCAGACAGCCGAGCGATACGCTGTCAGGCTGACGGCGTCCACCCGATGCCGGGCGCTGATCTCGCGGCAGATGTTTACCGCTGCCTGCTCGAGCCGCGACGGAAGCTGTTCTATATAACCGCACTCGGTTTGTTCAAGCGGGGTCGTGACACAGGCTTGTGCAAGCTGACGGCCGCCCGAATCGAAAAGGATGCCGCGCATGCTGGTTGTGCCGACGTCCAGAGCCAGAATATTCATAAGCTCTCCCCCGTTTTTAATATCAATGTGAAAATATTCTCACTAATTTAGGCTGATAGTAACACGAAATTTCCAATTGGTCAATAAATTATCATTTTAGTGCACATAATTTCATACAGTTCGGGAAGGCTTGCCGAAAAGCGAGATCAAAATACTGATATATTGCACAAAGAGGTAAGGGTTGTGGGAAAATATGTGCAAATTGTATAGTTTTCGTTGACTTGATGTGCGGATTATAGTACCATGAGGTCATTCAATCAGGAATTCTTGCAAAATGCAGTGAGAAAAATTGCAGATAATCTGCATTGCGGAACCTGCTTGACCAGTTTGTGAGAGAAACTACAGGAGTTAAAGGAGACGGAAATGAAAAAGATCATAGCGCTGATGTTGATTATGCTGCTCGCCTTTTCATTCGCGGCCTGCGGAGGCTCGGATAACGGCGGCGGCTCCGGTTCGGACGGTTCGCAAGCGGAGGGGATTTTCCGTGACCCGAAAAAAAATCCCTACAGCGACGAGCTGAAAATTGCCTGGATTCCATCCGATGCACCTGCCGCCAACTGCGTGGCCTGGGGCGCGGGCATTGAGCGGGAGCTTTCCTATTGGTCCAATGTAACCTTCAACACTTTTGACGGCGAGAGAGATGCCGAAAAGCAGTCGAGCATCATCCAGGACCTGATCGTACAGGAATACGACGCGATCATCCTTCAGCCCTATGTGTCGTCCACGGTTGCGGTCGCGGTCGAGGACGCGGAGGCGGCCGGCATCCCGGTCATCTGCATCAACATCGACGCGGACAGCCCGCATTCGGCGCTTGTCGCGATGACCGACTATGAAGCAGGCTATGCGATCGGCGTTGAGATGGCGGAGTCGGTCGGCGGCGAAGGCAATTTCGTGGTTATCCAGGCGACGCCGGGCGCGACCCGCGGCGAAAATCTGGAAGAGGGATTCCAGGCGGCAATCGCGAATTATCCCGGCATCACCATTCTGGACGAGCAGACCGGTGAATGGAACTCTGAGAAAGCCAATGCGGTCATGACCGACTTCCTGACCAAATATGACTCCATCGACGGCGTTTTCTGCCACAACGATCAGATGGCTGAGGGAGCCGCGACTGCGGTGCAGACTGCCGGCCGTCTGGGCGAAATGTCCATCTGGGGCGCGAACGGTGAGGCAAAAGCGCTTGAATACATCGAGCAGGGACTGATGACCGGAACGGTTTACACCGACTGCTATGATCAGGGCGCGACTGCGGCGAGACTCGCGATGATGTTCATCGGCGGAAATCTCGACACCTCTCAGTTCACCCAGACCCTGCAGATCAAAATGCCTCCAATTGTCGTCACATCCGAAAACGTCGCGTCCATTACGGAAGATATGCGCTGGTAAATCGGAAATCAAAGCTGCAAAGGGCGGCGCCAGCCGCCCTTTGTCGTATGAAAACGGCAAAAGCGTTCTAAGAGGTATGAGACAAAGGAGACCGGCTTATGAGACAGGAAATGCTCAGAAGATACATTTCCTTCGGGCTGCTCGCGGCATTGGTGCTGGCTTTCAGCCTGACAAGCGAGTTCTTTTTTACATCTAATAATATCTATAATCTGCTGCGGGAAAGCTCCATCGTCGGCATACTCGCGATCGGCATAACAATGACCATCATTACCGGCGGCAATGACCTTTCCTGCGGCGCGCTGCTTGGGTTGGACGCAATGGTCATTTCCCGGCTGCTCTATGTTAACGAGGCGAATGTCTGGATTGCCATAACCGCCGCGCTTGCGGTTTCGCTGCTCGGCGGACTGTTTAACGGCTTTCTGGTGGCGATCCTGCGCATTCCGGATTTTATCGCTACCCTTTCTTCCAAATTTGTGTTCAGTGGTCTGACGCTGATGTTCGCCATCCGCAGTGCGACGGGCATGATCACGACCAAAACGCTCAGCGATCCGACCATTAAATGGTTCGGCGGCAAGCTGGATTTCGGCCTTTATTATGTGACGATCGCTTTTTTTGCGCTCGCGATCCTGAGCCAGTTCCTGCTGAAAAACACTCGTTTGGGCGTGCACACCTACGCGATCGGCTCCAACCGCAACTCGGCAGAGCTTTCCGGCATCAGTTACATTAAAACCAAATTTGCCGCGTTTGTCATGTCGGGTTTCTGTGCTTTTGTAGGTTCCCTGTTCTTTCTGGGCAAGATCCGCGCCGCGGATACCGAGAGCGGGATCGGCATGGAGTTTCAGGCAATCTCCGCGGCGGTCATCGGCGGCTGCGCCTTCACGGGCGGCCGCGGCGACGTTGTCGGAACGGTCATCGGCGTCCTTTTCCTGAAAGTGCTGGAAAACGGCGTGCTGAAGTTTAACCTGTCGACCGAAATGCAGAAGGTGCTGACCGGAAGCGTCATCGTCATCATGCTGGTATTCGACGCGGCTTACAACAAGTACATGCAGGCGAAAACCTCCAAATCTGCGGTGATTGCCCGGGAAAAAAGAGAAAAGAAGGTGGGCGCGCAATGATGCATAATCCGGAAAACCTTGTGGAAATGCGGGGGATCGACAAGCGCTTTGCACATGTTTACGCGCTCAAATCGGTAGACTTTGAGATCCGGCGCGGCGAGGTGCATTCGCTGCTGGGCGAAAACGGCGCCGGAAAATCGACCCTTATCAAGGTGTTGACCGGCGTTTACCCAAAAGACGGCGGCGAGATTTATTTTGACGGCAAGCCGGTCGAGATCAACTCCCGCGACGACGCATTTAATCTGGGTATTGCCTGTATCTTTCAGGAACTGAGTCTTGTGCCCACGCTGACGGTAGCGCAGAATATCATGTTGGGCAAGGAAAAGGCAAAACTGGGCGTGCTGCAAAAAAAATCCATGAACCGCGAAGTCAGCGAGCTGATTAAACGGTTTGATTTTCCGCTGCGGGCCGAGGACGTTGTCGAAACGCTCAGCGTCGCGCAGCGGCAGATGGTCGAGATTTTAAAGGCGCTGTCCACCAACGCTTCGCTTATCATCATGGACGAACCGACGGCGAGCCTGAGCAGTAAGGAGTCCGAGATGCTTTTCCGCATTATCGGCCAGCTCAGAGAAAAGGGGGTCAGCATCCTGTATATCTCCCACCGGCTCGAAGAAGTGTTCCAGCTTTCCGACAGGATAACGGTCCTGCGGGACGGCCAGCTGGTCGGGGTGGTGCCCAAAGAGGAGATCGTGCCCGCGGACGTCATCCGCATGATGATCGGCAAGGAGCTGAGCGAAGCGACCGCCTCCCGTCCGCTGAAGGTATCCGACGCGCACACGGTGCTGCAGGTCCGGAATCTGACCCGGCTCGGTTCCTTTGAGGACGTCAGCTTCGAGGTGAAGGCGGGCGAAGTCCTGGTCCTGGCCGGACTGGTCGGTTCAGGCCGCACCGAGGTGCTGCGCAGCGTTTACGGCGCCGATCCGATCGACAGCGGAACGGTGCTTTTTGAGGGAAAGCCCTACCGGCACAGCGTCAGCACGGCGATTCGCCTTGGTTTCGGGCTGATCCCGGAAGACCGCCGCACACAGGGCTTTGCGCCGCTGTTGTCCGGCACGCGGAACGTGGCGGTGACCAACTATGATAAATTGAGCCGGCTGGGCGTGGTCAATGCGAAAAAGGAAAAGCAGCTGGGTGAGACCATGGTAAAGCTGGTTGATCTGCGGCCCGCCAACCCGACCGTGCCGGTTGGAAATCTTTCGGGCGGCAACCAGCAGAAAGTCGTTCTGGGAAAATGGTTGACCCGCGACCTGAAGGTTATCCTGATCGATGAACCGACCGTCGGCATCGACGTCGGCGCAAAGGATGAAATATACAATTTCATCGAGCAGCTCGCGGCAAGAGGCGTGGCGGTATTGCTGGTAAGCTCGGACGTTGCGGAGGTGCTGCGGGTGGCGACCCGCATCCTGGTCATGCGCAACGGAAAGGTTGTGCATGAATTCAATGACGGCGTGGTCACGCAGGAGAACATTCTGCTCGTTTCCTCCGGAATGGCGGAGGATCACAGGACGGAGGCGAAAGAATGAAGGGGAAAAATTTATCCGTCGCACAGCTGCTTTATAAATACAGGCAGCTTCTGATCCTGGCCGCGCTCTGCATTTTCTTTGCGGCCGCGCTGCCCGGCATGTTCTTTACAATGAGCAATTTCAGGAGTATTTTATACTCTATGTCACTATATGGCCTGATGATCTGCGGCGCGACCTTCCCGGTCCTTCTCGGCGGCATTGACCGGACGGTCGGCGCGGTCGCGGCGCTCAGCGGCGCGATCTGCTGCATGATCATTGTGAATTCCGGCTATACCAATCAGGGCGTTGTCCTGGGCATACTCGCCGGCGTCGGGGTCGGCATGCTCAGCGGCATCATCCACGGCGTGATCGTCGCGCATTTTGATATACCGGCTTTCCTTCTGACCCTTGCGACCTCCCAGGTCATTTACGGCCTTGTCCAGGTAACGACGGGCAAGGAACTGATCGTCGTCATGAAACCGGCGCTGTTCACCGATATCGGCGCAAAGCGGATACTGGAGATCCCGGTTCCGGTCTATGTGCTGCTTATCTGCTTCATCGTCGCGTATTTCCTGCTCAATCACTCCACCTACGGACGCAGGATCTACAGTGTCGGCGGCAACCGGGAAGCTTCCAAACTTTCGGGCATCAATGTGAAGCGGACGACCATCACCGCCTATATGATGTCGGGCATGATGGCGGCGATCGCGGGCATCGTGCTTTCCAGCATGAACCAGCAGGCGCTGTCCTATGCCGCAGACGGCTATGAGAATGATGTGCTTGCGGCAATCGTCGTGGGCGGAGTAAGTTTGCGCGGCGGCGCGGGCACTTTGCAGGGAGCGATATTCGGTTCGCTGCTTATCGGTATGCTGAACAACGGGCTGCGGCTGATGGGCGTGGAGTCCATCTACCACAACTTTATCAAAGGCATCATCATCATTGCGGCGGTTGCGGCAGACATGTACTCAAGCTATCAGATGAGCGGCCTCAAGCACAGGGGCGGCAAAAAGCACCCGCACAAACAGGCCGCGGGCGAAAATCAGTGACGGAGGAGCTTAGCTATGAATTTCGATGTGACCCCAAAGGAAAGAGAATATCTGCGAGCGCTTGCGAAACAGCAGCTTGAGCTTGCGCAGACCGACCATAACCGTAAGCTGATCGACCGGTGGTATGCGCATAACGAGTCCAAAGGCCGAGAGCCGATGATCGTTTTTGAGACGCGCTACTGCGAGGACGATCTGTACGATCTGACCTGCGAAAGTCCTTTTGCGAGGATGATAGAACTGGAACTGCTTCGCAGCATCGTCAACGCCACCAAGATCAAGGACGACAAGGTCGTGCCCAATTACTTTACCCTTTACTGGGATATGTCGGTGCGCACCTTTGACCTGGATATGAGCGAAAAGCGCTGTGTGGATAAAAACGGAAAATCGGTGGGTTACACGACCATCCATCACCTGGAGGACCTTGAGCGGGATTTTCATAAAATCGGAAAAACCGTCCGGACGGTGGACAAGGCGCTGACCTTTGCCAAAAAGCAGGCAATTGAAGAAATTATCGGCGATATCCTGCCGGTTCGTCTGAAAAATGAGATCGGGTTTTTCAACTGGTATGCCAGCCCTTCCAAAAAAGTCGTCTACCTTATGGGTATGGAGGCGATGATGTACGCGCCTTACGACTATCCTGAGCTGTTCCGCAAACTGTACGAACTGCTGACCGAGGATGCGCTGGAGACCTATCGCTGGATGTCGGACGAGGGCATCTTGTGCCTGAACAACGGCAACGACTATGCCGGCGCGGGCAGCTATGGATTCAGCAAGCTGCTGCCGACCGAAGAATGCAAACAGACCGGGAAGGTGCAAATGAAAGATCTGTGGCTGAATCTGAACTCTCAGGAAACGGTCTCGATCTCTCCGGATATGTACGGCGAATTTTTCTATCCGAGCTATATGAAGATCGCCAAAGAGTTCGGCCAGGTCTATTACGGCTGCTGCGAACCGGCCGATCCGCTCTGGGAAAAATATCTCTGCAAAATCCCCAATCTGCGCAAACTCTCGATTTCGCCCTGGGCGAACGAGGAGAAGATGGGCGAGTATCTGCGCGGCGGCGAAGTCATCTATTCCCGCAAACCCAGCCCCAATTATCTGGGGGTGTCCAAGGATCTGGATGAGGACGCGTACCGGGAACACATCCGCAAGAGCGTGCGCGCGGCGCGCGGCTGCCATATGGAGATCATCTGCCGGGACGTCTATGCGCTGAACGGGAACCGTGATAAGCTCGGCCGCGCGGTTGAAATCATTCGCGAAACAGTGGAATCAGATTATCAATACTGAAACGGAAACAATAAGAAGCAAAGCGGCGGTGCAAAACCGCCGCTTTGCTTTTCCTTTGTTGTATATTTCAGCGATATAAAGCGCTCTGCTCAGAAAGATGGACAGCTTACGTTTCAGGATATGAGAAAAGCGGGGCGTTATTAAAGACCCGGAAGAGAAAAATGAAGCAGAGGCAGCTTGCCCGTTATCGGGCGGTGGAACCGATAACATGGGGATAAAATGCGCATTGTCTCTTGAGGAATTTGCTGGTATTATGGCTCTGTGGGGGCTTATCCGAACTAACGCGGTCGGCTTGTGGCAGTTTTCCTTCGCACGGCGGCGGAATAAAATCATATTTTGCGCTTTTGGATAGCGGCTGTTATAATGTGGCAAAAAAAGGAGCGGAAGATGGCTGTACTTTTCCTATGCGATGTTGACGGCACATTGGTTAAAAGCGGGCAGTCCCCGACCGGTCGGACGATTGAGGCCGTCCGGGAATTTACAAGGCGCGGCGGCGTCTTTGGCCTGTCGACAGGCCGCAGCGCCCAGTCGGTTACCGAACTTATCGCGATGCTTGGCGTAAACGGTCCCTGTGTCCTTTGCAGCGGCGCGCTGGTTTACGATTTTCAACAACAACGCAGGCTCTGTGTGCAATACCTCGATGATTCGATTTACGGACTGCTCAGAACCCTGATGGATGAATACCCCGCGATCAGCCTGACGGTATATACTGCACACGCGCAGTATACCCTCAGAAAAAACGAATGCCTGATGCGAAGCGGTGTTTACGAAGACAGGATGGCCCCGGCTGCTGAACTAAATGAGGTTTCCGGCATGATTAAGGTGCTGTTCAGCTGTGATGATGCACAGCTGCTCCGGCAGATACAGCGGGATCGGATTGACCCTTCAAGATTCTCCTGCTATGCAGCCAGCACGCATTTTTATGAAATTACGGCGGCTGGCGTGTGCAAAGGCAGCGCACTTGGCGTAATAAGGGAAAACCTGGAAAAGCCCGGCGAGCGCCTGCATCTCTTTTCTGCGGGCGACGGCCTTTCCGATCTGACCATGAAACCGGAATGCGAGCTCTTTTTTGCGCCAAAAACAGCGCTTCCGGAAGTGTGCAGAGCGGCAGACAGGCTTATTTCACCGCCGCTGGAAGGCGGCGTGGCCGAAGCAATCGCCTGGGTTTTGGATCAGGGCCTGCTGAACGGATGATACCCGGATGTCGATGGAAGGAAAATTGCATAAACATACTCTATCATGCAATTTGTGCGGCACAGCAAAAAGGATCGCTGCGCCGGGACAGGGACAGTGAAAATTTCCTCAAAAACCGCTTTTTCCAATCTGGGATCATGACCTGTTAACGGATAAAGTAGGAATAAATGCGGAGATTTACTCCACTTTTCCGGCAGGCAACGGAGCATCCCCTGAACAGATGCAGCAGGGCTTTACAGGGGAAAATCCGGCATATTTCCGGGTTAATGTGTGGAAATTCAGGAATAGTTTCTTTACTGCAAAAGAGATGGAATTTGGCAAAAGTGAAGAAAATTTCCGTGAAAATTATATAAATTGGAGATTGACTCCGCTAAAATGGGGTGCTATACTGCGCTCAGGAGGTGGAGAGATGAATTCTTTCGAATTGTGCAAAGACGCACTGGACGGCAAAGCCTGTGAGAGAATTCCGGTAAGTCCGGAAATTGATGCAAGCTATGCGGCAAAGATCAGCAATGTGCAGGTTGGCGAATGTTATCTTGATGAGCAGCTGCATGCACAGGTCCTGAACGAGGTCTTTGCCCATCATGATACGGATGGATTGTACATAAACCTGTGTCTTTCAAAAAAGCAGATTGCGTCCAAAAAAGAGGTGCGCAACGGATGGCAGGTGGTGGACACCTTTGGCGACACCTGGTTTGTCCCGTTCAACGATGTGGCGTCTAAAACGGCGTACTCCATTCAGAGTCTGGATGATCCGAGGCTGATGCGCGACAATCCTCTTAAGGAAGGAATTATTGAGACATTTCGCGCCATGGACCCAAAACTCAAGCGTGAAAAGATGATCACGCCCGGCCTGACCGGTCCGTTCAGCCAGGTTGTCATGATGATGGGAATGCAGAATGTGTTGTATTGCATGATGGATGAACCCGAAAAGCTCAAGGAAATTGCCGCCGTTCGCACCTCCTTTGCGAAGGCGTGGGCGGACGAGCTGATCGATCTGGGCGCGCAGTTTATCTGGATCGGAGAAGGTCCCGCATCTTCAAGCGTAATTTCTCCGCGGCAATATGAGGAGTTCGTGCTGCCCTACGAACAGGAACTGACCGCGCATATCCGCAGCCGGGGCGCACAGAGCGTACTGCATATCTGCGGAAACATCAATCCCAGCATCGAGAACATCGCAAAAAGCGGTGCGCAGGGTGTGGACGTCGATTATCTGGTGAATATTGATGACGCCAAAAAAGCTTTTTATAACAAATGCTGCATAAAAGGAAATTTAAACCCGGCAGAGCTTGTCCGTGCGAGCGAAAAGGAGATATACTGTAAATGCAGGGATATTGCCGGCAGATTCGACGAAAACAGGGGCCTGATTCTTTCCACAGGCTGTCTGGTCAGCCGCAATACACCGAAAGAAAACATAGATGCCATGATCCGGGCATGTCATGAAAAATAAGTCGGAATAGCGTGGAGAGCCAGATGAACAAAGTGAACTCGATTTTACCGTACATAAGCAGCGTGATGCTGTCGCTGACAAAAACCGAACAGAAAATAGCGCGTTTTGTAATGGAGAATCCGCAAAAGGTCATTTACTTCTCCATAACGGATCTTGCGGAAACAGTTCATGTCGGGGACGCTTCGATTCTGCGCTTTTGCAGGAAAATCGGGCAGAAAAGCTATCAGGGATTCAAAATGGCCCTCGCGCAGGAACTTTCGGCCAAAAACGAGTATGCGGTGGAGCATTCGGCCGACGATTCGGCCCTGAGCGAAACCCGCAAGCGGTATCAGGCGGTATTCAACGCGAACTTAAAGGTAATGAACGAAACGCTGCAGCTGCTGGATGAGAAGAGCGTGCGCGAAGCCGCGCAGGCAATTCTCCAGGCTGGCAGGGTCCTGATCTGCGGCGCGGGAACTTCGGGCATCACGGCGATGGACGCGATGTACAAGCTCAACCGCATCGGCATACGCGCCGAAGCTTTTTACGACAGCCATCTTCGGCTGATTGTGGATTCCCTGCTCAGCGAGCGGGACGTCCTGATCGCGATATCCTTTTCAGGCAGCACCAAGGATATTCTGGATGAAATTGAGGTCGCCAAAAAAGCCGGCGCCAGAATCATTGCGATCACCCATCACGCGCGCTCGCCGATCGCGAAAAATTCCGACCTTGTGCTGCTGCATGGCGCAAGCGAAAACCCGTCGCTGCCGGGCGATATTTCCACCAAAATTGCACAGCTCATGGTGGTTGACATACTGCATTCGCTTGTTGCGGCCAATTCGGACAGCACCTATAAAGCGGCTCAGCTGACGGCGGAAGCCGTTTTGGACAAGCTGATCTAGCCTGTTTGCGCCGTGCGCCGGAAAAACCGGGAGTTTCCCGGATTTTTTTGGAACAATTAATGGAGAAAATCACCACATAAACAATTATAATCGGAGATAATTATTTTATGAGACTGCCGATTCCAAATGGCCTGATCGTATCCTGTCAGGCTTTGTATAACGAACCGCTGCATTATCCGGGCTATATGACCATGATGGCAAAAGCCGTTGTGGAAGGCGGCGCGCAGGGTATTCGCGCCAACGGCATTCCGGACGTCGTGGACATCAAAAAGCACTTCCCCGACCTGCCGCTTATCGGACTTATCAAGCGGGACTATGCCGGATATGAGCCTTACATCACCGCGACGCTCAAGGAGGTTGAGCAGCTGGCTGCAACGGCAGTAGACGTCATCGCGGTGGACCTGACCAACCGGCCCAGACCGGGATTTCAAACGCCGGAAGCGTTTTTGCGGCAGATCAAATCAATGACCGATATTCCGATCATGGCGGATATTTCCTGCTATGAGGAAGGGGTGGCCGCTTATCAAAACGGCGCGGATTATATTTCCACGACCCTTGTCGGCTACACCGAGTATACGCTGGGAAAGAACGAGCCGGATTACGCGCTGATTGAAAAGCTGGCAGCCGAAGTAGGGGTCCCGGTTGTGGCGGAAGGCCATATTAACCAGCCGCACGAGGCGAGAAGATGCCTTGACTGCGGAGCCTATGCGGTGGTGGTCGGCAGCGCGATTACCCGGCCGCAATACATCACGAAAAAATTTGCGGATGCTGTCCAAAGCGTCGCGCTGAATGTGGAGGCATGAGATGGATTCAAAACAGAGAGTTATCGCTGCATTTGAACGCAGGCCGACCGACCGGCCGCCGATTTTCCCGGTCGTCACCCTTGTACATGCAGCGAAACTGATCGGAAAGTCTATTTCTGAAATCGGTCTGGAACCGAGACTTGCGTATGATGCGCTGTATAAGGCCTGGGAAGTTTACGGATTTGACGGTTTTGAAATTCCGGCGCTGGACGAGTTTCCGCTGTTTGCGGAAAAGCTGCACCCGCTTTGGGAAAACGAGACGCTGTATTTCGTGGACGACGCCCAAAACAAATGCTATTACTTTCAGGACCTCAACGATCAGCCGATCAAACTCAACAACAGGGTGTATTCCTATGAGGAGATTTTCGCCCAGCCGGTGAGAAGCTGTGAAGAGCTATTGGACGGCGGATTCATGGACCCGGTTCGCGACCTGATTCAGCGCGTTGACGGCAGAGCGTATGCTATGCGATTAATCCGAAAGTGCTCAAAGATGTGCGGGAAGTACATCTGGACATTGGCCTTGGCGATTTTGCGGAAGGACAGACGATCATCGATCCAAGATATTATCCGCTGGAAAAGAATTGCCGTTTTGCCTTTGACGGAGACCGGGTGGAATTTGTCAACACACTCTGCGAAGCGTTTGTGAACAGCAAAAAAGCAGATTGATTTTCTTGAAAAAAGCGGCTGCGATTGTGCGCAGCCGATTTTTATATGCATTTTTTATCAGTGGCGGTTATTTGTTTGAAGAGGTTTTCCACTCGCTTTTTGTAATGTTGAAAACCGTCTTGTCCAGAAAGCTTTCGAGGCTTTCCTTGCTCAGCGCAATTGTGTAATCCGTGTCCGACAGGTCGTGCAGAAAATTTATCGCCGACATGGCCGCCAGAGAGTGCTCGGCGTCCAGCTCTGCTCTTTGGCTGTAAACATAACCTGCTGTCACCGCTTCAAGCCGCACCCGGTTTTCAGCACAGGGCGCAGTCAGATCGTCCGCTGCGCAAATATAGCAGTATTTAAGATCTGCCATGCATATCCGATCAGCGCCGTAAGGAATAATCACTTTTTTTGCGCCGGTTTGCAGGACTTTCTGAGCGATCCTTTGAATATACGAGTTGTCGATGCCGGATTCCGGGAATTCCGGCTTTTCGCCGGATAGACAAAGTGCGCATTCCAAACTCAAAACAAACACCGAAATTTGGGAGAGGATGTTTCGGTATTTCTCGCAGCGGCCTGCGGTAAACCCATTTAAAATTGTAATACAAGGCTCCCGGTAATTTGCCGCGATGTATTCCAGGCTCTCGGCAGACATACCGTCATCCACAACAATGCAGTCGGCGTTGGCGATAATTTTTCTTTTGGTCTCAAGATAGGAGGGGGTCAGCTTTCGCTCCAGCATGACGTTGGCGGTCTTTGCATATGGAATTTGATTCGTATTTCGCAGTTCAAGATACATCGAGGTCTGCGAGTCCGGGTCAATCAGGCATCCTTCGGTAGAAATGCCGTGTTTTTTGCAATCTGCCAGAATTTCCCGGCCGAACATATCCTCCGCCATCGCCGCGAACAAACAGGCTTTCAGATCCAGCTTGACAAGAAGCTCCGCAATAATCTTGGCGGTTCCGCCGTAGGCAAAGGAGATTTTGCTGTTTTCGCCGGAAATATTGGAGATCTGCTTGGGGTCAAGCAAAAAAGGAAATTCCTCGCGGTTCAGACAGACAATCAGGTCGAAGTTGGCCGCGCCGATCACGATGACCGGACGTTCGTCGGTTATAATATAGCCGCGCCCTTTGATGATGCCTTTTTTAACAAGGTTGTTGATGTGTACGGAAACCGACGAGCGGGTGATGCCGAGAATGCTGGCAATGTCGTTTTGAGAAATCATCGGGTCTTCTCGAATCAGGTTTACGATTTCGTCTTCTCTTTTGGTCATGATATCCCCCAAAAAGGCTGGTAAAAAACCAGATCGTTTTTTTAAACCGATTTGATTCCCTGAGTTCAGGCGCGCCGTGCGCTTGGAAAACCGCCGCAGCCATGGCAGGTTTGGCAGCAGGATTTTAAATGAAACAGAATAAACGGCCGGTGTCAGAACTCTGAAAAAAGTATACTATTTTTCAGTTGGCGAAATCAACATTCCGCGCCTTCAGACGCGCAGGAATATGGTATAATACAGGGCAATGACAGCTGAAAAATAGCGTTTGCCGCAATCGAAAAGCAAAAACAAAAACAGGTGGGTTTGAAAACTGCATCGCGGTGTTGTTAATTCTGATCCGGCAGGGATAAGAACGAACAGCGGAAAAGGGATTTTTTGTTGGAAAAGATTGCAAAACGCACAACGGCTGTCCTGTTTGCTGCGGGTTTGGCCGGATTTGCGGCCGCCGCGTACCGGCCGGTGCACAGAAACAATGCCGGCGCGTTTTTGAAGCGGATTAAGCTGTGAAATCAAAGAAAAATTCGGCGCTTTAAAGCCGCTTTCCTTATTATAAGGGGAGTCTATTTTGCCCTTTGTGCTGGCAAATTCCGGGCAGGCGAAGATATTGAACAATGGTTCACGGCCTCGAATAGCCGGCGGCCTTCTTTTAAATTTTGTATGATGCAGGAAATCTGGCGATAATTTTGGAGGAAATCACAATGAAGCAGCTGCGCAATATTCTGGTGATACCGGACAGTTTCAAGGGCAGCCTGACCAGCCGGCGGTTTTGCGAGATTGCCCGCAAAGCGGCCGCACGGCAGCTTCCGGATGCAAAGGTAACCGCAATCCCGGTTGCGGACGGCGGCGAAGGGACGGTAGAGGCGCTGCTCGCGGCAGGCGGCGGCAAAAGGGTAAAGTGCAGCGTGTCCGGCCCCTTTTTTCAGCCTGTACAGAGCTTTTTCGGCCTGCTTCCGGATGGCACCGCGATAATCGAGATGGCCGCCGCGGCAGGGCTTCCGCTTGCCGGAAACCGGCTCGACCCGATGCAGTCGACCACCTTTGGCGTCGGCGAGCTGATGGCGCGTGCCTGCGAGATGGGGTGTAAACGGATCGTGCTCGGCATGGGCGGTTCGGCGACCAACGACGGAGGCTGCGGCGCGGCTGCGGCACTGGGCGTCCGGTTCTATAACAGGGACGGCGAAACCTTTATCCCAACCGGCGGATCGCTTCTGGAGATCGCGCGGATTGACTGCGCCGCTTTGCGCCTGCCGGTCCCGGTCATTGCAATGTGCGACGTCGCGGCGCCGCTGTATGGGGAAAAAGGCGCGGCGCGGGTGTTTGGGCCGCAGAAGGGCGCAGATCCCCGGCAGGTGGAACTGCTGGATGCGGGACTTGCCCACTATGCCCGGTTGCTGGAAGCGGACTGCCGGAAACAGGTCGCCTGCCTGCCCGGCGCGGGGGCGGCCGGCGGACTTGGTGCTGCGGCGCTCGCCTTTTTTTCCGCGAAGCTGCAAAGCGGCATCGAAACGGTGTTGGATCTTTCCGGCGCCGACAGTCTGCTGGAAAACGCCGACCTGGTGCTGACCGGTGAAGGACGGCTGGACGCGCAGAGCCTGATGGGCAAGGTCGTCGTCGGCGTCGCACGCCGCGCACAGCGGCACGGCGTGCCGGTCGTCGCGGTCGTGGGAGACGTTGCGCAGGATATCGACCCGGTCTATGCACAGGGGGTCAGCGCCGTGTTCTCAATCAATCGCGTTGCGGTTCCGGTTGAACAGGCACAGCGGCGCAGTGAACAGGACCTTTATGATACGCTGGGGGATCTTTTCCGGTTTGCGGGCCTTTTTCTGGACGAAAAGAAAGGGTAATCTGCTGCGGACGCACCGGAAAATCCTCAAAGTGCAGGCAAAATGACCGCTTGGGCGAGTTCCGCGGCTGTGAAAAGAACGGGTGGTTCAACCCGCCCCCATTTTCCAAAAATTTGCACCTGCCGGCGGGCCGCCGTTGAAGGGGGAATGCGTCTGCACACCGCTTTTCACCTGTTCGGCCATGCAGTTCGGACATGCACGGCCGGCGGGGAAGGAGGCGGACGCGCTGCGGTTCTTGGGTCTGCATCGCCGCAGCTTATGAGGGCGCGCGCATCGCGTTTTGAGGGCTTTTCCCTGAATTTTCCGGTGCGCGGCTCTATGGGTATGTGCCGCAAATCTTAAAACAGGCCGCTGTGATTGAAATATTTTCAAACCGGCGTCTTCATTTTGCGGAAATCTATGGAATTTGGCCACCGCGTGTGGTACAATAAAGAAAAAATTTATGAAAGGAGCACAGAAATGTCAACCCCTCATAATGCTGCGCAGATGGGAGATATCGCCGAAACTGTACTGCTTCCGGGCGATCCGCTGCGTGCAAAGTTTATTGCGGAGAACTTTCTGGAGAACGTCAAACAGTTCAACGGTGTGCGCAACATGTTCGGCTTTACCGGTACCTACCGCGGCCTGCCTGTCTCGGTCATGGGCACCGGCATGGGATGTCCCTCCATCGGCATCTACAGCTATGAACTGATTCACTTCTATAATGTCAAAAACCTCATTCGGATCGGCTCCTGCGGCGCGATGACCGATAAACTCAATCTTAACGATATCGTCATGGCGATCGGCGCGAGCACCGATTCCAACTATGCCCATCAGTATCAACTGCCGGGCGCCTTTGCCGCAACCGCTTCTTATAAGCTGCTGAAAGAGGCGCAGGAGATTGCCGAGGAAAACGGCTTCCCCTACACGGTCGGCAACGTGCTTTCCAGCGACGTCTTTTACGGCGAGACCGAAAGCTGGAAGATCTGGGCGAAAATGGGCGTGCTCGCCGCCGAGATGGAGAGCTTTGCGCTCTACTGCAACGCGGCGCGCGCAGGCGTCAACGCGCTGGGCATCTTCACCGTTTCGGACAGCATGGTCACCCACGAGGAGATGAGCGCCGAAGCCCGCCAGGTCGGATTCACCAACATGATGAAAGTCGCGCTGGAGGTCGCTTACCGTGAAGGCATGGGAAATCGCGGGTAATTTGTACCGCAACGCCCGGCCGGTCATCTTACAGCAGGAGGACCAGAGCTGGGAAGCGCTGATCGGAGTTTCGGACTTTTACGACAGCCTGCTGAGCCTGGACTGGGCAAGCAACGTGCCGGGGTCCGGCGCGCCGGAAAAGATCATGGTCGCCTCGATCCAGGCGCTGGAAAACCGGGGCTATACCGTCAGCGCGCGGGGATACGAGCTGCTGCAGGAGGGCCTGGATGCCCATGGCCGCGGCGACTATGTCGCGCTGCACAAAATTTCGGCCGAGCTGCGCCATGAGCTTGCGAACGCCGAGAAGGACCCGGATTCCCCCTACTGGAATTACCATTATTACAATTCCTTTGAGGAATACGCCGCCGCGGTGCGCTTCCCCGCCCCGCAGCCGGTGGATCTGACCACTGAAAAGTTCCGCGATCAGATCAAGGCCGGCTGGCTGTGCCAGATGATCGGCGCGGCGATGGGCACCATGGTCGAGGGGTATACCTCGGAGAATCTTTACAAGGCGTTCGGCGAGGTATACGATTATCTGCGCGAGCCGAATACCTTCAACGACGACATCACCTTCGAGGTCGCTTTCCTGGACGCCTTTAAGGAAAAGGGCTATGCGATCACCTCAAAGGATATCGCGCTCAGCTGGGCAGGTCTTATCCCAAGCGGCTGGTCGGCGGAGGAAATCGCGCTTCGCAATATAAAAAACGGCGTCCTGCCGCCCCAGAGCGCGCTGCTCAACAACCCCTTCAACGAGTGGATCGGCGCGCAGATGAAGGCGGCGGTCTGCGGCATGGCCGCGCCGGGCGATCCGGCGCTGGCGGCCCGGCTCGCCTGGGCGGACGGCGAGGTCGCCCACGCCAACAACGGCATTCTTGGCGAGGTGTTCAACGCGGTCATGATCTCGCTTGCTTTTGTCAGCGAGGATCTGCGCGGCATCATGCGCGCCGCGATCGAGATGATCCCGGCGGACAGCGAATACCGCAGCGTTCTCGACTTTGCCTGGGAATGCTGTGAAAAATACGGCGACTGGCACGATGCGCTGCGCGACTGCTGCGAGCGGTATAAAAAATACAACTGGATTCACGCGTACCCCAACGTGTGCTGTGAGATCATCGCGCTGTATTACGGCGGCGGGGATTTCACCGACACCTTGCATATCGTCACCATGTGCGGTGTGGATGTGGACTGCAACGCAGGCATGATCATGCCTGTGCTGGGGATTCAAAAGGGCACCGGTATCATTCCGCAAAAACTGCTTCATCCTGCGTTTACCGAGCTTGTAACCTATATGCGGGCTTATCGGAAAATCACGCTGGAGCAGCTTGTGGAGGATACTGTAGATAGCATTCAAAAAACCAACCAAACCAAAGGAGGACAATCATGAAAAAAGTTATCGCATTGCTGCTCGCGCTGATGCTGATGCTGGGCCTGGTGGCCTGCGGCGGCGGCGAAGAGACAACCGAGCCGGAAGGCGGCGAGGGCGGCGAGAGCACGGCCGAGCCCTACAAGGCTGCGCTGCTGCTCAACGGTACCCTGGGCGACAAGTCGTTCTACGACAGCGCCAACGAGGGTCTGACCCGCCTGCGCGACGAGCTGGGCGCCGATGTGTTCGACTTCAAGGTCGAGCAGATGGGCGGCACCACCGCCGACGAGCCGAAGTGGGAGCCCACCTTGCTGGACTACTGCGATTCGGGCGAGTATGACGTCATCATCATGGGCACCTGGCAGATGGCCGCACCGCTTGCAAAGGCTGCTGCCGAGTATCCCGATCAGAAGTTCATGTTCTTCGACGAGGCGTTCGACTTCGCCGGAAACGGCAATCCCAGCAACATCTACAACATCCTTTACAAACAGAACGAGGATTCCTATCTGGTCGGCGCCGCTGCGGCGATGATGACCACTGACGAGACCCTCGAAAAGGTCAATCCGGACGACGCGGTCATCGGCTTCCTGGGCGGCATGGACAACGCGGTCATCAATGACTTCCTGCTCGGCTATATCCAGGGCGCGAAGGACACCAACCCCGACATCAAGATCGCAATCGGTTGGGTCGGCGACTTTGTCAACTCCGCAACCGGTAAGGACATCGCAATGGCGCAGTATCAGAACGGCGTTGACGTCGGCTACAACGTGGCGGGCAACGCGGGCCTGGGCCAGATCGAAGCGGCTAAGGAAATGGACAAATACGCCTTTGGCGTTGACTCCGACCAGGCTGCGCTTCTGCCGGACTTCGCGGACTGGATCCCGACTTCCGCGCTGAAGAACGTCGGCAACTCGCTGTATGCCGCGATCAAGGAGGACATGGCGGGCACCCTTGCTTATGGCACCACCGTGACCTACGGCTTTGCCGAGGGCGGCGTTGCGCTGGTTAAGGATGCGCACTATGAGGAGATGGTTCCCGAGAATATCCGCACTACCCTTGAGGAGCTCGAGCAGAAGATCGTTAACGGCGAAATCACCGTTATGACCTCTTCCAATATGACCACCGAAGAAATCGACGAGATCAAGGCGTCGGTTGCGCTTCAGTAATGCTATCATCCGCTCCGCCGGCGCGTAATGCGCGCCGGCGGGCGGCTATTCCCTTTTCCCGGCCCTGTACCCGGCGCCCTTCGGCGGACACAGAGCCGGGAAAAGGAACCGGAAAACACGCGCCGCGTGTTTTTTTGATTCAGGACAAAACGGAAAAATCCGCAAGTTTCCCGTTTCCAGCCACGCTGCAACTTGAAAGAGGGAAGGACTGGTAAGAGTTTTGGAAAAGCAAATCGTTCTGCAGATGCTAAACATCATGAAGATCTATTCCAACGGCGTCGTGGCCAACGAGGACGTGACGCTGGAACTGGAAAAGGGCGAAATCCACGCCCTGCTGGGTGAAAATGGCGCAGGCAAAAGCACCCTGATGAAGGTGTTGTTCGGCATCGAAACGCCGGACCAGGGCAAGATCCTGCTGAATGGCCAGGAGGTGCATATCAAATCGCCCCAGGAAGCCATCAGCAAGGGAATCGGCATGGTGCATCAGCACTTCATGCTGGTGCCGTCGCTGACCGTTGCGGAAAACATCATCCTCGGCGTCGAGCCGCGCAAGGGCAAGGTGTTCATCGATTTTAACAAGGCTGTGGACGAGGCGAAGAAGATCGCCGAGACCTACAACTTTGACATCGACGTCACCGCCAAGGTGGAGGATATCCCGGTCGGCATCAAGCAGAAGGTCGAGATCCTCAAGGCGCTGTACCGCGGCGCGGATATCCTGATTCTGGATGAGCCGACCGCTGTGCTGACGCCGCAGGAAACCGCGGAGCTGTTTGTACAGCTCAAAAAACTGCGGGGAAACGGTCACACCATTATCTTTATCTCGCACAAACTGGACGAGATCAAGGAAATCTGCGACCGGGCGACCATCATGCGCAACGGGCGCAGCATGGGCACCTACAGGGTCAGCGAAATTTCGACCGACGACATGTCCCGGCTGATGGTTGGCCGTGAGGTCGCGCACAGCTTCGAGAAGGAAGCTGCCAAATGCGGCGATGTCGTCATGCGGGTGCGTGACCTGACCGTTTATAACAGTCAGGGCGTGCTCAAGGTGGACGGTCTCTCCTTTGACCTGCGCGGCGGCGAGATACTCGGCATCGCGGGTGTTGAAGGAAACGGACAGTCCGAGCTGATTGACACCCTCAACGGAATCAACAAAAAATATAAGGGAACGATCCGGATCAAGGACGCGGACATCCAGCGCATGAGCATTAAGGATGTGCGCAATCTCAAGGTCGCCCACATCCCCGAAGATCGCATGGTCAGCGGATGCGCCGGAACTCTGAGCATTCTGGAGAATCTCTTTTCCAACCAGTATGACCGGCCGGAATATTCCGGCAAGATGCTGCTCAAACGCAAGGCAATCGAAAAGCGCAGCAATGAGCTGATCGAGGAGTACAAGGTGAAGTGCCGCTCCAATAAACAGGCGGTCGGCATGCTTTCGGGCGGCAACATCCAGAAGGTCATTGTCGCGCGGGAATTCTCCAGCGCGCCGGACATCATCATCGCAAACCAGCCCACCCGCGGCATCGACGTCGGCGCGACCGAATTTATCCGGCAGCGCCTGCTGGAATTCCGAAACGCGGGCTGTGCGGTGATTCTGGTTTCCGCAGACCTCAATGAAATTTTTGCGCTCAGCGACAGGCTCGCGGTCATGTACAAGGGAAAATTCTCCGGGGTGTTCACCGATGTGAGCGCGGTCACCGAGGAGGAGCTCGGCCGCTACATGCTCGGCCTGGAGCACGCGGAAAAACTGGAGGGCGCCATCTATGAATAGTATGCGAAAATTCGAAGTGCTCCGCACGGTTATGGCGATTCTGATCGCGCTGCTGATCTCCTTTGTCGTCATCTTTTTTGTCAGCGAAGATCCGTTTAACGCCATCAAATGGCTGCTGACCGGCCCGTTGACGAGCAAACGAAACTTCTTCAACGTCGTTGAGGCGATGATCCCGCTGATCTTTACCGGTACCGGCGTCTGCATCATGTTCGCGGCCAACCAGATCAACCTCGCCTCGGAAGGCGCGTTTCATCTGGGCGGTCTGGTCGCGGCGGTCGTCGCACTCAAGATGACCCTTCCCGCAGGGGTAAGCCCGGTTGTCGGCATTTTCCTCGCTGCCTGCGCCGGTGCGCTGTTTACGGCGATCCCCGCCATCATGAAGATCAAGACCAGCGCGGACGAGCTTGTCTCCTCCCTGATGATCAACTATCTCGCGCTTTATTTCTCGACCTTCATCATGAAATATTTCCTGATGGACCCGGCAATCGGTTCGGCGTCCTATCCGATTCCGGAAGCCTCGACCCTGCCCACCCTGATTTCCAGAACGCGGGTGCATCCCGGAATTATTGTCGCGCTGGCGGTTGCTGTGCTGGGATATGTTTTCCTGTATAAGACCCGAATCGGTTACCAGCTGCGCCTGACCGGTGAAAATCAGAAATTTGCGGAATATTCCGGCATCAGCATTGTGTCGGTCATTCTGATCTCCCAGCTGCTCGGCGGTTTCATCGCCGGCATGGGCGGCGGCATCGAGCTGCTCAGCCCGATCTACGACCGCTTTTCCTGGACCAGCCTGCTGGGCTACGGATGGGACGCGATCATTATCTGCACGCTGGCAAAGAAAAACCCGCTGTATACGCCGCTGTCCGCCTTCTTCCTGGCCTATCTGCGGACCGGCGCCTCGATCATGGCGCGGTATTCCGATGTGTCGCTGGAGATCGTGCAGATTATCCAGGGCGTCATCATCCTCTTCATCGTCGCGCAGCAGTTCCTCAGCCGCTATAAACACAAGATGATCGCGCAGGAAGCGAAAAGCGCGCTCAAAGACGAGGAGGTGGCCTGATGCTGTCAACGATTTTTACCGCTGATTTCTTTGCCGCGATCCTTCGCGCCACGACGCCGATCCTGTTTGCGACCCTGGCTGCGGCGATCGCCGCCAAAAGCGGCATCATCAACATGGCGCTTGAAGGCATGATGCTCTTTGCCGCGCTGTTCGGCGTCATCTTCTCTTCCCTGACCCAAAGCTGGGCGGGCGGTCTGCTCATCACGATGGCGCTCGGCGGCCTGCTGGGTTTGATCCTTGCCTTCTTTGTGCTCAACCTCAAGACCGATGAGATTCTCGCGGCCATCGCGATCAACCTGGTGGCAACCGGCGGCACCGTGCTGCTTATGCTCGCCTTTTCGGGCGACCGCGGCACCTCCATCTCGATCCAGAGCGTGCCCGCACCCAAACTGGACATCCCCTTCCTGCAGGACGTGCCGGTGCTTGGAAGCCTGCTATGCGGCCACAATGTGATGACCTATCTTGCGCTGATCGCGGTCGTCGTCGTGCATATTTTCCTGTACAAGACGCCGCTTGGCCTTAAGATCCGTGCGGTCGGCGAAAACAAAAACGCGGCCGAATCGGTCGGTATCAGCTCGCGGCGCATTCAGTATATCGCACTGATCCTCAGCGGTATTCTGGTTGCGATGGGCGGATTCTTCATGTCCGGCGGTTACATGAGCATGTTTACCAAGGATATGGCGGCCGGACGCGGCTATATCGCCCTTGCCGCAAGCTCGATGGGTGCAAACACCCCGATCGGCGGCTTCCTGGTTGCGGTCCTGTTTGGTATTGCGCAGGCCTTTGCCAATGTCATGCAGCTTTCCACCATTCCGTATGAGCTGATTCAGATGGTACCTTACCTGACAACCCTGATCGGATTGGGCATATACAGCTATTCACGCATGAAAAAGCGGCAGAAAGCCGGCGGAAAATAAAACTTCATAAAAAAAGGCGCGTCCATCCGGGCGCGCCTTTTTTCTGCGAATAATACCGCTGAAAAAAGGGCGTGTATTGCCCAACGGCATGTGAAGCGGTTTTGCCTGGTGTCGAAAAAATTTACGGCAAAGGCGCGGCAGTTTATTTTCCAAAAATAAATGAAAAAATAAATGAATGGATTTTACCCTTTGAATCGTATTCATGGCGTAACGGCTTTTGACCGAATGATAAATGGAGGGTAAAATGAATGAATAAAAAGATCATTGCAATGTTGATAGCGGCGGCAGTTACCGCCGGCGGCTGCGCAGCGGCAGCCTCTGCGCAGAATGTTTTCTGGAAGAGCGGAGCCGAGACATCCGCAAGTACGACAGCAGCTATGCCGATAGGGAAATATTTTGTGGACGCGGACGGCGACGGTGTTTGCGACAACCGCGGAACGGGCTTCGGTGGATACGGCGCAGGTTACGTGGACGCGGACGGCGACGGTGTTTGCGACAACCGCGGAACGGGCTTCGGCGGAAACGGCGCGGGCTACGTGGATGCGGACGGCGACGGAGTTTGCGACAATCTCGGAACAAGACCGCAGGACGGAACCGGCCGGCAGAACAGAGGCGGAAGAAATCGCTGAACAGGCGCGCGCCGTCAGCCATGAAAATCCCGCGAAAATAAGCCTGATTTATGTGCGGAAGGCCCGCTTTCTGCGGGCGGCCTGTTTTGGGGGCGGATATATCCCGGCGGTGCCCGGGACAGCATCCGCTGAGGCGGCGCCGGAAAACAGGTAACGCGCACCGCACAGATCACAGGCTATTTATCCGGAAAACAGCTTTTAAAAAATCTTCTCTGAAAAACTTTTGGAAAGTATGGAAATCCATGAGGGCGTTTTATGCGCAGTGAACAGGAAACAAACCGGGCGGTCGAGCGATACGGCGACATGATCCGCCGCCTGTGTCTGGTTCATCTCAAGAATGAGACCGACGCACAGGACATATTTCAAACCGTATTTCTGAAATATTTTACGAGCGAAGTCGTGTTTGAGAATGAGGAGCATGAAAAAGCATGGCTCATCCGGGTATGCCTGAACGCCTGCCGGGACTGGCTGCGGGATGTATTCAGGCGGCGCACGGTAAATCTGGACGCGCTTTATGATCAGGGAACCGAAATGCCGCAGGATAATCAGGAAGTATTACAGGCGGTGCTTACCCTGTCCGCAAAAGAGCGGGAAATTGTCTATCTGCACTATTACGAAGGGTATACCGCGCCGCAGATCGGAAAAATACTCGGAAAAAATCCCAACACGGTGTATACCTGTCTGACAAGAGCGCGGGAAAAGCTCAGAAAGAAGCTTGGAGGTGAGCAAATTGGATGACCGGATTAAAGCGTCCTTCGACGCGGTTCACGCCTCGCAGGCAATGAAGGACCAAACCATGCGGGCAGTTCGCCAGCACGCGGCGTCCGCGAAAAGACCGGCTCGCCGCTGGAGATTGCCTGCGGCCGCTTTTGCCGCCGCGGCGCTGATCATTCTGTCCGGCTGGCTCTGGATGTCTCCCACAGCCGCGGTCAGCATCGACGTCAATCCCTCGCTTGAGCTGAGTGTTAACCGGTTCGGATATGTGGTACAGGTGCAGGGATGGAACGAGGACGGCGAACAGCTGGCCGACGGATTGAATATCCGGTTCATGCCGGTCTCCCGCGCGGTGGAAACGGTGCTGGCCCGGCAGGAAATCCAGGACTGCCTTGCGCGGGAAGAAGAGCTGTGCATTGCGGTGGCCGCGACGCGTGAAGGCCAGCAGCAGGCGCTTTTGGACGCGGTGCAGCAGTGCGCGGGTAGCGGCCGAAATATCTACTGCGGTACGGCCGACT
Organism: uncultured Clostridia bacterium; assembly: GCA_944385925.1. Classification (GTDB taxonomy): domain Bacteria; phylum Bacillota; class Clostridia; order Oscillospirales; family Ruminococcaceae; genus CALWZE01. The sequence continues at coordinate 54,200 of CALWZE010000043.1, forward strand.
ATTCCCAGATCAATGCGGCGCACGAATGCGGCCTGTCTTTTGGAAAATACCGCGCTTATCTTGAGCTTGCGGCATTGGACCCCACGCTGACCCCCCGGCAGGCCGCGCAGATGACCATGCGGGAACTGCGGGAACGGATTGAACAGCTCGGCGGCGATACACAGGCAATACCGGGCGGCGGCTATGGTCAAGGTAAGGGCCAGGGTAACGGTCAGGGCGCGCAGCATGGCCGGGAAAAAGGACAGAACTGAAAGGGAATTTGGATACCAGACGGCTGAGATTTTAAAAGACAAACGGCACAGAGCATAGAGCGGACAAAAGCTTCGCATGACGCATTTAAGCCCCGTCCGAATAAGGAGCATGCAGAGAAAGATGATGGCTTTGAATTATGTGCATTGTATCCCCTGAGAATAGCCGAAATCAGAATTACGGTCTGAGCCGAATCCTGGCTGAGCGCCGGAAGGCAAAAAGCCGGCAAGCTTTTCCGAATTTACTGAAACTTTTGCATGGTACATCCCGCCCCGCCGTCCGTATAGGGAAAACTTCCCCCGCTGCGTCCTTTTCGCCCGGCCATTTGACAAGATCACGTTTTGTTTCGATGTTTGAAGCGGGACCGTTCGCTTTTTCGGCGATGCGGAAACTCCTCGCCGCTGAAGTATAAAAAACCACCCGCCTTGCGGGTGGTTTTAATTTATCAGATGTCTTTAATAAAAGGGCGCGCTCATCAGGCCATGAAGGGCAGATATCCTACCCCGATCCCGAGCACGGCGGACAGAAGAATGATCAGGATAGGGTGCGCCTTTTTCATGGAAAGAATGAGCATGAGCAGGAAAATTCCGGCGGAACACAAAAAGGCGGGAGAACCGAGGGCGGCGGCCGAAAAGCCGTTTTCAAAAAAGACGGTCTGCCCGGTTGATACCACAGCCGCCGCGATCAGGCCTACAACCGCGGGCTTCAGACCGAACATGCAGCCTTGAACGACGCGGCTGGATTGAAATTTGACGAAACAGCGCGCGACAAGCAGAATGATGAGGAAGGAGGGCAGCACGACCCCAAGCGTTGCGCAGAAAGCGCCGAAAAGTCCGCCGGTCTGCATACCGGCATAGGTGGATACGTTGACCGCAAAGGGGCCGGGGGTGCTTTCGCTGACGGCGATAAAGTTTACCAGTTCCTCACTGGACAGCCAGCCGTGCGCCAGCACCTGGGCCTGCACCAGCGGCAGCATGGCGTAGCCGCCGCCGAAGGTGAAGGCGCCGATCATGAAAAAGGTCCAGAACAATTCCAGAAAAATCATTTCTTCATCCTCCCTGCCGCGAATGCGCTGTATGCAAGTCCTGCCGCCGCGCAGCCGAGAATTACCAGCAGCACGCTGACATTAAAAACGGCGACGCAGATAAATGCGGCCGCAGCGAGCAGATAGGAAAAGAGGTTTTTCGGGCATTGACGGTACATAGACAGCAGTGCCCGCAGGATCAGCGCAAGTACCCCTGCGCGGATTCCGGCAAAAGCATATTGGACCACGCGGCTGTCCTCAAATTGGCGCAGCACAAAAGAAATTGCGACAATGATCAGAAAGGAGGGCAGCACAACCCCGAGCGTGGAGAAAAAAGCGCCCGCAAAGCCGGCGACGCGATAGCCGACAAAGGTCGCCGCATTGATGGCGATCGGCCCGGGGGTGCTTTCCGCAATCGCCACGACGTCCAGAATGTCCTGTTCGCTGATCCAGTGTTTGCGCTCCACGACCTCCCGCTGAATAAGCGGGATCATTGCGTAACCGCCGCCAAAGGTAAAAGCGCCGATTTTCAAAAATGTGGAGAATAATTCGAGTGTCGTCTTAAAAGAGTGTTTTTGTTTCGCCATACGATAAGAAACCTTTCTAATGTTCCCGCCGGGAACTCAAACAAAAAACGGCAAAATCAATTGGAGACTCTGCGCGCCAATTATTGCTGCTTGACCGCAGAAACAAGCAGCATCATCGGCCGGCGCAGTTCGTTTTGCATTTCCGGAAGATGCCGCAGCGTCTGCGGGGGCTGCGGCTCGACCACAGCGCGAAGCAGGAAGCCGTTTTCCAGCAGCACGCCGAGCAAAGTGGTCAAAGTACGGTGGTATTTGATAACCTTCTGGCCCAGAAAAACCGCTTCCCGCTCCCCTTCATCGAAGTAGCGGTCCACCGGAAAATGCAGGATGTTTCCCTGTGCGTCCCGATACCAGTCCTGGTCACCGCGCGCGGTGAAAACCGGATGTTCGGTCGAAAAGATAAACGCGCCGTTTGGCGCCAGCCATTCGGAGATATTTCGGATCATTTTCGGGTAATCCCGGACATAATGCAGTGCAAGTGAACTGAGCACAAGATCGAAAGACCCTTCCGCAAAGACGAGGTCCTCCATTGCGGCGCGGCGGTATTCGATATTGCTGCCGCCGTTTCTGCGCGCGGCTTCGTCCAGCATTTTTGCCGAGATATCCACGCCGAGCACCGAATGCGCGCCGTGCGCCGCGGCGTAAGCGCAGTGCCAGCCGTACCCGCAGCCAAGATCCAGTACCCGTTTATTTGAAAAATCCGGCAAAAGTTTTTCAAGTTCCGGCCATTCGCCGGCGCCCGCAAGCCCGAGTTTTGAGCGGGTCATCCCGGCATACGCGCTGAAAAATTCCGGATCGTCATATTTGTTTTCTTTCATCGTTTCTTCTCCCATGTAAAGCAGTATGAATTCATTTGCAGAGCTTTGCATGGGCGGCTTTTATTCTGCGTACGGCGCAAAGAAATTTCAAAGCGCCTTCCCTCCTTTTTTAAAAACGTACAGCAGGATTATAGCACGTACCCTGTGCAACGAGAAGAGCGTCAGTGAAAAAATTTGCCTTGTGTGCGGGCAAAAGGCCTCTTAGCCTTTGTATTTTCGCCGATGCGTTCACGGTTTGCGGGATAGAACGGCTGCGGATGTGATCCATCTCTGCCCGCCCGCAGCCGGACAGAAAAATCTCAAAACACTTTCGAGATTTTTTTCAGTTTAATGGTTCCTCTCTATTCGCTTGTGCAGGCGAACCACTTGGCAGGGTTTGCGCGCAGAAAAGAAAAATTTTTGTAAGCATAAAAAAGTAAGTTGAAACTTTTTTGCAGGCAAGGTAAAATAGATCACAAGACAGAGAAAAAACACAGAAAAAAGGGTAAATGGATATGAAAAAGCTGAGCGTAAAAAAAGATGTCGAATGCATGGCCTGCCTTGCCTGTGAGCGTGCCTGCTCCGAAGCATTCTACAAAGAGTATGATCCCGCAAAGTCCTGCATTCATATCGTGGAGAAGTCCGGCGTCGTCAAGCCCGCGATCTGCGTACAGTGCGGCAAATGCGCTAAGGCGTGCGAAGCCGGCGCGATCACCCAGAATCCCAAGACCGGCGTGTACATGATCAACAAAAAGCTCTGCGTTGGCTGCGGCAAGTGCAAAGAGGTCTGCCCCTTCGGCGCGATCGTCTTTTTTGAGAATGCGCCCAATGCCTCCAAGTGCATCGCCTGTGGCATCTGCGCAAAAGCCTGCCCGATGGGCGTTCTCGAAGTTATCGAGAAATAACCTTTGATCTGAATGAAAAAGGGTCTTACCGCTGCACTTTCAAGCGCGGCGGTAAGGCCCTTTTAATTTTGCTGTTCTGCGCGGCAGAAACCCTCATAAAATCCAAATCTGTGAAAGCGCGCACAATCAAAGCGGCGCCGCTTCCGAAGCAATGTGCACCGGCACCCCGTTGACCTCGACGCCGCCCTCGGCGCTAACCAGTATATAATGCCGTCCGTCGATCACACGGGTCTCGACAAGGTCGCTGCGCGCCGGGTTTACCTTGATGACCACGTCGGGGGTTTTGAGCTCAAAAGCGCGCGCGTCAATCAGGTTTTTGGGCGGCAGCTCGGCCTCGGCGCCGAATTGTTCGTCAAACCGGCTTTCGAAAGCGGTGACACGCTGATCCGGCACGCCGGCATCCTCCAAAAGGTCGCGCACTTCGTATTTTGAGAAGGTAAGCGGGTCGGTTTGCTTGCTGGCTTTGTGCGCCTCCAGCGCAGCGGTAATGCCGTTGTGCACCGACTGCACCACCTCCAGGCTGCAATCCTCCTCCAGCGCATCCCCGAGTATGCTGCGGAAGGTCTCTTTCTGCTCCGCAGGCGGCATGGGCGGTTCAATCTGAAACAGGGCGTCGATCAGCTCTTCATGAATCTCCGCGGGATCTTTTGTATAGTACAGCGCGCCGTAAAGGTTCGCGCTGCGGTCGTCAAAAGCGGGAAAAAGAAAACCGAGTTCCGGCGGCGCGACGACCCAGTCTGCAATGCGGCTGTGGAAGCCGCTGTCCTCGGCGCAGTAGCGAAGGCCCGGCTTGGTCGGCTTGACCGGGCACAGAACACAGAGAAAATAGGAGAACATCTCGCTGGACGCGTCCTCCATGCCCTGCCCGTCCTTGCCGCGGAAGGGGATGTCATAGGTATCCGCCGCAATCAGCACGAGATAATTGCCCTCCATTGCGAGCGAGCCGATGATTTTCTGAAAAAAGGCGGAGCGGGCGCTCTCCTCTTTGAGCGCGGTATTGCGCAGGGTCATCAGCAGCTTGTGTTCCTCACCCTCCACGACCTGCGTGGTGGAAAAGGAGAGGTCCAGAAGATTTTTCCCAAGCGAGCCGGACAGTCCTTTTTTGAGCAGCGCCATATATTTCTCCACCTCCTCCGCGGGCGTGGAGACAAGCGGCAGGTCAAAGCTGGATAGAATTTCCCTTCGCTCGTTGACGTAGCAGCCGTAGATATGGCTGATATTGTTCTTGTCAGGCCGCAGACGGCGGCGCAGTTCGGATACTTCTTTATCGTTCATGGCATTGCCTCGCACATATTTGAAATTCCCCGCAAGCGGGGACCTTTATTGTACCACGCGCCGGGACGAAAAAGAAAGAGAAATTGCGTTCACAAAAAGCCGCGCGGGCGCACAAACAGGACACGGCCCAGCCGCCGCAGCGCATAAAAACAACGGCGCCGGATAATTTAACGGGTCATGCCGGCTTAAAAAAAGAGATCCCCCGCGGGGGCTTGGCGGGCGGATGACGGCGGTGTTATACTGGATGCGCGGACAGGAAGTCCGCGGCCGAAACCGAAACCAGTGCCACGAAGGCAATCCGCTTTTTGAGGATGCTTTCGCGGCATTCTCTGTTTTTAGAGGAGGTTTTTGTTATGGGCAATACCAGAAGATTAGTTTTTGCGGGTCTGTTTGTCGCAATCGGCGTGACGCTGCCGCTCGCTTTTCACACGATCCCCAATGCGGGCAGTGTCTTTCTTCCGATGCATATTCCGGTGCTCTTGTGCGGCCTTATCTGCGGGCCGGTATACGGCATGCTCTGCGGTCTGCTGGCGCCGCTGATCTCCAGCGCGGTAACCGGCATGCCGCCCGCGGCGATGCTTCCGCAGATGCTCTGTGAGCTTGCGGTATACGGGCTGGTCAGCGGGCTGCTTGTCCGCGCCGTGCGCACCCCGTACCGAAGCGTAAATCTTTATTTGTCCCTTGTGGGCGCGATGCTGGCGGGCCGGCTAACCTATGGGGCGCTCAATGCGCTGGTATTCCGCGCAGGCGCCTACACAATGGAGCTTTGGCTGACAGCCGCTTTTTTGACCGCGCTTCCGGGGATAGCGGCACAGCTCCTGTTTATTCCGGCGATCGTTCTTGCGCTGGAAAAAGCGGGTCTCGTCCGTCAGGAAAGCGCCCTTGACCGGCGTGCACAGCAGAAAGATTCTGTCTGAGCGGCAAAATCCGCCGCCGCGTGTTATTTGCACAGCAGGCTTTTCGCCGAATCCTTAACCGGCGGGCAGATCCTTCCCTTCCCGCGCGCCGGACAAAATCACGGGAAAAAGACAGTCGACCGAACGGATTTTGTATGCTAAAATAATGGGCGACAAAATTGCCCGCCGCGCATCGGCGGGCGTCGGGGAGGACAGAGTATGAACAGAGTCGCAGTGGTCACCGGCGGCAGCAGCGGCATAGGCCGCGCCGTGGCGCAGCTTCTTGCACAGCAGGGGGAGATCGTCTATGAACTGAGCCGGAGCGGGCAGAGCACCGAAACCGTGCGGCATATCGATGCGGACGTGACCGACCCCGCACAGGTGGAAGCCGCGATGGCGCAGATCGCGCAGCAGCAGGGACGGATCGATCTTCTGGTCAACAACGCGGGCATGGGGATCTCGGGCGCGATCGAATTCACCCCGGCCGAGCATGCGCACCGCATCTTTGAGGTAAATTTTTTCGGCACCTTTAATTGCTGTAAGGCGGCGCTGCCTTATCTGCGCAAAAGCAGCGATCCGCGCATTATCAATATGAGTTCGGTGGCGGCTCCCATCGCGATTCCGTTTCAGGCATTTTACTCGGCGAGCAAGGCTGCGATCAATTCTCTGACCCTCGCGCTTGCCAACGAGGTGCGCGGGTTCGGCGTCCGGGTCTGCGCGGTCATGCCGGGAGATGCCCACACCGGTTTCACTGCCGCGCGGCAAAAAACCGTTGCGGGCGCGGAAATCTACGGCGCCGAGATCGAGCGGGCGGTAAGCGCGATGGAAAAGGATGAACAAAACGGCATGAGCCCGGAAAAGGTTGCCTCAGTCGTGCTGCGCGCGGCGAACGCGGCCAATCCCCGTCCGCTCTACACGGCGGGCGGAAAATATAAATTCTTCGTCCTGCTTGCAAAGCTGCTGCCGGTCCGCGCACTGAACTGGCTGGTCGGCAAGGTGTATTGACACAGCTTTCCGGCAAGCTGCGCCGCCGCGGGTATTATTTTACAATAAAAAAGGCGTCCTGAGCCGGGGACGCCTTTTTTGATCGCTGCATGGCAAACGCACGGGACACGGTCACGAGCCGCCGGTGCGGTTCCATGTATAATTTCTTTAACTGGCACATCTGGTAAGCGGGCGAAAAGACCGGCCGTTCCGGCGCAAATTTATGCCTTTACCGCTGCATGAGCGCCGCGGCGATCCCCTCCAGGATCGAGACAGACCGTGCGCAGTAATCGGCCATGGAAAGGGACGCGTGGAAATCATCCAGCGCACCGTCTCCGGCATTGTCGGACATGATTTTGATGTTTAAGAAAGGCTTGCCGTTTTTCTGGCAGATGTGTGCGAAGGCCGCACCCTCCATCTCGACTGCCGAAGCGCCGGTGCGCGCGACGATGTCGTTTTTGACCCCTTCATCCTGAATGAACTGGTCGCCGGTCGCGACCGTGCCCTTCACATAGGGGACGCCGAGCTGCTCAAGAACCGACGCGGCGGTTTCCAGCAGCAGCGGGTTGGGGGTGTAAAATTCGGTATAGGGCGGGTTTTCCGCCGCAAAAGCCATGTTGAAGTCGTGGTAAACCAGCCGGTCGGCGAGCGCCGCGCCCCCCAGCGGCAGGGTGCCGGTGCAGTTGCCGGCAAGGCCGATATTGAGAAGATAATCCGGCTGAAAAGCGCAGATTGCATATTGGGCGGTGGCGGCCGCGTTTGCCTTGCCGATCCCGCCAAGGCAGAGCATGACCTCGGCGCCGCAAAGGGCGCCGGTTGTCAGATGGATGCCCGCCTGCTCACAATCGGCGGCATTCTGCATTTTGTCGCGAAGCAGGCGGATTTCGTCCTCCATCGCGCAGACGATCGCAATTTTCATATTGACTCCTCGGTTCGGACAGGCGCGCGCCTGTCTTTTTGTTTTGATGTGCGGCCGCGCTGTGCGGCTTTCGGAAGGGCTTCTTTTTGTGCCGGGGCGAAATACTCGCTTTTGCGCTTTCGCCTGGAGTTTGCGGAACGGAAAAAACAATGCGAATAACCTTTTCAAAGGTAAATAATACACGGTCTGCCCCATCTCCCCGCGGACCGTGGAACAGCCGGCGCGGCGTTGCAGCACATAAAAGGCTTGCTTGCAAAATCCCTGTTCGGAAATCATGCAGTTCCCCTGCTGCGCCCGGCTTAAAAATCGCGGCGCGCCCTACGCCTGCCGCAAAAAGGCTGCGGCGGCGCAGAGAGAAATACACAAGGCCGCCAAAAAGGAAAACTCCTTAAACGTTAAAGCGGAAGAGGGTGACGTCGCCGTCCTGCATGACATAGTCCTTGCCTTCGCTGCGCACAAGGCCTTTTTCCCGCGCGGCGGCCATCGAGCCGCAGGCCATGAGGTCGTCAAAGGCGACGATCTCGGCGCGGATGAAGCCGCGTTCAAAGTCGCTGTGGATCTTGCCGGCAGCCTGCGGCGCGCGGGTGCCCTTGCGGATGGTCCATGCGCGAACCTCCGGCTCGCCCGCCGTCAGGAAGGAGATCAGGCCAAGCAGCGCATAGCTCGCCTTGATGAGCTTGTCCAGTCCGCTTTCCTCGATGCCGAGATCGGCGAGAAAAGCGCGGCGCTCTTCCCCGCTCAGGCCGGCAATCTCCTGCTCGGCCTGTGCGCAGACCGCGATAACCCCGGCTCCCTCCTCCTTTGCGCGTTCACAGACACGCAGATAGTGCGGATTTTCCCCGGCGCCGCCGAACAGATCGTCGTCGGACAGATTGGCGCAGAAGATGACCGGCTTTGAGGAAAGGAGCGGCATGTCCGCAAGCACTGCCTGCTCGAGATCGCCCTCCAGCTCCAGACTGCGCGCGGAATGTCCCTCGGACAGGTGCGCTTCAAGACGCTTGAGGAAATCCAGTTCCGGCTGAAGCTTTTTGTCCCCTTTGAGCGCCTTGGTGGTGCGGTCGATGCGGCGCTGCACCAGCTCAAGGTCGGAAAGGATGAGTTCCAGCTCGATGACGTCGATGTCCCGGATGGGATCGACCGAGCCGTCCACATGGATGATCTCGGTGCTCTCAAAGCAGCGCACGACATGGATGATCGCGTCCACCTCGCGGATATGGGAAAGGAATTTGTTGCCAAGCCCCTCGCCCTTGCTTGCGCCCTTGACAAGGCCCGCGATGTCGACAAATTCGATGGTCGCGGGGGTGTATTTTTTCGGATGATACATTTCGGCGAGCCGGTCCAGACGTTCGTCCGGAACGGCGACCATGCCGACGTTCGGCTCGATGGTGCAGAAAGGATAGTTGGCCGACTGCGCGCCCGCGTTGGTGATGGCGTTGAACAGGGTGCTCTTGCCGACGTTCGGAAGCCCGACGATACCTAATTTCATATTTTGCTCTATCTCCTCATTTTTTATCTCGATTTAAAAGGATCATAGCGGCTTGGGCGTCCTGACGGCGCGCTGGCCGCCTTGCCCCGGCCGAT
>CALWZE010000044.1 GCA_944385925.1 uncultured Clostridia bacterium
CCACAACGTCCGCCATATCAATCGCAAGTTCGGCCTGCTGCCGGATATGACGCAGGATCTCATCGTCGGCGCCGGTCTCGATTCCGCCTGTATCGATAAGCTGAAAACGGTAATTCTGCCACTCACACTCGCCATATACCCGGTCACGGGTTACGCCTGGCGTATCATCCACGATTGAGCGGCGTTCTCCTATCAATTTGTTAAACAGGGTGGATTTGCCGACATTCGGCCTTCCCACCACCGCCACTACGCTTTGTGTCATCTCTTCACCTCCCGCAAAGGGCGTCCAGCAGATCGGCGCCGTCGCTGACGACCCGAACTTCCCGCCCAAGCTTTTGTGCAAGCTGCTCTACCGAAATGCTGTCTAAAAACAGATCGCCTTCCCGCCGCAGCATATTTTCAGGAATCAGCAGCCGTCCGGTTTCTCCGGCAGGCCCAATTTGCCGCAGAATATCGGTCGCTGTCACCAGACCGGAAACAGAGACATTGCCGCCAAAAAACTCATTTTTAACCGCTGTTACCCGGCAATCAATTCCCGGGAATTTCTGCGCTGCCTCCCGGACAAGCGCACAAATCGAGCCGTAAGCCGCCTCGCCCGTCGCAATCTGACAGCGGTGCGCGATCGTGTTGTCCGGCTCCTCCATTTTAAGCGCGGCGTGAAACTCATCAAAAAGAACCGCGAGCATGCCGACGCCGTTTTCAATCTGATACAACTCGCCATAATAATCCATCGGCGGTATTTTTCTGCCGCACAGCAGATAAAATTCGTCGCTTGCATAGGCGAGGTTGCCCCCATGCTTTTTCTGCATCTGTTCGTTGGCCCGGTCGATTTGATCGATCACCTGCGCTGCCCCTTTGGCATCAAAAGGAGTGAGCTGCGCAAGGCCCTGCCGGTGCGCGGTCAAACCCACCGGCACACAGGCTATGCTGCGCACCGAAGGCCAAAGACGACAGAGGTCAGCGAGGGTCTTGTCCAGCGCCGCGCCGTCATTCATGCCCGGAACCAAAACGATTTGACAGTTGATCTCAATCCCCGCAGCGGCCAGTTTTTCCAGATAGACCAGACGTTCGCCTGCAAAGCGATTGCCCATCATTTTGCATCGAAGCGCCGGATCTGTCGTATGAACCGAGATGTTGACCGGCGAGATTTTCATTTCAATAATGCGGTCAATTTCCCGTTCGGTGAGGTTAGTCAGGGTGATATAATTTCCAAACAGAAAAGAGAGCCGTTCATCGTCATCTTTAAAATAGAGACTTTCCCGCAATCCCGGCGGAAGCTGGTCAATAAAGCAGAACACGCAGCTGTTTTTACAGCTGTGCTGCCTGTCCATCAGGAAGCTGTCCGAGTCCAGGCCCAGTTCGTCATGGGTCGTTTTAAAAACCTCGAAGCGCTGCATGCTGCCGTCCGGCTGCTGGATCTCAAGCTCCAAATGGGTCGCTGTAGTATAAAAACCATAATCCAGCACATCATTGATCTCATGTCCGTTGACACGCAGCAGCCGGGCCCCGGGCTGGATTCCCAAGCCTTCCGCAGAGCTGCCCGGACGAATATGTGTTATGACAACCGCCAAAAAACACGCCCTCTTTCCAAAAAAGTCCCGCAAGCGACATCATTCGCACGGATTACAAAAAAGACGAGGATTTGACATCCTCGTCTTTAAGTGCGTTTCTTACGCTTCCTTATTGACTACTTCTCTGCCCTTGTAGTAGCCACAGTTGCCGCACGCTCTGTGGGGAACCATCAGTTCGCCGCAGTGCGAGCATCTTGCAAAGCCGGGGACAGCAAGTTTCCACACCGAGGAGCGTCTTTTGTCACGCCGAGTTTTGGAAACCCTTCTCTTTGGTACTGCCACTTTTAGCACCTCCTCATCGTGTGAATCGTCAAGTGTGCGCAGTCACAACTCGTAATTGAAATTTTTGCACGGAGCGCCGGCAAGCCTTTAACAAAGTTTCCGCGTCTCACACGTGCCTTGCTATTATACCCGACCAGCGGGCGATTGTCAATAGTTTTTAACCGTCTGTTTACAGATATTTCTTGATCCCGTCGGTCAGATTGGAAAGGTCAGTGGAGACGGTGAAAACGACCTTAAGATTGGGCATTGCAAGCTCGGCGATGCGGTCCAGCAGAACCGAGAAGCCCTCCACGTCCTGGCCGCCGATTTTGAGGATACCGTCAACATAAACTTCCTCAATGTCGTAGTTGCCCGCCAGGACGCCCATAAAGAATCCGAAGAACTCGTCATAGCCCTTGATCGCGTAATCGTCAACGTCGATGATGCGCACGGACGACTTGATGTTATAGGTCGACTTCATGCCTTTTTCGATGCACACGATGTTTCCGGCAACGGTCTGGGTAGCTTCGTTGATCATGTCGATCATCATTTTTGTCTTGCCCGAACCCTTGTTTCCTACTATAAGCTTAATCATTGGCTGAATCCTCCGAAAAATGAAATTTTTTACTTAATTTTCTGAATGAGTTGTTCCCGTTCTTTTTCAAAGCCCGGTTTACCCAGCAGTGCAAACATATTCCGCTTGTAGCTCTCAACACCCGGCTGGTTAAAGGGATTGATGCCGAGCAAATATCCCGAAACCGCGCAGGACCGCTCAAAGAAATAGATCAGTTCGCCGATATTCTGCTCGTCAATTCGATCTGCTTCCACTACCATACAGGGAACGCCGCCCTCAACGTGGGCGAGAATCGTGCCGCTCTGCGCGTTTTTGTTAACAAAGGACATCGTCCTTCCGCCCAGATAATTCAGCCCGTCAAAATCCCCGGGCTCTTCCGCCACGGTGAAATCAGAGGCCGGATTTTGGAACGCGACAAACGTTTCGAAGAGCACCCTGCTGCCGTCCTGAATATACTGTCCCATGCTGTGCAAATCGGTAGAGAAGATTACCGAAGTCGGCATCAGGCCTTTTTTATCCTTGCCTTCGCTTTCTCCATAAAGCTCCTTCCACCATTCCGCAAAAAGGGTAAAGGCCGGTTCAAAGCAGGAGAGCGTTTCCACCCGTTTCCCCTGATTGTACAGGATATTGCGCGCCATCGCATAGCGGTTAACGGGGTTGTCCGGCAGATCATTGGAAAACTGCGAGCGCGCAGTCTGGGCGCCCAGCATCAGCTTGTCAATGTCAAATCCCGCCGCCGCAATGGGCAGCAGGCCGACAGCGGTCAAAACCGAATAGCGGCCGCCGACGTCATCCGGGATGACGAAAGTCTCATAACCCGCGGCGTCCGCGAGGCTCTTCAATGTGCCGCGCGCACGGTCGGTCGTCGCATAAATCCGTTTTGCAGCTTCCTCTTTTCCGTACCGATCCTCAAGCAGCTTTTTAAACACGCGAAAAGCAAGCGCGGGCTCGGTCGTCGTACCGGATTTGGATACAACGTTGACGCTCAGGCGCTTGCCTTCGCAGAGCTTGAGAATATGATTAAGATAATCGCCGCTGATGTTATTGCCCGCAAAATATACCTTCAGCGGGCTGAATTCGTTGAAAAACTGGCTGCCAAGCATCTCGATGACCGCACGGGCGCCGAGATAGGAGCCGCCGATGCCGATTACCACCAGCACGTCGCTGGTTTCACGGATTCTGCGCGCCGCCGCCTTAATGCGCGCGAATTCCTCCTTGTCATAATCAACCGGCAGATCACGCCAGCCGATGTAGTCATTGCCGGCGCCGGTACCGTTTGCGAGCTTCGCGCAGACCTCACGCATTGCGGGCGCCATCGCTTCGAAATCCGCCTCGGAAACAAAGCCGTCAAGATATGCAGAGTTGAGTCTGATCGCCATGTCATTAACCCCCTCTTTTCCCCCGATCCTATGATCGGTTTCGGTATGTTAATGATATAGCAACCCGCCCTTTCTGTCAAGGCGATTTAGAGGCATTTACATGGTGAACACAGCGTCCAGCAGCTTTTCCAACCCGCTTTTGAAATCCAGTTTTTCAATCGTTTTTGCCGCCTTGATCGGATAGCTTCCGATCAGCGCGCCGTCGCAGTAAACATCCACTGCGCCCAGGATCTGCCCCTGTTCTACCGGCGCTTCAACGCTGTCCGAAACGG
>CALWZE010000045.1 GCA_944385925.1 uncultured Clostridia bacterium
GTATAAAAAAGTTGACAGATCCCATTCGAAATCTGTCAACTTATCATGGTTGCGGGGACAGGACTTGAACCTGCGACCTCCGGGTTATGAGCCCGACGAGCTACCAACTGCTCTACCCCGCGATATATAAGCACCTTTCCTGAGTGCCTATATATAATAACATGCCTGAACAATGATGTCAATAGAAAGTAAAACTTTTTTGCAAAAGTCTGATTGCAGCTTATTCGGCTGCGAATCAGCGCGTTGGAATAGAATAATATCGCAGCACAAGCTTTTGTGCCAGGGAAGTGAGTGCTCGGCATTTTTTCACATTTACCGCGCAAAGGACAGGCAACGGAAAACTTGCAGCAACAGTAAATCAGACAATTTCAATGGCAGATATATTTACGTTGTAAAATATCGCAATTACTGATCGATTTTTTCCGCTGTCTCTTCCAGCTTTTCGGCAACTTCGCAAAAATCCTCCGCGACCTCTTCCTTCACTTCATCCGCGGCTTCTTCAGCAAACTCGACGACTGTCTCCTTACCTTTGCGCAGCTGATTGGAAAGATTGTCAAACTGCTCCTTGGCGGTCTGCTTGACGTCCTGAGCCATGGAAACCGCCTTATCGGACAGGTCTCCCATTGCGGCCGAAGCTTTGGTCTTCAGTTTGTCAACGTTTTCGTCTACGATCTGATCGATCGGTTTGGTAACCGGATTGCCTTCTTCGTCGTCATAATTGACCTCGATGTTGACGACGCCCTTCTTCTGAAGATGATAGGTCAAGGCGGCCAAAGCGCCTCCGGTTATAGCGAGTCCGGATACAAATTTAAAGATTTTTCCCATGATTGAACCTCCTGAGTATTTTTATGAACCGCGCCCGGTTCAAAGAACTGACTGATTAATCCAAGGCGGTTTCCAGCGCAAGCAGAATCATGTCATCCAAGCCATTCTGCTTCTGTGCATCGCCGACCTGAATGCCGGGATTGGAAAGCACGGCGCTGCTTTTTTCGGCGCCAAGTTCGACGTCGGCACCAACCACGACTGTCGTGATGGCGAGCGCCTGACGGCGATAGCGCGCGGCGACGGTGTAAAGAGCTGCGGCCTCCATCTCGCTTGCGATAACGCCATAATCGGCCCACACAGTGGGATCATAGCCACGCGGGTCCTGATAAAGATGGTCGTTGCAGATAGTGTTCCCGACAAAGGCGCGAATATTTTTCTCTTTTGCCAGATTATATGCTTTTTGCAGCAGCTCAAAGTCTGCAATGGGCGCAAAATGCCCTTTAAAAATATGATCGTTCAGTGAAGAAGTTGTGCAGGTCGCCTGCGAAAGCACAATATCCATCAGCTGAAGATTGGGGTCGTAAGCGCCGGAGGTACCGGTGCGGATCAGCTTTTGGCAGCCGTATTCGCTGCAAAGTTCGGTCGTGTAAATAAGTACGGAGGGAATCCCCATGCCGGTTCCAAGCACAGACATTTTCTGCCCTTTATATGTGCCGGTGAAACAATAGGCGCCGCGCAGCTCGTTTACACAGACAGGATCGGTGAAGTAAGTCTGGGCAATATATTTTGCACGCAGCGGATCGCCGGGCAACAGGATCTTGTCGGCGATCTCACCCGGTTTGGCGGTTAGATGCATACTCATGGCGAACCCTCCTTTTTATGTCCGGAAATTTAACCGGATATGGCGCGCGCTGCGGCAGGCTGCGAGCCCGCCGCAGCGCGATCTGTGGTGGTGATGATACTGAAATTATTCAATAAGGCTTTTGCCGTCCATCTCGGCCGGAACAGCAAGTCCCAGCAGCTTGAGCATGGTCGGCGCAATGTCGGCAAGTCTGCCGCCCTCACGCAGCTTGGCATCCGGCTTGCCGATCACCATGAAGGGAACCGGATTGGTGGTGTGCGCGGTGAATGGAGTGCCATCCTCCGCGAGCATCCGGTCGGCGTTGCCGTGGTCGGCAGTCAGCAGCACAATACCGCCCTTGGCGCGCATTGCCTCGACTACTCGGCCAACACAGGTGTCCACAGCCTCGACAGCCTTCACTGCGGCTTCAAAAACGCCGGTGTGACCGACCATGTCGCAGTTTGCAAAGTTGAGGATGATGACGTCGTATTTGTCCGACTCAATCCGCTTAACGACCTCGTCGGTCACAAGATAGGCGCTCATCTCGGGCTGCAGGTCATAGGTTGCAACCTTGGGGGAATTGATCAGTGCGCGATCCTCATTCTTGTAAGGCTTTTCGTTGCCGCCGTTGAAGAAGAAGGTGACGTGGGCGTACTTCTCGGTTTCGGCAATGCGAAGCTGAGTAAGACCCTGCTCGCCGATATACTCACCGAAGGTGTTGACAAGATCCTGCGGCTTAAACGCGATCTCGACGTTGGGCATGGTCGCGTCATATTCGGTGAAACAGACATAGTGAACCGGGAAATAGCCTTTCTTGCGTGCAAAGCCGGAAAATTCCGGGTCGACAAAGGTGCGGGTGATTTCCCGGGCACGGTCGGGACGGAAGTTGAAGAAGATCATGCTGTCGCCTTCCGAAACCTCTGCGCCATGTGCGCAGACGACCGGAACGACAAATTCATCGGTAACCCCGGCGTCGTAGCTCTTCTGTACTGCTTCAACCGGATCGCCAACAAATTCGCCCTCGCCGCAGACCATCGCGTCGTAAGCTTTCTGAACCCGTTCCCAGCGGTTGTCGCGATCCATGGCGTAGTAACGGCCCATGACCGTCGCGACCATGCCGACGCCGGTTTCACGCAGCTTGTCGCAAAGCTGCTGCACATAGCCTTTACCGGATTCCGGCGGGGTGTCGCGTCCGTCAAGCAGCGCATGCACGTACAACTTCTGCACGCCGCGCTGCTTGGCGAGATCAATCAGCGCGAACAGGTGTTCGATGTGGCTGTGAACACCGCCGTCCGAGAGCAGACCGATCAGATGCACTGCCTTGTCTGCTTTGACAGCGCTGTCCATCGCGCCGCAAAGCGCTTCATTTTGGAAGAATTCGCCTTCCCGGATTTCCTTGGAGATCCGGGTAAGCTCCTGATAAACAACACGTCCGGCACCGATATTGGTGTGGCCAACCTCGCTGTTGCCCATCTGACCGTCGGGCAAACCGACGTCCAGACCGGAAGCGCCGATCAGGGTGTGTGGATTTTCCGCAAAAAGCTTGTCCAGGTTGGGCGTTTTCGCGGTGTAAATTGCATTCCCCTTGGTTTCGGGGTTGTACCCGAAACCGTCGAGGATCATCAGCATCAGGGGATGTTTCATATTCTGCCTTTCCTTATTTGCTCGCGGCCTTGACGATCGCCGCGAAATCATCCGGCTTAAGCGCCGCACCGCCGATCAGGCCGCCGTCCACGTCATACTGGGCAACCAGCTCGTCGCAGTTTTTGGGGTTCATCGAGCCGCCGTACTGAATGGTCAGCGCGTCCGCAGCCTGCTGGCTGAACAGTTTGGCAACCGTTGCACGGATAAGCGCGCAGACCTCGTTTGCCTGCTCGGCAGTCGCGGTCTTGCCGGTGCCGATCGCCCAAACAGGCTCATAGGCGATGATCGTGCGGGAGAGCTCTTCGGCGGTAAAGTCCTTGAGCGCACCCTCGGTTTGGCGGACGATGACAGTCTCCATCTGACCGGCTTCGCGCTCATCCAGCGTCTCACCGACACAGACAATGGGCTTGAGTCCTGCGGCAAGCGCGGCTTTCGCACGCAGATTGACCGTTTCATCGGTCTCCGCGAAATACTGACGGCGCTCGCTGTGGCCGAGGATGACATATTCAACGCCGATCTCGGTCAGCATGTTCGCGGCGATTTCGCCGGTGTAAGCGCCGCTTTCCTTAAAGTGGCAGTTCTGTGCGCCGACATGAATGTTGGTGCCCTTGGTCATTTCAACCGCGAGCGCGAGGTCCGTAAAGGGGGTGCAGATAATAACGGTGCAGTCCGCATCCTTAACGGCGGGGATCAGGCCCTCAATCAGCGTTTTGGCCTCCGCCTGAGTTTTGTTCATTTTCCAGTTGCCCGCGATAACCGCGGCGCGTTTGGCTTTATCCATACAGATTTTATCTCCTTGTTGTGAACAGACTTACTATATTTTGTAAAAAGATGGCCGGGGCGCGGACCCCGGGCCGCGGATAAACAATTATTTATCCTGGATGCAGGCAATGCCGGGCAGGACCTTGCCTTCGAGGTATTCAAGGCTCGCGCCGCCGCCGGTGCTGATGTGGCTCATCTTGTCGGCATAGCCAAGCTGCATAACAGCAGCCGCGCTGTCGCCGCCGCCGATGACAGTGGTAGCATCGGTCTCGGCGAGCGCTTTGGCGACCGCTTTGGTGCCGGCAGCAAGAACCGGGTTTTCAAATACGCCCATCGGGCCGTTCCAGACAACGGTCTTGGCGCTCTTGACAGCCTCGGCAAAGAGAGCCTCGGTCTTGGGGCCGATGTCCAGACCCATTTTGTCGGCAGGGATC
The DNA here is from genome assembly GCA_944385925.1 of uncultured Clostridia bacterium. Lineage (GTDB taxonomy): Bacteria > Bacillota > Clostridia > Oscillospirales > Ruminococcaceae > CALWZE01. Next base: position 4,447 of record CALWZE010000045.1, read on the forward strand.
TTGTCGCTGTCCACATAGCTGACCTCGATCTGCGCATCGATCGGATCGGGGAAAGCGTCCGCAACGGCGGTATCCACCGGCAGAAGCAGCTTAACACCCTTGTCCGCAGCCTTCTTCAGCATTTCCTTGCAGTACTCCAGCTTTTCATCGTCCACAAGGGATTTGCCGACTTCCATGCCCTGCGCCTTGAGGAAGGTGTAGGCCATGCCGCCGCCGATGATCAGGGTGTCCACCTTGCTGAGCAGATTGTCGATAACGTTGAGCTTGTCCGCAACCTTTGCGCCGCCGAGGATCGCAACGAAAGGACGGACGGGATTGTTGACCGCGTTGCCGAGGAACTCGATCTCTTTATTCATCAGGTAACCGACCGCGGTTTCCTTGATATAATCGGTCACGCCGACGGTGGAGCAGTGGGCGCGATGGGCCGATCCGAATGCGTCGTTGACATAGACGTCCGCAAGGCTTGCGAGCTCTTTGCTGAAAGCAGGCTCATTCTTGGTCTCTTCCTTGCGGAAACGGGTATTCTGAAGCAGCACGACGTCGCCGTCCTGCATGGCGGCAACCGCTTTTTTGGCGTTTTCGCCAACGACGTTGTCATCATCCGCGAACACGACCGGCTTACCGAGCAGCTCGCTGAGACGAACAGCCGCCGGGGCAAGGCTGAACTTGGCTTCCGGGCCGTTCTTGGGCTTGCCGAGATGGCTGCAAAGAATTACGCGGCCGCCGTTGTCTACCAGCTTCTTGATGGTCGGCAGCGCCGCAACGATACGGTTGTCGTTGGTGATAACGCCATCCTTCATCGGGACGTTGAAGTCAACGCGCACAAGAACGCGTTTGCCCTTGACGTCGAGATCTTCCACGCTTTTTTTGTTAAGTGTGCTCATAGTTATGCTCTCCCTTTATCAGTAAAATCAAAATCCATTGATTCCCATGCTATTATATTACTTTTTTTACTGATAAATCAAGAAGTGGGACATTCGCTTTCCGGCTTAATTGAGATAGAAAGGGGAGCAGAGGTTTTGCAAAAAATGCGTCGCAGAAGGAAAGGAAAAGTTTTTCGCGCCGCAAGGGGGAAAGAAAGACTTGTTCGAATGCGCAAGGAAAGACGTAAACTGCCCGGCAGGAAAAGCCGGGTGCAGGCCGGCGGTTTGACAAGGAGCGTCCGGGCGTGTTATCCTCGTCTTGCGGCGGTCAAATTCCGCCGGAAAGAGAGGCAGAGCAAATGCAGGGATTCAAAAAAATTACGGCGCTTACTCTGGCAGTCGTTTTTGCCGCAGCGCTTTTTTCCGGATGCGGCGGTTCGCCGAGCGTGACGGCAGAGGGCGGCGAGGCAGTGCACACGGCCACCAATCCGGCTGAACTATATGAAAATTCCAGTTATCCGGGTGTCACATTTAATGAAACGACTCTGGTTTTCATTGAGGATATGTTTGATGACAGTCTGGTCAGCGTTTACAGCAATGAAACAGGAGAAACTTATACCATCGCGAACGAAGCAAACCGTGAGACTTTTGGCGAGCAATGCAATTATTATCTTTGCGAAGATGTAATTGCTTCGATCCGGGATGATTGGCAGACCGAGAAATGGGATTACCTGGAGGGTGCAAGCTTCAAATCCGACCAGCCGCAGGTTATCTTCACCGACGTCCAGACCGGCAATTTCCTGCAATTCTGGCTGCAAGCGAAATTTGTCGCGGTGCAGACATCCAATAACTACATGATCTTTGGCGTCACCGACGAGACGGTCGCCGCGGTCAGCCGGCAGCATCAGGAGCTGCCGACCGCGACTTCGAGCCGTCGGACTGCCGAACAGACAGTGACAGAGTTTTTTGATGCGCTCAATGCCAAGGACGCCGAAGCGTACAATGCGCTCATGGCGACCCCCGTGCAGGACCCTGTTTTTGACGAAGGGGTCAGCGATACGGTAACTGCCACCAACAATCTCGGACATATCGGAGATTTTCCCGCGGAATGGTATGAAAATCCTTATGCAAACCGGGTCGTGGTTGCGGACTTTACCCGGACAATAACGACTAAGGGCGGCTTGTTCGGCGGCGGCTCCAAGACCACACAGGAAATGCGCTGGGAGTTCTATCTTGTGCGCGAGTCCGCTGACGCGGAATGGAAGATCGCGGCCTACGGTGAAGCATAAGAAAAAAGATTGCTTAACCCGGACGGTTCGCCGTCCATCGCGCAGCAGTTCAAAAATTAAATAAGGAAAAGGACCGGAGACTTGCAAAGTCTCCGGTCCTTTTTTGTAATGAGACCGCTGCGATATTGGGCGATTGCATTGAGATAGATAAGACCTTATCGGAATTGGCAAACAGGGACAATGCAATCAGAAGAAATCGCACGGTTACCAGCGATTTTTCATACGGAATAATAAGCTGCCTTTCCCGACGGCAAGTCTCTTTTTTCAGAAGGATTGCCGGCGCGGCGGCGATTGCAAACGACAGGTATTCCCCGGTGCATTCTTCCGCCTTTTAAACGCGCGGCGGGCGTACTTTGAAAAATGATTAAAAAAGCGCACAGTTATGGCCGACAACAGAGCGCTTTGCTTTTTATCCCAAGCAGGTCTCATTGCCGCATTTGTTTTAAGAAGAGTATTACGGCAAACAGAAGCGCTGCGGCGGCATAAGCGGCGACCCAAAGCAGATCGGGGAAAATTCCTGAAAATTCTCCTGCGAATACAGACTGCTGAAGCCGAACTGCGTGGGAGAAGGGAAGCAGATCTGCAATAGTTTTAAACGGACCGCCTACAAGATCAAGATCAAACCATATGCCGGAAAGCCATGCTGTAAGGTTGGTCAAAAGCGCGCCGCATATGCCGCCAACCTGCTTTTGGTTCAGCACACTGCCAAATAACAGCCCGAGGGCGATGAAAAAAAGCGAAGCCGGCAAACCAAACAGCAGCGCATAAAAAACGGTTGCCTTGAGCTTTAGACCGAACAGAAGACCTGTAATAAAACAAATCAGACTTTGGAAAACCGCAATCGGCAAAAGCGGAAGGGAATACCCGAGAATAAAATCCCGCGCAGTCATTGGTGTTGCGTACAAACGCTGCAATAGCGCGCTTTCCCGGTCTTTGGCAATCAATGCTGCTGAGAAGAGGGAGATGAAGGATAAACCGAAAACGGTCATCCCGGGCGCGAGCGCATTGATTTCAAAAATACTGACAGGCACGTTCGCCTGAATGGCAGAAAGCAGGATAATCAGAACGATCGGAAAACCGAGACCGAAGATCACGCTCAGCGGATCGCGCAGGATCTCTTTCCCGGTCCGTCTGGAAAAGGTCAGAACTCTCATTCTCCGGCCTCCTTGACGATTTTGATAAAGGCGTCTTCAAAAGTTTCGGCGCCTGTGTCGGCTTTGAGCGTTCGGGCGCTGCCCAGCGCGACCAATTTCCCGTTTTTCATGATCCCGATTCGATCGCACAGCGCTTCCGCCTCCTCCAAATAGTGGGTCGTAAGCACAGTGGTCACTTTTCCTTTAAGCGAGCGGATCGTATCCCATAGTTCGCTTCGAGCGATCACGTCCAGACCCAAAGTAGGCTCGTCCAAAAAGAGGATTTCGGGTTCGCCGATCAATGCCATGGCGATGCTGAGCCTGCGCTGCCAGCCGCCCGAAAGCTTTCCTGCTTTTTGCCTGCGTATAATGCCGAGGCCGAAATCCTCAATAAGAGCAGATGTCTTTTCGGCGGTTTTGATTTTGGAAAACCCCTGAACACCGCACATCAATTCCAGATTTTCCAAAACGGTCAGGTTAGGAGCAACTGCGGTTTCCTGGGGTGAAATGCCAATATGCCGCTTAACGGCGGAAGGTTCGCTGACGATGCTTTTGCCCATTAAATAACCGTCGCCGTCGGTCGGCCTGGTTAAACAGGACAGCATTTTGATTGTGGTTGTCTTTCCGGCACCATTAACGCCAAGCAGGGCAAACAATTCACCTTGCCCTATGGAGAGGTTCAGCCTGTCAACGGCGGTGATTTTTCCATACCTTTTGGTCAGGTCTTTGGTCACAATTGCTTGCATGACTTATACTTACCCCTTGCACCGGATCATTCTTCCCCGGTCTCTTCAGCGGTTTCAAAAACTGCGTGTGCGAACTCGGTAAACATGGACTTCGGCGGAATGGCAAGGCCGCGCCGCACGTCGCCCAGAACGATCAAGGAATCGCCGGGACGAATGTCAAACAATTCACGCGCTTGTTTTGGAATCACGATCTGTCCTTTTTCTCCGACAGTTACTGTCCAAGCATATTTCCCCTTCGGCTTAGGCATAATAGAACTCCTTTTTCGAGAAAGTATGATTTGTATAATAAATTATAAATATATAACCGGTTCCCGTCAAGAGGTGCGGCAAAGAAAAGCTGAAAAACGGGATTGACAAGAATATATTTTTGATTTACTATACACCTAGCAATACTAAATATAAAGCATTAAGAGGGGATGAAAATGGAAGACCGCTTTTTGCAGCAGATGAAAAAGGGCGCGCTTGAGCTTTTGGTTCTTGCGCTGATCTGCCGGCAACCTGCTTATGGGTATGAGCTGCTGAATCTGTTGGCAAAGCAGTCCGGCGGACTTTTTGCGCTCAAGGAAGGGACGCTTTATCCGATTCTGTATCGGCTGGAGGATGCGGGCCTGATAGAGGCGAAATGGAAGCAGGGAGAGGGTAGAACCGCGCCCAAAAAAGTCTATACTGCGACCGGCGCCGGAGAGGCTGAGCTAAAACAGCGGCGTGTATTGTGGAAAGAATTCCAGACAACGGTGGACGGAATACTGGATCAGAGAGGATTTGAAGATGAACAATAACAGTGATTCAAAAAAAGCGGTGTTTTTGCCGCCGATCAAGCGATATGTCAATGCGGTGGAACGCCGCCTTCGGCTGCCGTGGAAACTGCGTGCGCGGGTGATGAGTGATTTTTCAACCTCGTTGTCTGCGCGGCATGAAGCGGGCGAAAGCTGGGAAGAAATCATGCAGTCGCTGGGGACGCCTGAGGATGTCGCGGCGCAGCTGAACGAGCAGATGGAGGAGTATACCTACCGGAAAAGCCCCTGGCGGTTTGCTTTTTTGGTACCGGCAATTCTTGCGCTGATTCAGCTGGTGCCGGAACTGATCTGGACGGCGTGGATAAATGGTGTTCTAAACAGCGGCGTTATCGGGGGCGCTGATGGCCCGACGGCGGTGTATGTGACAGGAATCAGCATGATCGGCGATAACCGATGGGTGTTTCAGCTGGTGCTTGCGGCAATTGCGGCGGTCGGTCTGTTCGGATTCTGGAAACTGAGCCGCTGCAAATCCGGGCGGGAGAAAAAAGACTGACAGAGTCCAAAAGCAAAACCGGTCGGGCCGGCTACCCGGTTCGATCAAATCAGGATGGCTTTTGATTTCCGATTATATGAGATATGCAAAGTACAGAGAACCGGCAAACATTCAATAAAGGAAAACAACGTAAAAGCTGCCGGTAACCGGAGGAGGTTTTTGCCTGCTTGTGAAAAGCCTGGCTTATGGACAGCCGGGGCTGACGTCCTGATCGCGAATAAAACAGCGCTTTATCCGTCCGGCGCATGAATCAGGTGAAAGGCTAATTCATTGCTAAAATCAGCGGATAAATAAGATCCGGAAAACGCAAAAGCATGTACTTTTTTTGGTGCTCATGATATTATAAAAACAAGCTATACACTGAATTCGGAGATGGAGGATTTGCTATGAGTTTAAAAGAGAGACAGAATCTCCAAGAGGGCTCTGAAAACTACGCAGTGCGGGGAATTTCGGTGGGCACCGGTATTGGAACAACGCTGGGCGTAGTAGCCGGATTTTTTCTAGGTGAAATTTTTCTCGGCGCATGTTTCGGAGCAAGCATTGGCATGTGCATCGGTTTTGCAGTGGGCAAGCAGATCAGAAAAAAATAAAGCTTGACTGCAATTTTATGAAAAATCAGTCTGCAAACCGGACTGATGCGAAGCTTAATGTTTTTGTTGGGTTTTGAAGAGCAGTATGCTCTTTGAAAACGGGAAGATCTGGACTTCTTGCCCGTTCAGTCAAAATGAATTGTGCCGGATTCAGGACGGATGAGCTGAATTTATAGGCAAACAGCCGGGCGGACAGGCCAAACGGACGGTCCGCTTAAAAACGCTAAGAAGGGCCCCCTGCAAGGTATACCGAAACGCGGGGCTGCTTTCATTTTGATTCTCAACCGGATTTGGTTTACATTCAATCATGGAGAAAGAAAAAAACGCGAACCGTAAAGGTTCGCGTTTTTATATGGGATGCAAGAATCTTTGCAGCGCAGATTATTTGTCGGCTTTCTGTGCATCGGCAGGATCGGGATCGACGAAAGCCTTGAGAGAGGTAGCAAGGCCTGCAAGCGCCTGCATTTCGCTGGGGATGATGATCTTGGTGGCTTTGCCGTCCGCAGCTTTGGCGAAAGCCTCCATGCCCTTAAGCGAGAGAACATGGCCGCTCGGGTTGGCTTCGTTGAGCATCTTGATGCTCTCGGCAAGCGCAGTCTGGGTCATGCGAATCGCCTCCGCTTCACCCTGTGCCTCGCGGATCTTCTGCTCACGCACAGCATCGGCGCGAAGAATAGCTGCTTCTTTTTCCGCTTCCGCAACCAGAATCTGGCTCTCTTTCTGGCCCTCGGCCTCGAGAATCTGGCTGCGCTTGACGCCCTCGGCACGCAGAATGCTTTCGCGGCGCTCGCGCTCCGCCTTCATCTGCTTCTCCATGGCGTTCTGAATTTCTTCCGGCGGAATGATGTTTTTCAGCTCGACACGGTTGACCTTGATGCCCCATTTATCGGTTGCTTCATCCAGCAGAGAAGTGATCTTGCTGTTGATGACGTCGCGGCTGGTCAGGGTATGGTCAAGTTCCATCTCACCGATGATGTTGCGCAGCGTAGTCGCGGTCAGGTTTTCAATTGCGGACAGCGGACGCTCGATACCATAGGTGAAAAGTTTTGCATCGGTAACCTGGAAAAAGACGACGGTGTCGATCTGCATGGTTACGTTGTCTCGGGTAATTACGGGCTGAGGCCGGAAATCGACGACCTGCTCTTTGAGCGAGACCTTTTTGGCGATCTTCTCGATCAGCGGCCATTTCATGTGCAGACCGGTCTGCCAGGTGCGGTCGTAAGCGCCGAGATGCTCGACCACGAAGACGGTTGCCTGCGGAACGATTTTGACGTTCGGAACAATCAGAAGCAGCGCAAGCAGGATGAGAACGACGAGAAAGATGATCAATGCGGGCACCATAAAAATTAATCCTCCTTAATAGGAACGACAATAAGCTTTACGCCGTCTATGGCGCAGACACCTACCTTCGCTCCGGGTTGAATAATGGAATTATCATATGAGCGTGCGGCCCAGTCCAAACCGGATACCTTCACACGGCCGGTGGATTGCAGATTGTCAATCGTTTCCAGCACAACCGCTGTTTTGCCGATCACCATATCGGCGTTGGTGGGAACCTGACGGGTACGCAGTTTGTTCGCAAGAAGCGGACGCAGAATGATAAGGGAAAGCCCTGAGAAAACCACAAAAAGAACAATTTGCCAGACAACGGACAACCCGCACAGGGACGCGACCATTGCCGCAAGCGCGCCGCCCATAAACCAGATGGCAACGAGCTGTACCGTCGCAGCTTCCAAAATCAACAGTCCGATCAGTGCAACCAGCCAGATCCAAAAGGATACCTGAATCATGAACAACCTCCTTCCTTTGTTTTGGCGTTCCTGATGTTAATGGTATTCTACCATAGCGACGCTTTTTGCACAATCGGCCAAATTTGCGCAAATACGCCGGTTTGAAGCGAAATAACGGGATTTTTCAGGTTCTTCTCCTTGCCGGAAAACCGATCTTGGCCGGTCGCTTTAAGACTGTTTCGGCTGTTCAGGGTCGACCATCGCTCGGTGTGATGTAAAAAAGGGAAAAAATCCCCCAAATTCTGTAGAAATTAATTGCAGCAATACCAAAAGTAGAAAAATGCGTCATAAAAGCAGTAAAAACAGTTTAAGCTCATTTTATTGCTTTATGCAAAATTTCTTTTTTCTCTTTATTTTGCCCATAAACGCCGGAATGCTTGCAAAAACTCATTTTTTTAAGATTCGTGCACATCCGCTTTCAAGCAGACAAATGTGAAAGGCAAGCCTAAAAGTACATAACACCGGCAAGCCGCTCAGCAGATACTACAGTTTATCACCTGCACCGTTTGTTCGCTGCTTGCAATCGGGCAAACATGCCTTACCTCGTCTGGGTGTGCCCAATGCTTGAAACGATATGTTTTACCCCGGCAGAACCGGGGCTTTTACACTGCCAAAACATTACAAAAGATAAAAGCAGGCATATTGCCTGCTTTTACAATAAAGATATTTCTTTCCGAATTTACTTATGGTAAAGCTTTTTCGTCTGATAAACCGGCTCGCAGGTCAGATTCACGCCCAGCCGTTTAAAGACCTTATCATCTACCTGGGAAAGGATAACGGTGGAATGCGCCTCACAGTGGTTCAATTTCTGGATCTGCTGCATGGCCAGTTCGGCAGTTGGATTGGTCGCCGCGCAGATAGAGAGCGCGATAAGAATCTCGTCGGTATGCAGCCGCGGGTTATGGTTGCCGAGATGGTTGACCTTCAGGTCCTGAATCGGCTCGATAATGACCGGTGAGATCAGGTGGATATCGTCATGGATTCCGCCGAGAGCCTTAAGCGCGTTAAGCAGCGCGGCCGAAGAGGCGCCAAGCAGAGGAGAGGTCTTGCCGGTCACGACCCTGCCGTCCGGCAGCTCGATGGCGACAGCCGGCCCACCGGTCTGCTCCTGTTTCTCCAAGGCTGCCGCGCAGACGGGGCGGTCGTCCGGGGAAATTTCTGCTTTTTTCATCAGCAGCTTGATTTTGAGTACCTCTTCTTCGTCGCTTTCTCCCTTGCGGACACGGCATTTTGCGGCAAAGAAGCGGCGGATGATTTCATCGCATGCAGCCCGCTTGACTGCCTCGTCGTCAAAAATGCAAAAGCCCGCCATGTTGACACCCATATCGGTGGGAGATTTATAAGGACATTCGCCGAGAATCTGGGTAAATATTTCTTTAAGAACCGGATACACTTCCACATCACGATTGTAATTTACCGCAGTCTGGCTGTAGGCTTCCAAATGGAAAGGATCGATCATATTGACGTCATTGAGATCGGCAGTGGCCGCCTCATAGGCGAGATTGACCGGATGATTCAGCGGGAGATTCCAGATCGGGAAGGTTTCAAATTTGGCATATCCGGCGCGAATACCGCGTTTGTGGTCGTGATAAAGCTGGGAAAGACAGGTAGCCATCTTGCCGCTGCCGGGACCAGGCGCCGTCACAACCACAAGAGAGCGGGTTGTTTCGATATATTCGTTTTTGCCGTACCCCTCATCGCTGACAATATGCGCGAGATCGGAGGGATAACCCTCGATGGAATAATGGCGGTACACCTTGATACCGAGCGCAGCGAGCTTGTGCTCAAACGCAACGGCGGATGGCTGTGCCGCATAGCGGGTCAGCACAACGCTGCCGACATACAGCCCTTTTTCCCGAAAAGCGTCGATCAGGCGCAGAACATCCAGATCGTAGGTAATGCCAAGATCGCCGCGAACCTTATTTTTTTCAATGTCCGATGCGTTGATGACGATGACGATTTCGGCGTCATCCGCAAGCTCAGAAAGCATGTTGACCTTACTGTCTGGCGCAAACCCGGGCAGCACACGGGATGCGTGGAAATCATCAAACAGTTTACCGCCGAATTCCAGATAAAGCTTGCCGCCGAACTGCTGCAGCCGGTCGCGAATGTGCTCGGACTGCATTTTAAGATATTTTTCGTTGTCGAACCCCATTTTAAACATACCATTCCCCCTGTCTGACGCTCACCGTCAGGTCCCATTTAAATACCATACCATTATAGCCGTTCAAAGCCTGGGCTTCAACAGAAATTCAGCCGGATTTTTAAATGCAAGGACAGAAAAATACCGGCCGTTCAACCGACCGGTATTTCAAAGAGATCAAGCGAATTGAACCATTTCGAGCTCCAGTCTTTCCAGCTCCCCTTCAGCCAACTGAATAACGTTGTCGGCGTCCACAAGCGTGACGGAGGTTGTAACAGGATCGGTGGTCTGTGCATTTTCAGCTTCCGCGATGCAAAGATCAAGGATTTCCTTCACAAGATCCTGCATAAGCGCGTCTAGATCGTCCTCGGTCGCGATAACAATTTCACCGTTCATAATTTTGTCAACATAATCATTCTGCAGATCGAGCAGCTGATCGGTGAGCCCGCTCATGCTGAAAACGACCGGCTCAATGGTGAGGGAAACTGTATAGCCGGTGTCGGTTTTCTCCGCCTCGCCGGCGGTAAAAGTTGTTTTGGAATACAGGATGCGGGCCATTTCCGCTACCTGCTCGCGGGCCTCATCTGTAAATGCATCCTCGCCTAATCCGCTTGAAGAGAGAAAGCTGGTGGAGAAGCTGTCAATTGTGTTCTGGATAGTTTGCTCATATGCTTCCTTGACCGTTTCTTCGGTATCCCCGGTCATTTTCAGGAAATCGGCGCTCGCCTGTCCATGAAAAGCAGCGTCCAGCATTCCCTGTACATAGGCAGTTGCGTCGAACTTCTGACCGCATGCGGTCAGTGCAAAGACAAGCGCCAGAACAAGCAGTGCGCAGCCGATGCGTTTTACGGTTTGTTTCATCAGTCTTATTCCTCCAAAATCTTTTTTATTTTACCGTCACGGTACCGTCTGCCTCAACGGTAACGGTCATGCCGGTTTTTACATAACTCAAAAACTCGTCTCCAAGACTGTCGACGGTAGGCATCGAAACGTCGGTCCAGACATGGGAGAGAATAGCGCCCGCGGCGGCAAGGGAATCAATGGGTTTGGAAAAAAGCAGACAGGCCGGATTGCGCCCCATGGCGGACGCGCAATAGAGCACCATGCCGCCGGTGGTGGAGCCGATCGTCTGCGGCATGCACAGCGCGGCGCCGTACATGGGCTGCTTGTACAGATCCGGATTGTTCTGGTCGGAACATTTTGCCTGCTTGTCGCCGAACATCAGCGCTTTTTGAAAGCTGGCGAGGGTGTTGAAACCGCCCTGTGAGACCAGCGCGCGGGCTGTGACATTTCCGGGAACAACAGGCCTTCCTTTAAACTGTTTCATTTTTCCTTCGCCCCCTTCGTCAAAATTTCAAGAATTTCCGCGTCGGTGTAATAACGCGCGGTCGTATAGGTGCGCAATTTGTTGGAGTTGGTCGCTACCGGCATTTTGCCGCACAGCGGATTGTTCATGTA
>CALWZE010000046.1 GCA_944385925.1 uncultured Clostridia bacterium
CTGTGCCGCCAGCGGGCCGCAGATGGGGCAGATGAGATTCTCCTTTTCCATCGGTATCCCTCCTTACTTTATGATCTCCTGTTCCAGATTCATAGTATCACGGTTCGCGTGAAATGTCAGCCCGGCAATTTACGGATTTGAAATATCTTTTTTGTTAAGCCATGCCACCAAACCGGTCAACCATTGGTTGGTCGGTTTTTTTTGTTTGTCCATAAGGACCGGATGCAAAGATGATTTTAATGGCAAATAATTTACATTCTCATCTATTGTGTATTTCTTTAGCAAGGATTGCTCCTGTTCCAACCACACTGATGATTGATAAATACAATCGTTTATCCGAGTTCGTTATACAATATATTGCGAAAAGAACAGAAATAATCACCAAAATAATGCAGATTATCAAGCGAAGCGTTCTTTTTGTCATGGCTTTCTCCGTATTTCATTGTTTATTCCCTTAAAAACACCAAGCAATTCCTTGAAAAACTCGTACATGAAAAAATCATAAGAATCTACGTCTGAAACAGCCCCGCTTTAAACCGCTGCCTTTTGTTTTGGCAAGCATTCCGTTGAACCATACAGCAGGATAGCGTATACTGAAAAAAAACAAAAAAGCTTTAATTAGCGAAATGAGAAACAATGTATTGCATAAAAACCGAAAACTTTTATTTAGGATTCAGACCGTACGTATACCAGAATTATTTGCGGGCTCCGGTGAATACCAATCTGGAGGTCGAAATAATCAGCTATGGATTTTCTGCCAAGACAGTAATAGACATTGATATCCGCAAACTTGCCGCTTTTGCGGTATATCTGAACCGTTTGTATGAATCGCTCTCCGGTTCGGCAAGATTGGAAGAACCATATGGCGAGCAAGGCTATATCGAATTCGAGGCATCTGCGAGAGGACACGTCAAGATCGAAGGGAGACTTGCAAAATACACGGCCGAATACGCACAGAGACTTCAGTTTCAAAATGAGATCGATCAGACGAATTTGAAAAACTTTGCACAATCGCTTCTGGCCGATTTTACGGCGTACATGGAGTAATCGTCAGTTGGATAAGTTTCGGCAAACAGGATTTCCCACGTATATGTTTAATTCCGCAGGTTTTACCACACGCAAACGCAGCGGAGCGCAAAAGCTTTTTCCTGCCAAAATTGTGCAAAAAATTGCAAGCACAAACGTTATCCTATCGCAGCTTCGACTTATTAAGCCCCGGCAGTTTCGCCAAAAAAATCACGGCTTTCAATTCGTCATATTCTTTTCCTGAGAGTCAAATTTGGTATAGAAGCGTTTTGTTGTTTCAAATCTTTCGACGTCTATTCTAAGTTCCACCCGAGTATCCTTCAAATCCACTTTAAATCAAATCCATTTTCAGCTATACTTTGATAAAATAAGCCTGATTCCTCCGTTGGTGCGGCTAGTAAACTAGTTTCTCCACCTTCGATAGGGATCAGGCTTATTTTTTGCTTCACCTGGATATTATATATCCCTTGAAAAGGTGATCATAATGGAAATTTTCCAATAGCCCCAGAAATTTGTGCTTACTACTTCCCATCCCTGCCTGGCCATTTCATTCATTACCGCCTCGGCCTGTGATTTTTTTACTTCCACAATCTTATATTCTTTCATGGTCAACATCCTCTTGAAAAGGCGCTATATTAATCGATTGTCACTACGCCCGGTATAAAATCCTTTTTTCTGTTTTAAGCAGCACAAGCAGGTATGTGCAATTAAACTTCCTGTTTTATTCTCATATTCCGGCAGCAGACCGGTTTTCTGTTAATCGACAGCACCCTGTTCCCGCTTTTTAAATGTGAAACACCCACATTTCAAGCCGCTGATGCCGTTACAGATGAGCCTTGTTCGTATAGTTTGTCGAATAAAAAGTTTCTTACCAGATACCCACAACTTTTGATTTTTCGGCTCGCTAAAATTGCCGTTGAATCTTTTGAGTGCTCACTTTTGCGGTTTTCAAAAATATGCCAAGTCATGCGGCATTCTCCTTTTTGCTCACTCGAGCTTCAGTCGCTTAAACCGTTTTTTGCACTTAATTTGCACTTAAATATAATCCGAAATATAGGGCACTTCATGCTGCAGCGCATTGTCCAGGCGAACCACGGCCCGCATATCCGCCTCGATTCTGCCCATTTTATACAGCTGCGCCGCCGTTTTATAACCGAGCAGAAGCGTCGTTAAGGTCGCTATAGACAGCTTCACCGAATAATCCGCCATACCGTTTACTATGCTGCACCTGCCCTGTTCAAACCGCACAGTCACATCAACATTGTTCCACTCCAAAAACCGATCCTGAACCTCAAACCTCACCGATATGCCCGGTTCCTCCGGATCACAGGTATAATGTTTAAAAAAGTCCTGCACATCAACAATTCGTCCCATAATATAAGGCCGTATCGTTTCGCGTATGTCGCCGTCCTCCATCTCAAACGCTATCAGTTCATTATAATATGAATTTCCACGGACCTCATCGATCATAGAATCATGTGCGCGGATGTATTCCCATAATCCTTCCTGCGCCTCGTGATTTAAGTAAATCATCTCTTTTATGTACATGATGTCGTCTTTGATCAGATAAACCATAAACCCGCTCGGGGTCCCGGCCGCGCTGTAATAGATGGCTACAACGGTATCATCTTCGGACCAGCGCCAATACTCCTCCCAGGCAAGGCTGTTTCGATACAGACATCCATGGGTAACAGATGCAAAGTTTAAATACAAATTCATGAAATCGTCGCTTTGCCAGTCGACACGCCGGACATATCCGGGCACCTTTCCCTTGCTCGGAATCTGCCTGTCTTTAACGACATAGGAAATTTTGTTGGAAATGATTTCATACCCAAGTTTTCTGTAAAGCGGTATTGAATAGGGAAACAGCAGAGCCAATGACTGGCCGCGCTGACGCATATGTGAAAGGCTCTGATACATCAGTTTTTTCATGATCCCGTGACCGGAATATTCCGGATAGGTGCACACACTGGTTACAAACCCGATCGGACAGGTTTGGCCATATAGATTCATATCCAACGGGTAAACCGCAATTTGAGACACCAGCGACTCGCCATCAAAGCAACCCAAAACATCCGCGCGTTCCAAAACCGGGAATTTCGACTGCTTAATCTCCTCATCCTGCCATCCCACCTCAGCCAGGCCGCGCTCTGTTACCTGAAACGCATAGCGAAGAAGATTATTGTATTGATCCAGATCCTCTGTTGTTAACGCTCTGATACAAAGTTCTCTTTGCGTGCCACTTTTATTATCCATAACGATTTTCCTTTAATCTGTCTCTTTATCCATTAAACGTTAAAAAAGCCGCAGATATTTACTTTAATTATAGGTTACACCATTTTTATCGTCAACGCACCTATGCTGTTAAAGCCTCTGTTGCTCTCTGTAAATCGCTTTTTCACGAAAAAAAAGAAGCTGCGTAAGTCTCATAATGAGACTTACGCAGCTTTACTTTTAGCATCACGCTAAAATATCATGTTTTTTTGCATAATTTAAAAAACCATCTTTTTCACACATCATCCAAATTTATTGTAAGAAATTGACATATTTTGTAGATTTGGTAAAATAATATTAAATACTTTGACATTTGCTTCCAATTTCCCTGCCTATTCTTACTCATTATACTTTTTTTCAATTGACTATCTGAACATATTTACCAATCATAATCCATCTGTGGATATGATGTTTAAAATTCATTGTCTATCTTTTGCCGAGTTTATTTTCCGGGTCGCGGCTTAATCTGCGGTTTGCACACAAATATCATTCAGGCTTTTTTCGGAAGATTTTTCCAAGGAGGACTTGCATGAAGACGGAACTAATTGCTCAAATTGACACCTGGATTCAAAAGGTGAGGGACGAATATATTTCGGACGTCCTTGGCGCAATCAATATTCCAAGCGTGTCCTTGCCTGATGACAGCGGGTATCCTTTCGGAAAGAACTGCGCAAAGATGCTGGATTATATGCAGCAGCGCGCAGAAGCTTACGGTTTTGCATATACCAATCATGAATATCAATGCGGCTCCGTGCTTCTGAACGGCAGCGATGGAGCGAAGGAAATCGCTCTGATCGGCCATACCGACGTTGTCCCCGCCGGAAAAGGCTGGCACGAAGATCCGTTTTGCGGCAAGGTCATCGACGGATATTTTGTTGGCCGGGGAAGCAACGATAACAAGGGTTCGGTCATGGCTGCGATGTATGCCGCGCATTTCATCATGGAACAGGGCATACCGCTGAAAAACAATTTGCGGGTGATCTTCGGCAGCGATGAAGAAGAAGGGATGCGGGACATCAAATATTTTTATGCGAACCATCCGGCTTCCGATGTCGCCCTGGTCGTGGATTCCTGGTTCCCGATCAGCGCTTCTGAAAAAGGCAATATGTCCTGCGGATTTACTGCGAAAGTGCGGGACGGAAATCTGGAAAGCTTTGTTTCCAAAGAATCCAACATTACGATTCCAAACACAGCGCAATGCGTGCTTTCCGGCGTTTCTCTGCAGCAGATCCAGTCACTCATTCAGCCGCAGGATGAGGTTGAAGCGGAAAGCTGCGAAAACGGTGTAAGGATCACCGCACATGGTGTAGGAAAAATCGTTTTTTTCCCGGACGGTTCAGTTAATGCGATCGCAGTGCTTACCGATTTTCTGCTTAAGAATAATCTGGTAACCGGTGAAGCGGTGCAGGTGCTTGAGTTTATCCGCGAGGTTCTTCAGGATCACGACGGAAAAAGCATTAATATCAATTACAACGACCCCTTTGCCGGAAAGACGATCCATGCATTGACCTATATCGATTATGAACGCGGCAAGGACATGTACATGGAGGTGCATTGCGGTCCGCCTGCTCTCAAGGAACTGGACTATGATGTCGTCTTTGAGGAATTTCTGGATAATTTCCGCAAGCCGTTCCTTACGATTGTCAAAACCTCCAATTCCAAGCCGCATCTGGCTGACATGGACAGCCCGGTTATTGATATTCTGTGTGAAAACAGCGCGCTTGTGCTGGGCGGCGAGCAAAAGCCCTTTGCCCAGTGGGGCGGCACCTATACCTGGCATGTGCCGAATTCCTTTGCGGCTGGTCCTGCCGACCACAACAGGCCGCAGTCCCTGTTCAAGCGGCCCGGTTTCGGCGGCGCGCATGAACCGGACGAGTGCATGGAAATCGAGGTATTGCTGCGGGGTATCAAAATTTACATCCTTTCCATT
>CALWZE010000047.1 GCA_944385925.1 uncultured Clostridia bacterium
AGCTCGGCAAGTTCCTGCGCGCATTTTTCAGTATGTCCGTAAGGCATGAGATAAGCGGGGTCGCCCTTGCGGTTGATGCGCAAACGCACGACAGCGATCGCCAGGATCGCCAGCACCGCGCCGACAATAGCAAGAATCTGGGACACACGGAATTCTCCGATATACAGGCTGTCGGTCCGCAGTCCTTCAATGAAGGCGCGGCCGAATCCGTTCCACGCGAAATACATCAGGGCCATCTCGCCGTCAAATTTGCGCCGTTTTGCATAGATAATGAAAATTACTGCGCCGAGCAAACACCAGATCGATTCATACAGGAAGGTGGGGTGAACCGGCATGGTCGGATCGACAAAGATGTTATGCGACTGCAGCATCTCAGCGTTGTTGGTCAGGTAATTTACAATCGTTTCGCTTGTCATGCCCCAGGGGAGGCTCGTGTTGATACCGAAAGCTTCCTGGTTAAAGAAGTTGCCCCAGCGTCCGATTCCCTGACCGACGAGGAAACCCACCGTCGCAACATCGATCATCGGCAATAGCTTCACCTTACGCCAACGGCAGGTCAGCAGCGCGGCAAGGACAGCGCCAATCACGGCGCCGTAAAATGCAACGCCGCCTTTGCGCATGTCCAAAACGTCTTTCAAACTTGTGAACATTCCTTCCGGCGCAAACGCGACATAATACAGCCGCGCACCGATTACGCCAAAGATCGTGCCAACGATGATCACATCCAGCATGCGGTCGGAATCAATGCCGAACTCCCGCGCGTGGGTAAGCGCATAGATCATGCCGAGCGCAAGGCCAAGGCCGATCAGCACGCCATACCAGTAAATATCAAAGTTCCCGATCGAAAACGCGACCCGGTTGATGGTAAATTCCAACCCGAGGCCGGGAAAACTGACTACTGTACTCATAACTCTTTACTCCTGTCCGCCGTCAGACGGCCGCACGACCGCCATGGTTTTCCTGTCCGTGCGGAACATGCTGCGCAGCTGCGCCTCCACTTCCGCCTGATTAATTTTTTCGGACGCATCGATTATATCATAGAGCGTTGCGTTTTTAAATGCCGCATACAACATTTTTGTTGCGGTATTCTCCACGCTGTCCAAGCCGCAGATCAGCGAACCATACAGCGCACGGCGCGCTTCTTCGAACCGTTCGGGATCAAAGCCTTCTCGTTTTGCCCGCTCGATTTCCTGCTCAATCTCTCTTGCCGCCCGGTCCGGGTCCTCGCTCTCGCCGGAAAACGCGACGCACAGATAGTCATCATCATCCAACGCGCTTGCATCAAATGTATCATTGAGCAGGCCCTGATCATAAAGGCGCCGGTAAAGATCGCTTGTCTCTCCCGCGATCAATTCAAGAATCAACCGGCAGCCCAGATCCTGCACAGTCCGCGCACCGGCTTCGAACGGTTTTTCTTTATATGCCAAGCAGAACTGCGGCGCAAACACCTGCATTCTGCGCTCCAGGAAAGCATCCGCGATTTCCTGCGTTTCCTTTGGCAAAATCCGTTTGACCGGCTCGTCCGGCGCGGCGACATGCGCATATTCTTCCCGGCATATCTCCAAGACACGCTGCGGCTCCACACTCCCGGCGATGGACAGCACCATATTTTGCGGACGGTAAAACGCATTATAGCAATCATAGAGCATCTCGGGGGTGATCTGCGCGATGGATTCCACCGTTCCCGCAATATCGTCCCGAACAGGGTGCAGTTTGTAAAGGCCCTGCAGGGACATTGTGGACAGTGCCCATTCGGCACTGTCGTCATACATTTTGATTTCCTGCCCGATGATTCCCTGTTCCTTGGCGATTGTCTGTTCGGTAAAATGCGGGCTTGTCACGAACCGAATCAGGGTGCGCAGCGACTGTTCAACATTTATCGACGCGCTGAACAGGTAGCAGGTCTTATCGAAAGAGGTATAGGCGTTCGCGCTGGCACCGGTGCGGGCGAAAAGGTCAAACGCGTCCTCCCCCTCATTTTCAAAAAGCTTGTGTTCCAGAAAATGCGCAATGCCGGCCGGCACATTCACCTGACGGTCGCCCAGCATGAATTCCCGTGTCGTCGAGCCGAATTTCGTTCCGAGCAGCGCATAAACCCCTTTTTTCTGCGGCATAGGGTAGACGAGCACGGTCAAACCGTTTTCCAGCGTATAGCGGTAATATTGCTCCGAAAGCCGCTCGCTGCGAATAATCTCGTCAGTCATTTACACGCCCTCCTTTCTGCAAAGCAGGCAGCTGCAATTCAGCCGCATACGGCCGAGCATTTCTGCCGCCTCCTGCGCGCTTACCGACTCGATGAGCGCAAGCTCTTCAGCAGGGTCGGTCAGGTCCCCCGTGCGCAGGATAGAATTAAACTCATATTTCGCGATGGAATTGGAATTGTCATACAGGCCGCCGAGGACACTGCGATAAAGCAGCTTGACCTGTTCGAGTTCTTCTGCGGAAGGGCCGTCCTGCACGAAGTTCTCCAATTCCCGTCCGATTGCTTCCCGGGTACGTTGGACATCTGCGTGCTCCACACCGCACCCAACATACATGCCGCCGCCTGATTCGTATCCCTGCATTGCCGAGATTGAGTAGCAGAGGCTCTGCTTTTCCCGGACATTTTTGAACAGTCTGGAAGTAGCGGTACCGCCAAAGAGCGCGCAGGCAACTTTGAGCACGGTCTGTTCGCGCCGTCCCAGCACTTCTCCCGTCGTATATGCAAGCGCCAGCTTGTCCTGCTCAATCTCAAGCGGCACAACAAGATCAACCGGCTTGTCGTTTTTCAGCACCGGCGTAACCGCCCGTCTCGCAGCCGGCACGAGCGAAAAGCGCTCTGCCGCTTCACGGGCAATCTGCATATGCATGGCCGCATCGGGACCGACATAGAGAATCTCTACCGTGCAGTGACCGACCAGCTCTCGGTACACGGCGGTCAGCCGTTCAGGGGTTATGCCGTCCAGGTCCTGCGCAAATCCATCGGTCGGCAGCGCGCGTTCATCCGCTTTGAAGAACTCTTCATTGAGCAATTTATAGCAATAACCCATCTTATCGTTGATGAGCGCGTTAATGGCTTCGCGCTGTTTCTCCCGCTCGATTTCCAGCCAGTTTTTATCAAACAGGCCGTTTTCAAAATGCGGATCCAACAGCACGTCCAGCAGCAGCGCTGCGCGTTCGGCCGATATTTTATCGCCATCCGGAAGCAGAGAACCATCCGCGCCGCTCATTACGCACTCAACGATCCGTGAAAAGCCGAAGGTTGCATAAGAGGTCGTCATCGCCGTTCCGTATAGCGCACAAAGCCGCCGCTTGAGCGCGGTCATGTCGGGACAGCTCCGCGTTCCCCGCTCCAGCATATAGGGAAGGACAGCGGTATCGGTCACTGTTTCCCTGCGCAGCGGTGTAATAAGCGCGACCGAAAGGCGGCTTTTTTTATAGCCGCCCTCGATCGCCGTAAAAAATATACCGGGTTTTAATTCCACTCTTGTCATTCGTTGATAAATTCGTCGTGCACGGCCTCAACCGCGCGGTCGGCGTCCTTTCTCGCAACAATTACCGAGATCTTAATCTCGCTCGTTGAAATCATTTTGATATTGATTCCGGCATCACTCAGCGCACGGAACATCCGCGCCGCAACACCTGCATGGCTCATCATGCCCGCGCCGACAATGGAAACCTTCGCCACATCATCGTCAATCGCATAACCGCTTGATCCCAGAGCGCGTGCATTTTCATCCAGAACCGCCTTAACCGTATCCAGATCGGCGGACGGCACGGTGAAGGAAATATCACGAGTCTGGTCACGCGCAACCGACTGCAAAATGACGTCAACATTGATGCCCTTTGCGCCGAGCAGCGAGAACAGCTTAAACGCCACGCCGTACTGGTCGGGGATTTCCATGATCGAGACCGAGACAAAACTGGTATCCTTGGTCACGCCTTTGATGAGCATTCCTTCCAAATCGATAACCTCCTTAACAATGGTGCCCGGATTCCCCGACAGGGACGAGAGCACTTCCAGTTTCACATTATACTTCTGCGCCAACTCGACCGAGCGGTTAAGCAGCACCTGCGCGCCGAGCGAAGCGATTTCCAGCATCTCGTCAAAACTGATCTCTTTCAGTTTTTTCGCATTTCTGATCTTGCGCGGGTCCGCAGTGTACACACCGTCCACGTCGGTAAAAATCTTACAGACATCCGCATGCATAGCCGCAGCGATGGCAACCGCGCTGGTATCCGATCCTCCGCGCCCAAGCGTTGTGATATCCTCGCTCTGGTCCACGCCCTGGAATCCCGTGACAACCACGATATTATTATTGTCCAATTCGCTTCTTATGCGCTCAGTATTGACCTTTTTTATCCGCGCGCTGGTATGCGCAGAGCTCGTGCGGAACCCGGCCTGCCCACCGGTGAGCGATATCGCCTTGAATCCAAGAGAGTCAATCGCCATCGCTAACAGGGAAGCAGAAATCTGTTCGCCGGTGGACAGCAGCATATCCATCTCCCGCTTCGGCGCCTTATGGGTAATCTCGTTTGCCTTTTCAATCAGGTCGTCGGTCGTATCCCCCTGCGCGGACACCACCACAACAACCTCATTTCCCTCGGCTGCGCAGCGGGTTACAATTCCCGCAACATTAAACAGCCGCTCCCGATTGGCGACAGAACTGCCGCCGAATTTCATTACGACTAAAGCCATAGTTTCTCCCCGCCGTCCTGTTTGGATTTTCATACCATTATATGTGAAAATCCGTTTTTGTCCAACTGTTTTCCGCTGTTTTTCCTACAACAGGCATTTAACAACTATTGTATTATATATTTACCGTGTAAGAAGCGCAACCGCAGCAGGTCAATTCTCGCTTTTTCACTTTTCAAGTAATCTCGCTGTGCTTCTTTCCACCCGCATTCGCCAGTTTTTTATTATCCCGCCTACTGGTAAAACCAAGCTTAAAAATTTAAATTTTTTATTTTCAGTAATCAGTATTTTGCGGTTTCCCCCAATGCTATCCGATCACTGCAAAAAAAGACCGCCGCGGAAACCGCGGCGGTTTTAGATAGAAAAGGAGGAAAAGAATGAAAAAAGTTTGAACCGATAAAACCGATTTGCAATCCAGTATTATCGTGTCCTTAGCTTGTAACCATATTGTAACCGATTTGTATTCATTTGTAAACCCCTTCTGCAATAAATTTGTAACTTTTTTCGTTGGAATTTTGTAAAAGATTCAGGATATTTTTTGTATAAATATGACAAATCCGTTACAAAGCTGGCAAAATGCAGTTAATTAAGGCCTGTAATCTTTTCTCTTAAAACTTTTTTACCGCATGTTATTCACGAATACGGCCAATGATTTATCTGAAATTTCCAACGACTTTCCCTTCAAGCATTATAAGATCTGCTTTGTCATTTTCCCTAAAATTGTTCGGTAAATGCCGTTCCCTGTTTTAGTCTCCCAATCGCTTTCCCCTTTCATTTTATAAAGGCCATCCCTGATTTCTACAAAAAAACTTTTGCCTCGAATTAATCAAATTTCGAAGATTCTGAGCATTCATATCATCGCGGTTAAAAATAAAATTTCTGTTCTTTTTCTTTTTTAGTGCTGAGCATTTCTTTTGCCCGCCAAACGGATAAATCAGTTTGACCACATTCGCTTTTCGCGCAAAATTTATCCGTTTTATCCTTACAATATGCGAAATATAAGCTCTTCTTCATTATTCTGCAAAATCATAAAGACCAAAAGATTTCTTTTATAAAAACAAAAAATGCATGGACATCGCCATCAAAAGGAAAACATACCTCTCTTCCTTTTTATGGTAGACTGCCATGCATTCTCGTGCTTTGCCATAACAAAAACAATCGATAAACCGCGAATCAAAAGCGGCTGCGCCGGCAATGCGGAAATGCGCCGATGTTCACGGCGCCTTTCCGCATTGCCTGACGATTAGCCATTTTCGACAACTTTCCGATACTCACAGATACCAGTTACTCATCTATTTAAGACATATCTTTTGAGTATGGTTCTCTCCCTTTTCAGGGTTAATGATGATGCTTGCTGACCGCATCGCAATAGGCGCAGCGGTAAACACCGGTTTGGGCGTCCGCAAGCACAAAGACATGATCGAGTTCCGGCTCCACCGAGGTGATGCAGCGGGGATTTTTGCAGCGAATGACGTTGACGATCCGCTCCGGCAAACGGATACTGCGCTTTTCACACAACTTGCCGTCCCGAATCATGTTGACCGTTATATCCGGATCAACATAGCCGATCGCGTCAAAATTCAATTCAATCGGCGCATCGATTTTGATGATGTCCTTGCGGCCCATTTTGGTGCTGGTGACGTTCATGATGATCGCGACCGAACAGCTCAGCTTATCCAGCTCCAGATATTTGTAAATTTCCATGCCGCGGCCTGCCGTAATGTGATCCAATACGATGCCGTTGCTGATGCCGTCTATATTCATGCCTTCACCTCCAGCAGCTTCATGATAAGTGCCATGCGGACATGCTTTCCGTTTTCCACCTGTTTAAAGTAGCAGGCGCGGGGATCGTCATCCACGCTGTGCGCAATTTCGTTCACGCGCGGCAGCGGATGCAGAATGCGCATGTCCGGTTTTGCATCCCGCAGCTTTGAGGGATCGAGAATATAGGTGTCTTTGAGTCGGATATAATCCGCTTCGTTGAAGAAGCGTTCCCGCTGTACACGGGTCATGTACAGAATGTCCAGCTCGGGCATAACCTCTTCCATCGACTCTACTTCCCGGTAGGGAATACCGTTCTTTTCCAGCACGCCGGACTTGATGTATTCCGGAATGCGCAGCTCGGCGGGAGAGATAAAGATGAAATTGATTCCCTTGTTTCTGGACAGCGCGCTGACCAGCGAATGGACGGTGCGTCCGAATTTCAGGTCGCCGCAGAAACCGATGGTGAAATTGTCCAGGCTCCCGCGTTCCCGGTGTATGGTCAGCAGGTCTGTCAGAGTCTGGGTCGGATGGTTGTGTCCGCCGTCTCCCGCATTGATGATCGGGACAGTAGAGCGCAGCGAAGCCGCCATCGGCGCGCCCTCCTTCGGGTGGCGCATGGCGATAATGTCCGCATAACAGCCAACTGTGCGGATGGTGTCGGTCACGCTTTCTCCTTTGGAAGCCGAGCTGCTGTCCGCCGAAGCGAAACCAAGCACATGGCCGCCAAGTTCGTACATCGCCGCCTCAAAGGAGAGGCGGGTGCGGGTACTCGGTTCAAAAAACAGGGTTGCCAGTTTTTTGCCCGCGCAGACATGGGCATATTTCGGCTTGTTTTCAATAATATCCTCTGCCGTTGCGATCAGTTCGTCAATTTCCTGAACGCTCAGGTCGGTAATGTCAATTAAATGTCTCATACGCCTGCCCTCAATGAATCCAGCTCTCGTCCGAAGGGTTGTCCCGGAAAGCTTTGAGCCGCTCGATATCGCTTTCGCGGATAACGCCCATTTCAGCGCCCGCTTCACAGACCGCGTCAAAATTGGACAGGCTGTAATTGACGACCTTTGCCTCAGCCAGACGGTCGATTCCCTTTTTCATGCCGTAAGTGAATATGCTGACAATGCCCAGCACATCTGCGCCCGCCTCGCGCAGAACCTTGACTACCTCGATGACACTGCCGCCGGTTGAGATCAAATCCTCGACCACGACAACCTTCTGTCCCGGTTCCAGTTTTCCCTCAATCTGGTTCGCGCGGCCATGATCCTTCGCGCCCGAGCGGACATAGCCCATCGGCAGATTGAGAATGTGGCCGCAGATCGCGGCATGGGCGATTCCCGCCGTGCTGGTGCCCATCAGCACCTCACATTCCGGGAAGTGCTCGCGAATCAGCCCGCACAGTCCGTTTTCCACCTCAGTGCGCACCTGCGGCGCAGTCAGGGTCAGCCGGTTGTCACAGTAAATCGGACTTTTTATGCCGCTCGCCCAGGTGAACGGCTCATCCGGCCGCAGAAAGACGGCATTAATGGACAACAGTCCTTTTGCAATCTCTTTTTCAATTCCCATCGTTTTACGCTCCTATCCAGTTTGTATTGTCGGCTTTGGTAAAAAGTATCCCGGCTAAACGGGCAAGTATAAAAACTTTCCTTTCAATCTTCATGCAAAGCGAAATGTAATAAAAGCCGGGATCACAGAACGAATCTTCGAAAGAGTTCCCATTGACAGAAGTCAGGGCAAGTGATTCAAAAATGCTTTGCCGGCGCCTCTTAAAAAAGACTTTACCGGCAAATTGCGCGTTGAGCGTTCACTTGCCTGCGGCTTATCCGCAGGCAGGGCTTAAAACGATCAGCCCAGAAACTCCGCAACGCAGCGGCGATATGCCGCGACCGGGTCCTCTGCCCGGGTAATCGGGCGTCCGACGACGATGAAATCCGAGCCGCCGTCCTTTGCTTTTTCCGGCGTCATGATCCGTTTCTGATCGTCTCCGGCGCTGTCGGCAAAGCGGATGCCCGGCGTGACGGTCAGGAAGCTGTCACCGCAGGCGTCTTTGACCTTGCGCGCTTCCAGCGGGGAACATACCACGCCGTCCAATCCCGCGCCCGCCGCGTTTTTCGCATAATGCATCACTGTCTCATCCATCGGATGATCGATCCACAGTTCCTCCCGCATCGACTTTTCGTCGGTCGAGGTCAGCTGGGTTACCGCAATGAGCAGCGGTCGGGTGCCGTCCGGCCGGGTCAGGCCCTCCAGCGCCGCGCGCATCATCTCCGCGGTGCCGGCCGCGTGCAGATTGCACATATCGACGTCCAGCGAGGAGAGCACCGCCATTGCCCGCTTGACCGTGTTGGGGATGTCGTGCAGCTTGAGATCCAGGAAAATCTTATGGCCGCGGCGCTTGATTTCCCGCACGATTTCCGGACCCTCGGCGTAAAAAAGCTCCATACCGATCTTGACAAAGGGCTTTTCCTCTTTAAAAAGATCCAGAAAAGCCATCGTCTCCTCCCGCGAAGGAAAATCGCAGGCAATGATCACGTCTCTATTCATCTGTGTGCTCCTCCCGTTATTTCAGACAGTTTTTCAATTCCATATTTTTCACAGACCGCCGGCAGCGTCTCAACGATCCGCTTGCAGGCAAAAGGATCGACCAGGTTGGCCGCCCCAACCTCGACAGCGGACGCGCCCGCGAGCATCAGCTCGATCACGTCTTCAGCATTCATCACGCCGCCCATGCCTATGATCGGGATATTGACCGCCTCGTAAACCTGATAGACCATCCGCACCGCGATCGGGAAAACGGCGGGACCGGAAAGTCCGCCGGTCTTATTGCCGAGCAGCGGCGCGCGCTTTTTCAGGTCAATGCGCATCCCAAGCAGGGTGTTGATCAGGCTGATGCCGTCCGCGCCTGCCTGTTCACAGGCGCGCGCAATTGCGGCGATGTCGGTCACATTTGGACTGAGCTTCATGTAAACCGGTTTGGTTGTCGCTGCTTTGACCGCGTGGGTCACCTCAGCCGCTCCCTCGGGCGTTACGCCGAAAGCCGCGCCGCCTCCGTGCACATTGGGGCAGCTGATATTGACCTCCAGTATGCCGACCTGAGGCTGCGCATCCAGCTTGGCGCAGCACTCGACATATTCGTCGATCGAAAAGCCGCTGACGTTGGCGATAACCGGTTTATGGAAAATTTTTGCAATATTGGGCAGCTCGCGGCGGATCACCTCATCCACGCCGGGATTTTGCAGCCCGACCGCGTTAAGCATGCCGGACGCGGTCTCCGCGATGCGGGGGGTATCATTTCCATAGCGAGGCTCACGGGTCGTTCCCTTAAAAGAGAAACTGCCGAGAAGGTCGAGGTCATACAGCTCGGCGAATTCCCTGCCATACCCAAAGGTGCCTGAAGCAGGAATCACCGGGTTGTCCAGCCGCAGTCCGCTCAGGTTTACCGAAAGGTCTACCATATGATCTCCTCCTTGCGCAGCACCGGACCGTCCTTGCAGATCCGCTTATCTCCGTATTTTGTCTTGCAGGTACAGCCCATGCAGGCGCCGAACCCGCAGCCCATCCGCTCCTCAAAGCTGAACTGGCCGTCCAGAGTCTGCGGCATCGACCATACCGCCTTGAGCATTGGCTCCGGCCCGCAGCAGTAGGCATAGTCGCACTGCGGCGCGCGGGCGGCGATCGTTTCGGTCACGACCCCTTTGTCACCCTGTGAGCCGTCCATCGTGCTGAGAAGCAGATCGCATCCCAGCGCCGCGAATTCCCGCGCATAAAATACATCTGCCGCCGTGTTGAAGCCAAGTGCGGCGACCGGACGGGCGCCGCGTTTAACCAGTTCCTTTGCAAGCCAGTAGAGTGGCGGCACGCCGACTCCGCCGCCGACAAGCACCGGATTATGTCCGGCGCAGGCGTCCAGGTCATAACCGTTGCCCAATCCGACCAGCAAATCAAAGGGGGTGCCCGGCGCTGCGGCGCACAGGCGACGGGTTCCCTCCCCCTGCGCGCGGCAGATCAGCACGATTCCGTCCGGCGTGCGGTCACAGACCGAGATCGGACGGCGCAGGAACTGTCCCTCAACCTTGATATTCACAAACTGACCGGGCCGGTCTATTGCACCGGCGTCTCCTGCCAGATGCAGTTCAAACACGCTGCGCGCAATTTCCCGTTTGCCGACCAGCGTGAAAATCTGCTGCTGCATGAATTTCTCTCCTTTCCGGAATCTGTACGCTTAATCCGAGTCGATGGTCGAGATGCCGATTGTGATCTCCTCAAGCACATCCAGCAGCACCTCCACCGTCTCCAGCGCGGTAAACATGGTTACGTTGTTCTCAACCGCGCAGCGCCGAATCTCAAAGCCGTCGATATCCTGGCTTTCGCTGTCGATATCCTTGGTATTGATGACATAGCTGACATAGCCCTTGCGCAGAGAATCCAGAATTTCCTCGCTGCCCTCGCTGATCTTCTTTTTGATGCGGGTGCGGATTCCGTGGCTCTTAAGGAATTCAGCGGTGCCGCGGGTCGCTTCGATATTGAAGCCGAGGTCATAGAAGCGGCGGATCAGCGGCAGCGCGCGCTGCTTATCCTTATCGGCGATGGTGACAAAGATCGTGCCGTAGTTGACCACGTTCATGCCGGAGGCCTGCAGCGCCTTGTAAAGCGCGCGGGTCAGCGAACGGTCATAGCCAATCGCCTCGCCGGTCGATTTCATCTCGGGCGAGAGGTAAGCGTCCGCGCCGCGAATTTTGGAAAAGCTGAAAGCGGGCGCCTTGACGAACCACTTGTCCTTCTGCATCGGCATGGTCACCGTAAAGCCCTGTTCACGCAGGGTATGTCCGAGCATCACGCGGGTCGCAATATCCGCAAGCGAATATCCTGAGGATTTGGAGATGAAGGGCACCGTGCGGGAGGAGCGGGGATTGACCTCAATGACATAAACCTCCTCGTTGGCGTCCACGATAAACTGGATATTGTACAAGCCCCGGATGCCGATTCCAAGACCGAGCCGCACAGTATAATCAATGATGGTCTGCTTTACCTTGTCGCTGATGCTGAAGGTCGGATAGACGCTGATGCTGTCGCCGGAATGGATGCCGGTGCGCTCGACATGCTGCATGATGCCCGGCACAAAGACGTCGGTGCCGTCACATACCGCGTCGGTCTCCAGTTCCTTTCCGGTGATGTATTTGTCCACCAGCACCGGACGGCTCTCATCGATTTCCACCGCCGTCTGCAAATACCTGCGCAGCGAGCTTTCGCTGTTGACGATCTGCATGGCCCGTCCGCCAAGCACGTAGCTCGGCCGGACCAGCACCGGATAACCGATCTCGGCGGCAGCGCGCACCCCGGCTTCGATACCGGTAACAGCCTGGCCCTTCGGCTGGGGAATTCCAAGCTGCTCCATGATTTTCTCAAACGCGTCGCGGTTCTCGGCACGGTCAATCGCCTCGTTGTCGGTGCCGATGACCGGAACGCCAAGCCGGGTCAGCGGCTCACAGAGATTGATGGCAGTCTGCCCGCCGAGCGAGACCACCACCCCTTTCGGGTTTTCCAGCGCGATGACGTTCATAACGTCCTCGACCGCAAGCGGCTCGAAATACAGTTTATCCGAGCAGGTATAATCCGTGGAAACCGTTTCGGGGTTGTTGTTGATAACAATTGCCTCATAGCCCGCGTCCCGGATCGTCCAGACCGCATGGACGGTGGAATAGTCGAACTCGACGCCCTGACCGATGCGGATGGGGCCGGAGCCGAGCACAATGATTTTCTCCTTCTCGCTGACGACCGACTCATTTTCCTGCTCATAGGTCGAGTAGAAATAGGGCACATAGCTGTCAAACTCGCTCGCGCAGGTGTCGATCATCTTGTATACCGGCATAATGCCGTTCTCTTTGCGCAGCAGGAAAATTTCGGACTCGGTCTTGCCCCAGACCTCTCCGATATATTTATCCGAAAAGCCCATGCGCTTCGCCGCGCGCAGCACTTCCAGTGAGCCCGGATTTTCAGTGAGCTTCGGCTCGAAAGCGACAATGTTCCGCAGCTTGTACAGGAAGAACATGTCGATTTTTGTGCGGGCATTGATCAGGCCGAGGTCGGTGCCGCGGCGGATCAGCTGGGCAATCGCAAAGATGCGATCATCGGTGCCGTCCGTAATATAATCCATCAGCTGCGGAACCGTCCAACCCTCAAACTTCTTCATATACAGGTGGCTCACGCCGGTTTCCAGCGAACGGATCGCCTTGAGCAGGCTTTCTTCAAAGGTACGGCCAATGCTCATGATCTCGCCGGTCGCCTTCATCTGGGTTGAGAGCTTGTTGGAGGCGGAAGCGAACTTATCAAACGGGAAACGCGGAATTTTGGTCACCACATAGTCCAGCGTCGGCTCGAAGGAAGCCGGCGTGTTGGCGATCATGATCTCGTCCAGCCGCAAACCGGTCGCAACCTTGGCGGAAACCCGGGCGATGGGGTAACCGCTCGCCTTGCTCGCAAGCGCGGAAGAGCGGGAAACGCGGGGGTTTACCTCGATCAGGTAATACTGGAAAGAGAAGGGGTCCAGCGCAAACTGCACGTTGCAGCCGCCCTCGATCTTGAGCGCGCGGATGATCTTGAGCGCGCTGTCCCGCAACATGTGATATTCCTTGTTGGTCAGGGTCTGGCTGGGCGCGACGACAATACTGTCTCCGGTATGGATTCCGACCGGGTCGAGGTTTTCCATGTTGCAGATGGTGATGGCGGTGTCGTTGGCGTCGCGGATGACTTCGTATTCGATTTCCTTATAGCCCCGTATGCTCTTTTCGACCAGCACCTGATGCACCGGCGAGAGTTTGAGCGCGTTTTTCATGATCTCGCGCAGTTCTTCCTCATTATCCGCAAAACCGCCGCCCGTGCCGCCGAGGGTGAACGCCGGGCGCACAACGACCGGATACACGATTTCCAGCGCCGCCTTTGCCCCCTCTTCGATCGAGTGCGCAATAATGGAGGGCAAAACCGGCTCTCCCAGCTCCTCGCAAAGCTCTTTGAACCGCTCGCGGTCCTCTGCCCGGTCGATGCTGTCAAAGCTGGTGCCGAGGATCTCGACGCCGCACTCCTGAAGCACGCCTTTGCGGTAAAGCTGAGCCGCGAGGTTAAGCCCTGTCTGGCCGCCCATTCCTGGCAGAATTGCGTCCGGTCGCTCATAGCGAAGAATTTTCGCGACATATTCGAGGGTCAGCGGCTCCATATAGATCTTGTCCGCAATATGGGTATCGGTCATGATGGTCGCAGGGTTGGAGTTAGCCAGCACGACCTGGTAGCCCTCCTCGCGCAGTGCAAGACAGGCCTGGGTGCCCGCATAGTCAAACTCGGCCGCCTGTCCGATTACGATCGGGCCGGAACCGATAACCAGAATCTTTTTAATATCGGTGCGTTTCGGCATGGCTCAACGTCCCCCCTTCTTCATCAGGTCAATAAATTCATCAAACAGATAGCCGCTGTCCTGCGGTCCGGGCGCGCTCTCGGGATGATACTGCACCGAGAACATGCTGCCGTCCTCACTGCGCACTCCCTCGACCGTATTGTCCAGCAGATTGAGGTGAGTCACAACAAGCCCGGTCCCTTTCAATGTCTCCGGACGCACGGCGTAGCTATGGTTCTGGGAGGTAATCTCGATTTTCCCGTCCGCCTTGCGCAAAACCGGATGGTTTCCGCCGCGATGGCCGAACTTCATCTTATAGGTCTGCGCGCCGCAGGCAA
>CALWZE010000048.1 GCA_944385925.1 uncultured Clostridia bacterium
ATCCGCATTTAAAACCGTTTCGTAATCTTCATCGATAAATTTACAAATAGTATTTTTGCGATTTTGAAAACAGAAGCATACGAGTTCGCGATTTAAAGGTGCAAAGAAAGAGGACCGGAAAACTGCGTTTACAAAAAACTGGCAGCGGGACAGTTTTAACTTTTGGCGAAACTATTTGGCAAAACAGAGCGTGGAGAAAGAATGAACGGCGACAGACAAAAACGGTCAGTGCATGATTGAATATCATTCTCCGGTTGAGTTTTCGGCGGATGCGGGCGTTTGTTTTTTTCTTCCCGAAAGCAGGAGAATTGCCGTCCAAAGACCGCACAGCAAAACCATTGCCGCAAGGCCAATGCGCAAAGGCAGCCGCGGGTCCGGGTTTCCGGTGATCCGGAAAACAGCGCCAATAAGAAACGAGGCCATAAACCCTCCGAAAGCCATCCAAGCGAGGTACCATCCGGTTGCGCGGGCAATGTCCGAAGGCGGCATGATTTTTGAAAAGTCGCTGATGATCGCAGGCCAAAGCAGAAACTTTGCAAGCCCGGTCAAACCGGTTGCCACAATCAGGACGGGAACACTGGCTGACCAGCAGGCGGCAGCCATACCGGCGATCCAGATAACAAAACAGATGGGAATGGTGAAACGTCCGGCCGCTTTATAAAGGCGGCTGAACACCAGACCGGACAAAATACCGCCGATCGTGTACATGGACAGAATGGTGCCCGCTGTCGCAGAATTGCCGATATGCTCCTCGGTTAAAATGGTCGACATGTTGAGCAGCATTGTGTAATAAAACATAAAGATGACGCCAAAGCTGATGGACTCGATATATACCACAGGTTTTAAAGGCCTGGTCTGTTTGGGCGCTTTGCTGGCGCTTCTGTCTGCGGAATCCGGTTCGGGCAGAAAGACGAGCGCAAAGATAAAGGGGACCAGCAGAATAAGATGCAGCGGCCACACCAACCGTGGATTCACAGCACAGACAACGCCGGACAGCAGTTGAAAGAAAACGCCCGATAAGTTCATCAGGACTGTGCCCGCGCCCTGCATGCGCGCGGCTTTTTCCCCTTTCCAGAACTGCGCGACCAGCGCATTGCCAAGCGGCGTTGCAATGCCGATTCCGATTCCGAAAATGGCGCGTGAAAAAAGGATGACATAGAAGTCCTGCAGAAAATAGGGAATGGCGCCGCTGACGATCAGCAGAAGGAAACCGAGAATGGTCATGGTCCGGTACCTGAACCGGCTGCCGACAAGGGATCCGCACAGTATTGTAATTGGAACAGAAACGACCAGCGGCATGGTGGAGAGCAGAAGAATGGTGGAGTAGGGAATATGGGGAAAAAGCTCTGCCATACCTGCAATTGCCGGGTTCATAATAAAAAGTGTCTGCATGCCCATAAATGCGGGCATTACCCCTAAAGCGATTTTTAAATCGGCGCAACCGTTTTTTTTCATAAAATTGCTCCCTTCGCTTAAAAGTGGCGGTTACCATTCGATTTAATATTATTATAAATTAGCGCAGTTTGCAGGGCAACATTAAACCGCAGAGATTTGAGGGACAATGGCCGCTGCGACGTGGTTTTCGGCATTATCCGGCAACGCGGCGGAAAGCCGGAGCGGGATCAGGGCTGTGAACAGCACCGGGACCGTTTCCCTGCGGAAACGGTCCCGGTATATCGCTGCGCTTTAAGCTGCATAAATATTTTACAATGCGGCCAATCACGTCATCCGCCCAGATAGGCTTTTTTGACCTCGCCGTTTTTCAGCAGATTTTTCGCCGAATCGGTCAGTTTGACGCTTCCGGTTTCCAGAACGTAACCGCGGTCTGCGATACGCAGCGCGAGGTTGGCGTTTTGTTCGATCAGCAATACGGTAACGCCGGTTTTGCGAATCTTTTTTATCAATTCAAAAATTTGAATGACCAGATTCGGCGCAAGTCCGAGAGAGGGCTCGTCAAGCATTAAAAGCTTGGGCGCATTCATCAGGGCGCGGCCGATTGCGAGCATCTGCTGCTCGCCGCCGGAAAGGGTGCCGGCAAGCTGTTTTCTTCGTTCCGCAAGGCGGGGGAAAAGCTCGTAGATCATGTCAAAGCTTTCATTAAACGTGCCTTTTTTGCGCAGATACGCGCCGGATCGAAGATTTTCTTCCACGGTAAATTCAGGGAAAACCAAACGTCCCTCAGGCGACAGAGCAATTCCCATGCCGACTATTTCATGCGGCTTGGATTTGGTAATATCCTTGCCCATAAATGTGATGGTTCCGGAAGAAGGTTTCTTGATTCCAATAATTCCGGCAAGAGTCGTGCTTTTTCCGGCTCCGTTGCTGCCGATCAGCGTGACGATTTCGCCCTGTTCCACCTTGAGGCTGACGCCTTTTAAAGCATGAATGCTGCCATAATAAGTGTGAACGTCCTTCAGTTCAAGCATCCGCCTCATCCTCCTCGTCGGTAAATTTGGAAATATCGCCCAGATATGCCTTGATTACTTCGGGGTTGTTGGCGACCTCTTCCGGCTTTCCGCTGGCTATCTTTTTACCGTAGTCCATGACATAAATCCGGTCGGATATGCGCATGACCACGCTCATATCATGTTCAATGAGCAGGATCGTGTATCCCTGGTCCCGCAAAGAGAAGATGAAGTTCATCAAGTCTTCGCTTTCCTGCGGGTTCATGCCGGCTGCGGGCTCATCCAGCAGCAGCAGTTTGGCGCCGGTTGCGATTGCGCGCGCAATTTCAAGACGGCGCTGCAAACCATAGGCAAGATTGGTTGCGTAGCTGTCGATATAATCGCCGAGTCCGATGGACTCGAGAACGTCGATCGCGTGCTGCAACGCTTTTTTCTCCCGTTCCCGTTTTTGGCGGGTGTTGAGAAGCGCACCGAAAACGCCATATTGGATTTTGGTATGCTCACCGACCAGAACATTCTCGATTACACGCATATCTTTGAACAGACGGATATTCTGAAAGGTTCGGGAAATACCGGCTTCGACAATTTGACGGGGCTTTTTATTGGAAATATCCTGACCATCAAATTTGATATATCCGCCATCCAGCTTATAAAGGCCGGTGATCATATTGAACACGGTGGTTTTTCCGGCGCCGTTCGGACCGATAATGCTGACGATTTCCCCGGGATTTACTTCAAAAGACAAATCGCTGACCGCAACGAGCCCTCCGAATTTTTTGGTGACATTCGAAACTTCCAACAGACTCATGCTCAGCTCTCCTTTCTGCCAACCCCTTTGGGCAGCCGGAACGGGGTTCTTTCCTGTCCGCCAAGCAGACCCTTGGGTTTAAAGCGCATCATGACGACCAGAATTATGCCGTAAATAACATACCGCCACTGTTCCGGGTCCAAGTTGGCGAGCCAGTCAAACTCCACGCTCTTGGTCAGCATGCGCAGATATTCTGCCAGCGGTGCGACGATGACGGCGCCGAGAATAGCGCCTTTAATCGTGGCGATGCCGCCAAGAATGATAATGACAAAGGGAATCATACCCATATCGTAGGTGAAGGTGGTTGGTTTCAGGTAACCGACAAATGGGCCGTAAAGGGAACCGGCCAAACCGGCAAAGAAACCGCAGAAAGCATACGCGATAATTTTATATTTTGTATTTTCAACACCCATCAGGGTGGAGACAAGACTGTCGTCGCGAACCGCTTTGATCGCTCTGCCGACTTTGCTGTTGACAATCAGACGGGTCACGATCATCGCAATCAGACAGTAAAGCATAATGACGTAGAGATAACCGCCGTTTTTCATCGAAAGCTCGATGCCGAAAAAATTGGCGGGCGGAATCTTCTGTATGCCGACGGCGCCGTTTGTCAGACTTTCCCAGTTGCGGATAAGGTTCAGCTCAACATAGAAGAAGGCCAGCGTTGTCGCGCACAGATAGGTACCGGAAAGGCGCTGGGTCGCCAGCGCAAACAGCATGCCGATTGCCATGGTCACAAGACATCCGACAAGCACTGCAGGAAGGTAGGGCCAGCTGTGCAGCGTAGTGAGGATAACCGTCGCATAGGCGCCGATCTGGTAGAAACCGGCCATACCGATAAAGCAGTGACCCAAATATCCCTGAATGAAGTTCAAAGACAGCGCAAGCAGCAGATAGAAGCCGACCATAATCAGGTTGCGCTGAAAATAGAGAGAAGTGGTTTTGGAACAGATGAAAATGAGCGCCGCGGCGGCCAGCACCACGACCACGCGCACATAAAATTTTGTCCAGAGATTGGACAGGGCCAGTTCTGTTTTCAGAAAAGCATTTTTGACTTTCTCAAAAGGACGATCTGTTTTTTTATTCATACCTTTGTGCTCTCCTTTTTACCCAGAATTCCATACGGCCGGATCAGAAGAACTAAAAATAGAATAAAGAAAGCGACCAGATCCTGATAGGTGCCTCCGAGGAAATAAACCGCGACCGCTTCAATAACACCGATACATACACCGCCGATTACCGAGCCGGTCAGCGAGCCGATTCCGCCGAGCACAGCGGCCGAAAAGGCTTTCAGACCCATCATATTGCCCATAGACGGGCGAATGTATTCATAGTAGGAGGCGTTGAGCGCGCCGGCAATTGCAGCGGATGCTGCGCCGAGGAAAAAGGTGAAAGTAATAATGTTGTTGACGTTTATACCATTGATGGCCGCAGCGGTTTCGGATTGGCAAACCGAACGCATGGCGAGTCCGACTCTTGTGCCGCGAATAATCAGCGTAAGAAGAATCAGCAGGACAATCGCCACGATCGCAATCATTACCTGTTGGGAGGTGATGGTTGCGCCGAAAAGCTGGAAAGAACCAAAGTCAAGCAGTACCGGAAAGCGAATCAACTGACTGCCAAACGCAATTTGCAGGCAGTTTGTGATGATATAGGAGCAGCCGATAGAGGAAATCATGGCTGCCGTCCAGTCTGAGCCCTTGTCCCGAAGCGGCTTCAGGCCGATTCTGTCGACCAGAAGTCCCAGCATTCCGGTAAGTACACAACTGATCAAAATAGCCAGAATCGGGTTGAGCTCAAGCTGAACGATACCGATATAAACCATAAAAGCCCCGAACGTATAAATAACGCCGTGACAGAGATTGATGATATGCAGAACCCCGAATACCAGCGAATAACCCACGGCGACCAGCGCGTAGATGATGCCGACCGAGATTCCGTTAACCAATTGTTCCAGGAACATTGATTCGCCCCCTTTTCCTGATTTGCAGTATCCCGACGGCGCTGAAAGCACCGTCGGGATACCCAAGAATAACAACATCAAGAATAATTAATGGTTACTGTTAACCTTCGTAGTAGACCCATTCGCCGTTCTTGACAACCATGGTCTTAAAGTCACGTGCCGCGTCGCGGTTTTCATCAAAGGCGCAAGAACCGGTGGTGCCGACATAGTCGTTGTTGGCGAGATAATCGCGGATCGCCTCGCGATCCAATTCTCCGCCTGTCGACTCGATTGCCATCAGCAGCAGGCAAGTTGCGTCATAGGCCTGTGCAGACAGGGAACTGGGGGTAGAGCCCATTTTCTCAACAAACTTTTCAACGAAATACTGGGTGTTTTCATCGCTGGAGTTTGCAGCGAAAACAGACGGGGCAAGGCAGCCCTCGACTTCAGCGCCGCCGACTTCCAGGAAGGTGTCGTTGTAGCAGTTAACGCCGCAGACGATATTGAGTTCCGGCATAATGCTCTTCGCCTTAATGGTGAAGGGAACGACAGAATCGTAATAGCAGAACATCAGAACGGTTTCGACGCCAGCCGATTTCAGGTTGCTGATAACAGCGGAATAATCCATGTCGCCGCCGGCAATCTCTTCTGCGGCCACGATTTCCCAGTTTTGATCGGATCTCGCTGCGACGCTGTCCTGCGCAACCTGATAAGCGGTTGTGCCCCAGTCATCTCCGAGATAAACCACGCCAAGCTTGGTAGCTTTCGTGTCAGCCGCGCAATCAAGCATCGCGTCTGTTTCGGTATAAATGGTGGCGTTCAAACGGAAGACGCAATCGCCCTGATCGGTGAAACCGGCAGAGGAAGCGGTCGGTCCAATCATCGAAATGCGCTCCTCGGTGTACAGACCGCCGACCGCCATGATGGATTCGAAATGTCCGACTACGCCGTACATGTTATCTTCGCCGCACAGGAGCTGGCAGATCGCCAAACCTTCCTCGGTCGTGCCCTTTTCGTCATAGGACTCGAGTTCGATCATGCGGCCGTTGATGCCGCCGTTGTTATTCCACTTTTCCACCGCAATTTCCGCAGCTGCCTGGAAACCGAGTCCATATTCGGAATAATCGCCCGTCAGTGGACCAACTACAGCGATTTTAATCGGTTCCCCCTCTCCCTGGCTTCCTGCGTCATCATTACCGCCGCAGGCAGCGAGAGAAAATACCAGCACGAGAGCCAACAGGACACTGATGAGTTTTTTCATTTTCTACGCTCCTTTTTTATTTGCTATGCTTTCGCACAACTTCAGTTTTACATGACGCGGTCGAT
>CALWZE010000049.1 GCA_944385925.1 uncultured Clostridia bacterium
TACCGCAAAATTGCCGCAGTAGGTCCTGCTACTGCAAAAGCGCTGGAAGCACGCGGTCTTCACGCCGACTTTGTCCCCGCGACCTACAGCGGCGAAGCGCTTGCCCGTGAGCTGCCGCAAAGCGGCCAGCTGAACCCAGGCGACCGGATGCTGCTTGTTCGTGGCCGCCGCGCTTCACGTGAGCTGAACGAAGCGCTGAAAAGCGCCGGTATTCTTCACGACGAGCTGACCGTCTACGATACGGTCGAGGAAACCGGCGCGCAGATCGATCCGGCCGACTACGACCTTGTCACCTTCACCAGCGCGAGCTGCGCCGAATCCTTCGTTCACAACCTTGCTCCCGGCGCCCGGCCGGAAGGAGTGCGCGCCATCTGCATCGGAGAACAAACCGCCGCGCGCGCAAAAGCGCTTGGGATGCAGACCTTTGTCAGTAAACAGGCAACCATTGATTCAATGCTTGAACGCATAAAGGAGATGTATTAAAATGCAGAACCGCCCCAGAAGACTTCGCTACACACCGGACATCCGTAAAATGTGCCGTGAAACACGCCTTTCCCCGGATGCGCTTATTCTGCCCATATTTTTGCAGGACGGCGACAATATCCGCGAGGAAATCCCTTCTCTTGAAGGACAGTATCACTACAGTGTTGACCGCGTTTGCGCCGACCTTGAGCAGTTTATGAAGAATGGCGTAAACAAGTTCATCCTCTTCGGCCTGCCCGCCCACAAGGACGAATGCGGTTCCCAGAGCTTTGCGGAAGACGGCATCGTGCAGCGCGGTATCCGTGAAATCAAGAAACAGTTCGGCGCCGACGCGCTGGTGCTGACCGACGTCTGCATGTGTGAGTATACCAGCCACGGGCACTGCGGTATTCTGGACGGAACCTATGTAAACAACGACAAGACCCTTGAATATCTCGCGAAGAT
The DNA here is from genome assembly GCA_944385925.1 of uncultured Clostridia bacterium. Taxonomy (GTDB): domain Bacteria; phylum Bacillota; class Clostridia; order Oscillospirales; family Ruminococcaceae; genus CALWZE01. The sequence goes on from CALWZE010000049.1 coordinate 928, forward strand.
CGCTGTTTCCCACGCGGCTGCCGGTGCGGACATGGTTGCGCCCTCGGATATGATGGACGGCCGTGTCGGTGCAATGCGCACAGCGTTGGACGCCGCCGGGTTCGAAAACGTCTCGATTATGGCTTACTCGGTCAAATACGCCTCCGCTTTCTATGGTCCTTTCCGCGATGCGGCAGGCAGCGCGCCGAGCTTCGGCGACCGCAAAACCTACCAGATGGACTATCACAATGTGCGCGAGGGCATCAAGGAGGCGCTGACCGATGTTGAAGAGGGCGCGGATATCCTGATGGTCAAGCCTGCGCTTTCCTATCTGGACGTAATCGCCAAGGTTAAGGCGGCGACCAATCTGCCGCTTGCGGCCTACAGCGTCAGCGGCGAATACGCAATGATCAAGAACGCCGCCAGGCACGGTCTGATTGATGAACACAACGTCATGTGCGAAAGCGCGGTCTCTATCTTCCGCGCGGGCGCCGACATCCTGATCACCTATTATGCAAACGAGCTTGCGGACGCGATTCGGAAAGGGGAGATCGGCTGATGACCAGATCTGAACAGCTCTTTGAGCGCGCCAAAAAGGTCATGCCGGGCGGCGTCAACAGCCCTGTGCGTGCTTTCAACGCCGTGGGCGGCTGTCCGCGCTTTATCACCCGTGCAAAAGGCGCCCGCATCTGGGATGCGGACGGCAATGAGTATGTCGATTACATCGGTTCCTGGGGACCGATGATTCTCGGACACGGCGACGAGCGGGTGCTGGAAGCGGTTGAGCGCGCCATGCGGGAAGGTCTGAGCTTCGGCGCGGCAACCGAACGTGAAGTTGAGATGGCCGAGCTGATCTGCGAGATCACTCCCAACGTCGAGATGGTTCGCATGGTCAACAGCGGCACTGAGGCGGTGATGAGCGCTCTTCGTGTTGCCAGAGGATATACCGGGCGGGACAAGATCGTCAAATTTGCCGGCTGCTATCACGGCCACAGCGACAGCATGCTGATTGCAGCAGGCTCCGGTGTGCTCACCAACGGCCAGCCTGGCAGTGCCGGCGTTACGGCGGGCGCCGCGCAGGATACCCTGATGGCGGAGTATAACGACCTTAACAGTGTCCGAGAGCTGTTTGAGCGCAATCCAAAAGAGATTGCGGCGGTCATCGTTGAGCCGGTCGCGGCCAATATGGGCGTTGTGCCGCCGGTTCCCGGCTTTTTGGAGGGGCTGCGTGCGCTCTGCGACCAGTTCGGCGCGCTGCTCATTTTCGACGAAGTCATCACCGGTTTCCGCCTCGCGCTGGGCGGCGCGCAGGAATTCTTTGGCGTGCGCGCCGATCTCGTCACTTACGGCAAAATCATCGGCGGCGGTATGCCGGTTGGCGCTTATGCAGGCAGCCGCGAGATCATGTCCTGCGTGTCCCCGCTCGGTCCGGTTTATCAGGCCGGCACCCTTTCGGGCAACCCTGTCGCCATGGCGGCGGGCCTTGCTCAGCTGCGCGCGCTTAAAGAAGATCCGGGCGTCTACACACGCATTGCCGCGCTTGCCGCAAAAATGGCTGACGGAATGCGCGCTGCCGGCGGCTGCACGGTCAATCAGATCGGCTCGCTGCTCTGCGCCTTCTTCAAGAAAGGCCCGGTCAATAACTACGAAGACGCCAAACAGAGCGACACCGGCCGCTATGCGACATACTTCCGCCATATGCTCGCGAACGGGCAGTACATTGCCCCCGCACAGTTTGAAGCGATGTTCCTGAGCGACGCACACACCGCGGCGGATGTGGACCGCACGCTCGAAGTTTTCCGCGCGTTTCAGGCCTGAGGAACGGAGGAAATTCTATGATAGCCAAGCTGATTCACGCCAACATAAATGTCACGGATCTCGGCCGAAGCATGGATTTTTATCAGAAAGCGCTCGGCATGCAGGAAACCCACAGAAAAGAGCGGGAAAACTTCACGCTGGTATACCTTGCCTGTGAACCGGGCGGTTTTGAGATTGAACTGACCTGGCTTCGCGATCATCCTCAGCCCTATGATCTCGGTGAAAACGAATCACATATCGCTTTCCGGGTGGATGATTTCCAGGCCGCTCACGCGCTGCATGCCGAAATGGGCTGTATCTGCTATGAGAATCTTGAAATGGGACTCTATTTTATCGAAGATCCCGACGGTTACTGGCTGGAAATTTTGCCGAAAAAATAATTCCGGCAAGCAATAAACAAGTGATCATACCATTAGAATCACAGTGTGAAAAATTTTGATTGGCATAAACAAGACAAAACCGGCGCCCCCAATGGTGGGGCGCCGGTTTTATTAATTTTTTTTGCTGGAATCTGTTTGAATAATTCGCTGGTAACCCAAACAACGTTTTTTCTTTGTTATTGTAAAAACGAAATGGAGTCAAAAACAATTATCTGAAAGCTTTTTCGAATAGGAAATGTACTGGCAGAATTCGAAACGATTCAAAAGACAAAGTTTTCTTATTTACTTTGCCCCATCGCTTTAAAACTGTCAACGCTGTATTTTCTCCCATTTTTCTGTTCAAAGTCCCCGGAAAAATTCCACCGGCTGCTGCGCATCAGGCAAGCGCCGTAATTTCTCTGTATTCCAATCTGCCGCACCAAAAAGCTTGCTGGTCAATCATGCCGTAAACCAACAAATCCCGCTCGACCGACACGGGCGCTCCGTTTTGATCCGACACCGTTATCTGCTCTGTTTTGGACTGGATAGGACCGAAATACTCAGAACCATGAATACCCAAGACAGGGATTGGAATCATCCCGATCTGCGTGCCGTAGCAAATCGGGTCGTAAGCGGACATGCTTTCACCAGGCTTGTCTGTCCAAAAATGCAGCGTTTGACCGCCGCATTGTACGCTAAGCGCGTATCTGCCGCCTACCGCCTCAAAACCTGTTACAGCTTCCCATTCCGATGGAAGCGCACCCGTGACGGACTCCTGTCCGGTGTTCAAATCAACGCGGACAAATGTCCTGTCTTCGTTTACATAATAGAATATGCCATCTTGCGGATTTTGCGCTGTTGAACGGTAATAGTTCTCTCCGGCGAGTGTGTAGATTGTTGAAGTCAAACCGCTGCCGGAATCCAGCAAGCGCAGCTCATAGGTGCTGTATTCACCGTTTTTTTGAGGATATATCTCCTTTAGAAAGAGCGGCTCGCCATCTGCCACGCCAACGGGACGTCCTATATCGGCGTCCTGCAGCTCCAACGAATCTACAAGCTGCCCGGTCTGAACATCCAGAGCGTTCCATCGCAGCACATCCTGATGCTGAAGGACTGTGGTGCCTGTGACCTGATCTGCAGGGGTTTCATCCGCCTTTATCCGTGTTTTTTCCAAATAGTACAGGTATTTTCCGTCAAAATACAGGGATGACAGGGAGACAAATCTGTCATTGTATCGGTTATCCGACATCATTTCCGCCGCATCCGCATAGCTGATCAGCATCCGCGGATTTTTCCCGCTGCGATCCCGTACAATAATGCAGGGCGGCGTTTCACCGCATCGTTCGGGAATCACCTCAAACAGATAATCCGCATAAGGATAAAGCTGCCGGCTTGTACCCCCGTCTCCTGTCCCGTCCGGCATCAGGAAAGCATCGAGCGGATACATCTGCGCAAGCTCAAAATCAACATACCAAATTGTCCCTGATGGATGCTCCCCATCCTCATAATTTGTAAGATAATAGCCCCTGTCATCCGCAAAGCCCCCGAGCATCTGAAGCGCTTTCTGATCGGATACCGCAGCCGGCTGCTCCGCGCCGCACAATGCCGGCTGCTTCGCTTCACTCTCCTCACCGGATACGCAGCCGGCAAATAAAACCAGCACCGCTAAAATCAGACAAATCGGTGAAAAGCTTTTTCTCATTAATCCTGCCCCCCAATTACAGTCCCGCCGCACTATTATGCACAGCGAATCCTTAAGTTTTGAAAAACGCTGAATCGCTTTTCATCCAAAGGATAGCACCGCAATTCGTCTGAAATTTGGACAGCCGGACGGCAGGACAAAAAGTTTTTCAACCCGGCATTATAATCCACGCCCTTGGAAAGCGGCGAGCATGGTGGCGTTATTCAGCTTCTTAACCATCTTTTCCTTAAATTTGACGGTATTTTGTTTGCCGGCCGCGCGAAGCTGTTCCATCTCCGCGCTCAGTTGGAGTTGTTCCTGCTCAAGCTCCTGCCACAAATCCTCAAATTTTCCCAGCCGGCACAAAGCAGCCTCTTTCTCCTGTTCCGGCACAACGTAGCCAGTCTCGTTTTTCTCTGTAATCCTTTTCATTCTTTTCCCCCTGTTTGCTGCAGAAAAGCGGGACAAGCCGTCCCGCTTTTCTTATAGATAGTTTTTCTTATAGATAACTTTTCAAATTGTCCATGGCCTGCACCACCGCCGCAAACAGCGGTTCTATGCTGCCGCACTCTTTATGTCTCAGCGGCTCGACAAGTACGCTGACTTTCTCATAAAGCGGCGTCAGGCCCAGGTTTCCCGCAACGCCTTTTAATGTATGCGCGTAATCGAACGCAGCCGCATAATTTTGCTCCTCAATCGACTTCCTGAGCCTGCAAAAGTTTTCATCTTGCATAAAAGCCTGCATGCAGGAGCCAAAAAGCTGATCGTCGCCAAGAAACCGGCTGCGGATCCCCTCGACGTCCGCACCATATTGCTCCATTCTCTGCATAAGCTCGCTCAAGTCGTCCTTCCCCTCTTTCATAGCGCCGTTTTTACCATGATAGCACAGGAAAGCAATCAGTTCAAGGCAGCGCCTCTATTACCCGACAATGGGGATCAGCATGAAGAGCGGCGGTTCTCCGTTTTCGCCCTGCTGCGCATATTCCTGCGAAATTTCATCCGGCGCCGTATTAAAGCGTTTTGCAATTTCCCACACGCTTTCGTCCGGATCGGCATAGTAAACGACCAGCGCCGCATCCGTCTTTGTACTGATCGCCGACGGGTCGCTCTTTACCTCGCGCACGATCTCGATGCGGGAGATTTCACAGAACCGCCCGTACAGGACGCCTTCACATTTGACGTTGATCACTCCCGCGCTCTGGACGCATTCGAGCAGCGTAAACAGGGCATTTACCTCCCCGTATCCCACACCGCTGCCCGCGCGCACCACAGCGTATTCGAAGTCCTGCTCCACAGCGCTGATTTCGCCTGTCTCGTCGCAGAACAGGCAGCATAAGGTGGCTTTTCCATTGATGCTGCCCTCTGTAACGGCACAGGAGTTGTTCAGGATGAAAAAGTCGATGAGTGTTCCTGTCTGATTTTCAAAGCTGAACCGAACGCCGAAACTTTCATTTATTTCGTTCACCTGGGAATACCCTGCGACCAACCGGCGCGCGATTGACAAGCCTGTTTTTGTGGAGAACGCATCGGTCAGCACGCTTGCTTCGCGGCTTTGCGATACGCGCAGCTCAATTGAACAGGTGACATTGGCTTCCGCATTTCCATCCTCCGCAACAGCTGCGCTGCAGGCGAGCACGGAAACTTCTGCTGTTGCCTGATATTCGCCCTCTTCCAGGCTCAAATCCAGCACCTGATTAAACGGGAGGTTGAATCCAACCCTTTTGATTCGGTATTCCTGTTCATTGGACAGGTCAAAAGCGAGCTGCAAATTGACATTACCGGCTACGATCGCCCTGCCGTTTTCGATCATGACGGAATCACTGACCGCCCCAGCGTCGCAGCGCAGCAGCACGGGCATATCGCAATCTTCATAATCGACGGCGAGTGTCTCCTCCAGCGTGAACTGTTTTTCCTCACAGGTAATCTCCCGAATCAGGACAAGATCGTTTTTTTGCTGCTGTGCGCCCTCGCCTTCCAGCGCAGACACCGCCTCACAAGGGTACTGCGAAACTGCTTTTAATTCCAGCTCGACTGTTCCCCGCGCATCGATCTTTCTGGAATTCACCGCCCGGCAGTTAAGGAATCCTATACCGGCGCGGCAATACAGTTCATTGGAATCTCCAACCGGCGCACTGAGTTCAAATTGTCTTGAAAAAGGCAGTTTCTGGGTAGTTGCGCAGACACGGCTGTCTTCCTGAGACTGATAAAGAACCGTAAGGCGCACGTATCCATCCACCGTTGCGCGCGCCCCCGCAGCAATTTTCTGTACAATAACCGGTTCCGCTTTTGTTTTGATGATTTTAAATATTTCCGGCTGATAATCCGGAATATTAAATTCCCCCTCAATCGGCTGTTCCACCGCCGCGTCGCAAAGCAGTTCGCGAACGGATAAAGTATCGGTAACGGAGTTGAGATCCATCTTTGTTCTCCTTTCATTTGTCGCGCAATTCACTATCAAACTATATTCCAGTCACCGTTCGCATATGCGCGGCGGCGCAGCAATCTTTCCGCAAACTGCCGCGCTTGCGGAATTTCTGATTATGCCGAGCGTATTCTTATTCGTCCGGCTTACACAGTCCGGCACGATCCTTTCAGTTTCATTTGCGAATTTTCGCTCTAAACATCTCCAGAAATTTCAGGCATTGATGTATTTTCATTAAGACTACTTTCAGGCGTCAATGCCGCGATCTTTTCTGAAGCGATTTACAATTTTCCATTACCTGATAGCTTACATCTGCATTCATAAACGTTTTCCGCCTGATTTTCATCAATCAATACAAAAAAATGGAGCCGGGTAACCGGCTCCATTTTTTCAGGGCTCCCTGGTCTTTTTAATTCCAAATATCAGGCGAAGCAATCCACTGAGCATTTTCGGACTCTTAACAACAATAATCTGCATACCAATAATCCCTCCGATCAGAGTTTTCCCATGAAGCTGAGTACAAGCACTGCACCGCAAACCGCCAGCACCGCTGTCCATGGTGCAAAAAAGCCGAGCGCCGCGCCCGCGAGAAAGAACCATGCGGTGGAACGCCTTTGCCGATTTCGCTTTCCGGACCGCATCCAATCCCTCCCTGCTTGCTGTGCGCCTCGTCTGGGACATTATATACATTTTCGATGAAATGTGTGAAAAGAAGCTTTGAGATGCAGATTTGTGCTTTAAATCAGCGTAATTGCAAAAAATCCTGTCTTCTTTTGGACTTGTACTGATATAGTAAGAATCATCCGGCATTTTCTGATCAGTTTGTTTGCAGTGCATCCGCCAGAAGTTCTGCGCTTTGATTGACTATCAATTGCATCATGGCAAGATCAAGGCCGCAAAAAGGCCCCCGGCCCGGAACCTAATCCGAGCCGAAGGCCTGTATAATACCAGTCATTTATTACAAACAGTATCTATTGTGAAATAATTCAATACTCTACAGAAAACCGCCGGCATTTTCTGCTATCGTTACTCAGCGGCGGTCATTCTCCCGTTCTTTTGCCTGCCTGTACATCTGCACATAACTTTCGTGCCTGCTGGGTTCAATTAGCTGCTCATCCAGCGCCTTGAGCACTGCACAGCCTTTTTCAACCGTATGAGAGCAGCCGGCAAAATAACATTTTTGTTTGTACGGATCAAATTCCGGAAAACAGTCTGCCAGCTCTTCTTTTTTGATCGCGACCGTATGTTCAAGGTCGATGGCGGAAAAGCCGGGAGTATCTGCGATCCAACCGCCCTCGAAGGGATACAATTCAACCGCTCTGGTTGTGTGCCGACCGCGGCCGAGCTTTTTGCTTGTTTCCCCAGTCTCCAGCTTAAGAGCCGGGCAAAGCATATTCAGCAGGGTTGACTTGCCGACCCCGCTGTTGCCAATAAATACGCTCAGTTTCCCCTGTCCCAACTCTCGTATTCTGTTGAATCCATTCTTTTCATCGGCGCGCAGATCAATCGTTTCAAACCCGGCATGGCGGTAAATTTTCAGGAATTCATCCGCCTGCACAAGATCGGTTTTTGTCAGGACGATTACCGGCACAACACCGTTTTTACAGGCAATGGCGCTCAGTTCATCCACGACCCGCAGGTTCGGACGAGGATCACAGGCAGACACAACAAGAAACAGGCGGTCAACATTCGCGACCGGTGGACGCTGAAACGCGTTGGTTCTGGGCGCAATTTCGCTCAGGACGTAGCCGCCCTCTTCGCCTTCCACCGTAACCCTGTCGCCCGCAAGGGGGGTTATTTTCTGTTTTCTGAAGATTCCTCTCGCACGGCACTCCAATACAGTATCGGCGGTTTTTACGTAATAAAAACCGCCGACACCTTTTACTACCGTTCCCTGAATACCCGCCATCAGCCGGTGACCGTGATGGTTGCGCTTGCTACAGCCTGCCCGTTTACCGTTGCGGTAATCGTCGCGCTTCCAGCCGCGACGCCGGTAATAGCCCCGGTCGTCGGATCAACTGTGGCAATGCCGGGATTGTCGCTCGTAAAGGTTGCGCCGCCGACTGAGCAGGTCGCTGTCGCCGTTCCCCCGACTGCAATTGAGGTTGGATTAATTGTAACTGTCGCAGCGGGCGGCGTTGTGCCGTTTCCAAAGTCCGTCCCAAGCGTTGGCGCCGACACCTCTCCGGAAACGAGGTTTACGTTATAAGTTGCAAACAGATAATCCTTGCCCGACTCGCCCTTAACATAAATCTGGAGCTGTCCGTCTGTTGTTGCGGTGAAGTCCACCTTGAACGAGCCGCCAGGCGTCGCGTCGGCCGGACCCGCCACATTCGCGCCCGCATAAACCGCATAGACCTTATACTTTGTCGAGTTTTCCACCGTAGCCGGCAGGCCTGTCGCCGTAACACTGAACGCGCGAGAGGAAACGCCCTTGCTGACCACCAGGTCGATGGAGGTATTACTCTCCACCTTGGCGCCTTCCGCTATGCTCTGGCTGATAACGGTGCCTGCGGGCTTATCGCTGTCCTGCATGGTAACTTCGCCGCGTTTAAGACCATAGCTTGCGAGTGTGGTCGTCGCTTCATACAGCGTAAGATCCACCAGCTTCGGCACTACCGTTGTGGAGGTAGAGGTCAGAGTATTGACGTAGATCACAACCACTTCGCCTGTTTCAAGCTCAGTGCCAACCGGCGGGTTTACCTGCACGATGCGGTTTGTTTCATAATTCGTGTCTGAAATAGACTCCTGACGGACGACAAGGCCGAGGTTTCGCAGTACCGTCTTGCCTTCACCCGAAGTTGAGCCAATAATGTCTGGCACGGTCACAATTTCAGCGCCTTTGCTGACGTAAAGGGTAATTTCACCGGTTTCCTTGATCTTTTTCGGAGGCAGCGGGCTTTGATCATACACAACGCCGACCGGCTCCTTGCTGTATTCTTCAACATAGGTGAATTTGAAATTCTTATAGGCCTCGTTATTCTGAATCTCTGTCACTGTCTGCCCGATAAAGTTCGGCAGATCAACATCCAGCTTTTCATTCTCGAGCAGGCCAAAAGCAAAGACCAGCAGCACGATCGTGCTAATCACGCATGCCGCGGTCACTCCGAGCATCAGTGCAACGGAAAGACTTCCCTTGCGGCGCTTTTTGGCCGGTTTCTTTTTCGCCCCGGTTTCCTCTGTTTTACCGGACTTATCCACATATTTTGTCGGACCGTCGTCGGAAAAATATTTATAGGCGAAAACAATGCTGGGATTCTTTTTGAAGTCGTCGATATCCCGCAGCATCTGCGAAGCGCTCTGGTAACGCACCGAAGGATCTTTTGCCATCGCCTTAAGGGTGATTTCTTCCAGACCCTCCGGGATTTCCGGCACGATTTCGCGCGGGCTTTTCGGCGCGTCCGAAATCTGCTTAATTGCGATGGAAACGGCGCTGTCCGAGTCAAAGGGCAGCTTTCCGGTCAGCATCTCATACATCATAATGCCAACGCTGTACAGATCGGCCTTTGCGTCGGTTATATCGCCTTTTGCCTGCTCCGGACTGATGTAATGGACCGAACCGATGGTCTTGTCGGTAATGGTTCGGGTCTCGCTGCGTGAAAAACGCGCGATGCCGAAATCCATGACCTTGATTGAACCGTCCTCAAGCAGCATGATATTTTGCGGCTTGATGTCCCGATGCACGATACCGCGGTCATGCGCATGCTGCAGGGCGCGCAGAATCTGCACCGTGAAATGAACGGTATCTTTCCAGCTCAGGGGCTTTTTGCGCTCAATGTACTCCTTGAGCGTAATTCCATCGATGTACTCCATGACGATATACTGAACCGCATCCGAAAAGTTAACGTCAAACACCTTGACGATATTCGGGTGGGACAGCAGTCCGATCGCCTTGGATTCGTTTTTGAACCGGCGCACCAGTTCCTCGTTGTCCAGAAATTCTTCCCGCAGCACTTTGACAGCAACAATACGGTTTTCCTTCAGATCACGGGCACGATAAACGTTGGCCATCCCGCCGACGCCAATGAGCTCCAGGATCTCATATCTGCCGTCAAGTTTTTTTCCAATATAATCGATCATCTTAACCTCCGCTTGTCATATCGCGCCGGCGCTCAGGCCCCAAGCACCACGGCTGTAATGTTGTCATAGCCGCCCGCCTGCACCGCGCTTTGTACCAGCTTATCCGCGACGCGGTAAAATTCATTGTCCGTTACAATCTCAAAAATACGCGCATCACTCAGCATATTTGACAGACCATCCGAACACAGAATCAATATGTCTCCCTTTGCAAATTTGTGTTCATCATAGTCAATCCGTGTATCGGTGTCAACGCCCAGAGCGCTGGTAATGATATTTTTATTGGGGTGATTTGTGGCCTGTTCCGCCGTGATTCTACCGCTGTCCAACAGCTCCTGCACGATAGAATGGTCCTTTGTAAGCTGTTTTATGCCGTTTTTCTGAATCAAATAGGCCCGGCTGTCTCCGGCATGCACGATCTGCGCAAGGCCATCACGCACAATCGCCGCCACAACCGTTGTGCCCATGGTGATTGCGGTCGTTCCGTTTTCATGGGATACGGCATAAATCTGTTCGTTGCATCTTTTCACCGTTTCCAGCAGAAAAGCGCGCACCGCCTCCGGTGTCAGCAGATCGGTCACCCTTTTCTGAATCTCCCTTTGCAGGTATTCTCCCGCCATTTTGGATGCGCGACCGCCCTCGGCAACGCCGCCCATACCGTCGCACAGCACGATCCAGTATGTATCGTCACGCAGCCGGCCTGCACGGTAAAAATCCTGATTTTCAGTATGTTTGCACCCAAGATCGGTGCTTGCGGTGAGTTTCAAGGCTGTTCCTCCTGGATTGATTGAGCTTTCTTTTCCTGCGCGACCTCCCGCCGCAGCTGGCCGCAAGCCGCGCTGATATCGTTTCCAAGTGTACGGCGCACCGTAGCGTTTATCCCCAGCGCCTCCAACTGCTTTTGAAAACGCAACGCCGATTCACGCGTTGCATGAAAACCTGTGTCCCGCACCGGGTTAACCGGAATCAGGTTGACGTGCGCGCCCATCCCGCGAATTAACTGCGCAAGCGCGCGGGCGTCCTCCTCACTGTTGTTTTGTCCCTCAATGACGGCGTATTCAAAGGTAACCCTTCGTCCTGTCTGCGCAAAATAGCGGCGGCAGGCCGCAATCAGGGTGTCTATGTTATACGCTTTGTTGATCGGCATTGTTTTTATACGCTGTTCGTCGGTCGGCGCGTGCAGCGATATGGCCAGATTCAGCTGTCTTTTTTGTGCAGCCAACTCATCGATGCGCGGCACGATGCCGCAAGTCGACAATGTAATTGCGCGTCCGGCCAGATTATATCCCTGCGGATCGGTCACCAGATCGCAAAAGCGCGTCACCGCCTCGAAATTATCCAGCGGCTCGCCGATTCCCATCAGAACAACGCTGTCCACCCGCTCTGAGAGCAGTTCGGATACTTTATACACCTGCAAAAGAATTTCGCTTGGCGCAAGGCTTCGCACCAGACCGTTCTGTGTCGAAGCGCAGAATTTGCAGCCCATACGGCAGCCGACCTGCGAAGAAACACAGACCGAAATTCCGTGATGATACCGCATTGCGACCGTTTCGATACAGTTGCCGTCCGCCAGGGAAAAGAGATATTTTCTGGTCCCGTCAGCGGAACACTGCTCTCGCACAACACCGAGATCACCGATTTTGAAGCGGGCAGAAAGGCTTTCCCGAAGCTTTTTGCCAAGATCGGTCATCTGCATAAAGTCATGCACCCGCGCGCCATGCAGCCATTTAAATATCTGCGCGGCGCGGAATTTCGGTTCGCCGAGCGACAGCAGCGCCTCGCTGAGTTCCGCATGATTCATAGACAGGATGTCAGCATCATCAAACATTTTAGCACATTCTTTCCAAACTTACCATATCACAGAGCAAAAAAGCCCCGGATTTTACTTTCTGTATTCGATTGCAGCCATAAAGAAGCCTTCCGGGCCGTTTTGGTCCGGCAAAATACGCAAAAAGCCCTCCTCTTGCGGTGCAGGTGCGCCTTCCACCTTTACCGGCACTGCGCAGAACTCCGGATGGTCATGCAAAAACGCGTGCAGGACCTGCTCATTTTCCCGCTTGTCGATGGTACAGGTGGAATAAACCAGTCGTCCGCCCGGTTTCAGCAGCGAAGCGCCTTTTTCCAAAATGGATCGCTGCAAATCGAAGAGCGGGTTGGTTTCCATCGGCGGTTTTTGACGCAGCTCGGGCTTTGCCGCAATCTCCCCATAACCGCTGCAGGGAACGTCACAGAGCACCCGGTCATAGCGCTTATCACTCTCAAAGGAAGCGGCATTTGCGCAGACCGTATGAATGATATGTACGCCTTCAAGCTCCGCCTGCCGCCGAAGCAGTGCAAGCCGGTTGTCATACAGGTCCAGTGCCGTAATCTCACCCCGGTCCCGCATACACTGGGCGGCTGTTAAGGTCTAGCCGCCCGGCGCCGCGCATAAATCCAGTATCTCCATGCCGGGCTCAGCCGCCAGCGCCAGCGCCGCCGTCTGGGCAGCTAGGCTTTGGATGCGCATTCTGCCGTCCGCCAGCGCGGCGCTGGCGAGATATTCTCCCGAAAGCAGAATCGCCCCGTCAAGCGGCGCCGCCTCGGCTTTCACGCCCTCCTGCTCAAGATACTCGATCAGCGCCTCGCGGCTTGTTCGCAACGTATTTACCCGTGCAGCGGGGCGCGGACGGCGCAGCATCGACCGCATGATTTCCTGCGCCCGCTCCCCATATTGGTTGATAAGCAGCGCAACCAGCTCAGGGCACAGCGCGTATTCAACGCTGAATCTTTCCTGCTCGCTGCTGATTTCCTGAATTGGCTGAAGTCCCCGCGCCGACGCCTTTCGAAGCACCGCGTTGACAAGTCCTGCCGCGGAACTCTTTTTCATCGCCCTGCAAAGCCGGACGCTCTCGTTGACCGCGGCGGCAGCCGGCACCGAGTCCAGGAACAGACACTGATAAAGCCCGGAGCGCAGCACCGCGCGCACCTCGGGGTCCAGACCGCCGACGCCCTTTTTCAGCAGCGGCGACAGCAGATAATCCAGTGTGATGGACCGCTCAAGGGTTCCGTAAAACACGGCGGCGGCAAAGCTGAGGTCGCGGCCTTCGAGGCCGCTGCGCGGAGCCTGCTGCTTGAATACCAGGTTGGAATAGCCGCCCTTCTCCACTTCGAGCAGGCACCGGACCGCCAAAAGCCTCGCCTGCATCAGTCTCTGTTGCGGCGGCCGAAAATCAGGATCAGCCGCAGCAGGTTCGCCACAGACACGGCAAGCGCTGCGACATAGGTCATCGCGGCGGCGCTCAGCACCTTTTTCGCGCCGGACAATTCATCCTGATTCATCAAACCGCTGGAGTCGATCGCGGCAAGCGCACGGCTGCTCGCATTAAACTCTACGGGCAGGGTTACAAGCTGAAACAGCACCGACAGGCTGAAAAGCACAATGCCGATAAAGACCAACGGACGCATGCCGAACAGATAGCCCAGCAGAATCGCCGGCCAGGAAAGGTTTGCGCCGAGATTGCATACCGGCACAAGCGCCATGCGGAACCGGATCGGCGCATACTCTTCCGCATATTGGCAGGCGTGCCCCGCCTCATGCGCGGCAACGCCGACCGCAGCAATAGACATGGAATTGTAGGTAGAGTCAGACAGGCGGATCACGTTGGTCTGCGGATCATAATGATCGTTCAACTCACCTTTGATGTGCTCCACGCGCACAAACTGCAACCCGTTTGCATCCAGCACCCGGCGCGCCGCCTGCGCGCCGGTCAATCCGGACATTGTGCGATACTGATTGAACTTGTTAAAAGTGGACTTGACCTTGGCCTGCGCAATGAGCGCGATAACAAATGCCGGCAAAACCAGCACCAGATACCAGATATCAATGCCCATAAAGCTATAACCGTAAAACATATCTTAACCCTCCGAAAGAATATCTCCGATTTTCAGCCGCAGACCCAGGCTCCATTCCCGTCCGGTCATCTGCCGGCTTCCCTCCGGCTTGACCGAGACAAGCTCAACCGCGCCGTTTTTGGCGGCAACGATCAGCGGGTCCAGCGAAAGAACCTCGCCTGGGCGGCCGCTCCTGTCCTCAACCGGACGCGCCTGCATCAGCTTGACCCGCTTTCCCGCCTGGACAAAGCAGGCGTTCGGCCAGATGCACAGTGCACGCGCCTTATTGAAGATTGCGCGAGCGTCCTCCTGCCAGACAAATTCCCCGCTGTGTTTGTCAAAAGGCGGCGCGAAACTTACGCCCTCTTCCGGCTGGGGTTTGCGCTGCGCGTTTCCGGCCTGGATTGCGTCCGCTGTCTGCCGCAAAAGCTGCGCGCCGCTCTGTGCGACCTTCTCAAAAAGGGTGACCGCGTCATCCTGGTCGGTGATCGGGATTTCCCGCACCGCGATGATGTCTCCGGTGTCCAGCCCTTCATCCATATACATCGCCGTCACGCCGGTTTTCTCTTCACCATTCAGCAGCGAATACTGAACCGGCGCCGCGCCGCGATATTTGGGCAGCAGCGAAGCGTGGATATTGACGCACCCATACCGTGGGATCTCCAGGATCTCCTTTGGCAGAATTCGTCCATAAGCCACGACCGCAATCAGATCGGGCGAAAGCGAGCGGATCAGCTCGGCGGCTGAACCGTCCCGCAGCTTGACCGGCTGATAAACCGGTATTCCCAGCCGGTTTGCGCTCACCTTGACCGGCGGCGGCGTGATCACCGCTTTGCGCCCGACAGGCTTGTCCGGCTGACAGAAAACCGCGCAAACTTCATGGTATTTAGCAAGCTCACAAAGCATGGTCGCCGCGATTTCCGGCGTGCCCATAAACAGGATTTTCAAATCAATCTTCCTCGCTTCCGAACATTTCGTCCAGTTCCTCATCGGTGTAAATTCTGTCTACCAGATCGATGAACAATTTGCCGTCCAGATGGTCGATCTCGTGGCAGGCCGCCCGCGCAGCCATCTCCTCGCAGTCCAGTTCAAACCAGTTGCCGTTACGGTCCTGCGCTTTTACCCGGACATGGCGGGGACGCATGACCAGTCCGCGCATGTCCGGACAGCTCAGACATCCCTCATACGCGCCGACCTCTTCCTTGCTGCGTTCGATAATCTCGGGATTGATCAGTTCGACGATCTCATCCTCCCGCACAATGACCACCGCGCGGCGCAGGATTCCCACCTGCGGCGCCGCAAGACCGAGTCCGTTCGCCTTGACCATCGTTTCGGCTAGATCGGTCATCAGCTCTGCCGTTTTGGGGCCAAAATCGGTTACCGGGCGGCAATGTTTGCGCAGCTGCTCGTCGCCGTTAATCAGTATGTTTCTCAAACCCATTTTTTTATTCCTCGATTTCCTGATATGTTATTTGTTCGTTCAGCTTTCCAGCTCGTTTTTAAAGTCGACGAACAGTTTTGCCTTATTATTGTATGCACCCTTGTTCCATATAACGATGCATTCCCGCAAAAAATCTCGAAATTGCCGGTCATTGCGGCATTTTATCACAAGTCTGTAGCGAAAAATATCATTGACATAGGCAACCCGCATCGGCGCCGGTCCAAGAATACGGATCGGAAGATCCGGATATTTTTGCTGCTGCTCTTTTTCCAGTATCTGCGCGAATTCCTGCGCGCCGCCCGCAGCATCCGCCTCTTTGACCGCCATCACGCCCACCGCGCACAGCGCACAGAAGGGCGGGTAAAGGTGTGCTTTTCGCATGAGTATCTCCGCTTCATAAAAGCGGTCGTAATCCTGCGCAGCCGCAAGGCGGATAATGGAATTTTCCGGATCAACGGTCTGGATGACCGCTTCTCCCTCCTTGCTGCCGCGGCCGGCCCGGCCGATCACCTGGGTCAGCATCGAAAAAGCGCGCTCGTTTGCGCGGAAACTCGGCATCAGCATAAGCTGGTCAACGCCGAGCACCCCAACCAGCGTCACGTTGGGAAAATCCAGGCCCTTCGCGATCATCTGGGTACCGATAATCATATCGTACTCCCCGCGCCGGAACGCCTCCAGGCGATCCTCCAGCGCATTTTTGCGCTGCACCGTATCAAGATCCACCCGCAAAATACGCGCGTCAGGAAACAGCGCCTCCAGCTCTTCCTCCATCTTCTGGGTCCCGACGCCGGTGTGCTGGATTTTGCCGCCGCACAGACTGCATATCTCTTCGATGGGATAGGTGCGCTGGCAGTAGTGGCAAACATAAAGCCCTCGATTTTTGTGCATAACCAGCGGCGTATCGCAGTTGTGACACTTGACGATGGTCTTGCATTTGCTGCACATCGAAATCGTGCGGTATCCGCGCCGGTTCAGCAGCAGGATCGCCTGTTCCCCGCGCGCAAGGCGCGCGTCGATCTGCTGCTTCAGATACAGGCTGACGTGATGGCTGTTGCCGGCCAGAAGCTCCGCGCGCATATCCACGACCCGCACTTTGGGCAGCGGCATGTTCCCGTACCGCTCGCAGAGGGTCACCAAATTATACTGCCCGTTTTTTGCGCGGTAATAACTTTCCACAGAGGGCGTGGCGCTCGCCAGAAGCAGTTTCGCCCCGTTTTCTTTCGCGCGGAACCGTGCGACCGCACAGGCGTCATAGCGCGGGTTCTGTTCAGAAATATAGCTCTGTTCCTGTTCCTCGTCAATAATGATGAGGCCAAGGGACCGAACCGGCGCAAACACCGCCGAACGCGTGCCCACAATCACGTCATAATGGCCCGCGCGGATATTTTCCCACTGTATCTGCCGCTCGCTGTCCGACAAGGCGCTGTGAATAATCCCCACCCGCGCGCCGAACAGTTCTTTCAAACGGTAAATCATCTGGGTGGCGAGCGCGATTTCCGGCACAAGGACCAGCGCGCCGCGCCCCTGTGCGACGCATCGTTCGATCAGCTTGACATAGATATGGGTTTTGCCGGAGGAAGTGACGCCGTAAAGGAGGGTTGTCCCCGGCTTGTCCTCCTTGTCAAACGCGGCGATGATTCCGTCCAAAGCGGCCTGCTGCGCGGCGGACAGATCGGGAATTTCCCGCCGTTCGCCCAGAAAACGCCTGTAGGTCTCGTCCTCACGGGTGCGCTCCATCCGGCGAATGATTCCCTTCTCGGCGAGCCGCTCGACCACACTGCGGGTACACCCTGCCGTGGCACAGATCTCGGCGGCCGTATGCGACTGCTTAGCAATAAAATCGCAGACCAGCCGCTGTTTTTCGGTCAGCCGCGGAAGGACCGGCGGCTGTTCATAAAGATATACGGTTTCGAGATGGCCGCCCGAGGCCCGCTCGATTCCACCGCTTTGCGCATCCGGTACCAGCCGGCTGTTTTTTGGCAGCACAGCGCGCACCGCGTCGTAATAGGTGCAGAAGGTTGTTTCCCGCAGCAGCAGGATAAGCCGCACCAGCTCGCCGCTGAGCGCCGGTTCGCCCCGCTCAAGATCAATTACACTCTTGAGTTTATCGTCCGGCTCTACCTCGCAGCATTCCAGCACGATACCCATCCGGGGCTTTGCTTTTCCGAAAGGGACCAGCGCCCGAGCGCCCACCCGCGCAAAGGGCAGCAGGTCCGGCGGCACACTGTAGGAATAAAGCTTATCAAATGCAAAGGCGGCGTTGTCCACCGCTACCTTTACGCCGGCAGGCACAAACGCCACCCCCTCTTTTCCCTGTTACGGCTGATCCGCATCGCCGTTCAGAAATTTTCCTTTTCCGAATAGTGCTCCACGATCTTGAATTTGTGATCGCCAAATTCATCGATCGCCATATTGACCGGTTTATCTTCCAGAATCACTTTATTGTCCAGCGCTTCCTGCGCGATGTCGCGGGAGCGTTTGGCAATGGTCACAACAAGGCTGTAAGGGCTGTCGCACTCATTCAGCAGCTGTGCAATCTGGGGTTTCAGCATGTTCCTTTCATCTCCTTTGGTAGTTCTTCTTTTTTCTGCCATTCATCTATAATATCCGAAAGCTGCTGGGCGCATTCCACCGCGACGACATTTTTAATCGACGCGTCATAGAAATGCAGCTCGTCCAGCTCTTTTGCCGCAATGGCGATTCGCTTTTCGATCTCTTCGTCGCTCTCGGTCCCGCGGCCCTTCAGCCGCTCACGCAGCGCCTCAATCGAGGGCGGAACAATGAACACGCAAAGCGAATCCGGATACCGCGTCTTGACGTTATGGGCGCCCTTGACCTCGATGATCAGCACGACGATATTATCGCCGACCAGCTTCTGCTCCAGCTCATCCAGGGGCGTGCCGTAATAGTTGCCGGCATAGTTTGTATACTCCAGCATGCGGTCCGCCTCAACACGGCGCATGAACTCTTCCTCAGTGAGGAAATAATAATGCACCCCGTTGACCTCGTTTACGCGCGGTTTGCGGGTCGTGCAGGAGACACTGAGCAGAACGTCGTCCCGCAGCGCCATCAGGTGTTTGACAACCGTATCTTTGCCGCAGCCGGAGGGGCCGGACACCACGATCAGCTTTCTCTCATCAATCATCTTCTTCCGCCTCGTCCGTTTCATCATCTCCGAGACGGTTCGCGACCGTTTCAGGCTGCACCGCCGACAGGATCACATGATCCGAATCGGTCACTATCACGGCGCGGGTGCGCCGGCCATAGGTCGCGTCGATCAGGGTTCCCTTGTCCCGCGCGTCCTGAATGATCCGCTTGATCGGCGCGCTTTCCGGGCTGACAATCGCAATCAGCCGGTTGGCGGAAACCATATTTCCGAATCCAATATTGATTAGTTTCATAAATTGGGGTTCCTCTTATTCGATGTTCTGTACCTGTTCACGGATTTTCTCAACCTCGGCTTTGATCTCAACGACCGTATTGGTGATCTCAAGGTCGTTTGCTTTACTGCCGATCGTATTGACTTCCCGGTTAATCTCCTGAATCAGAAAATCCAGTTTGCGCCCAACCGGCTCGTCCGCACGCAAAATCTGCCGGAACTGCGCCAGGTGGCTGTGAAGCCGCACGGTTTCCTCATCAATCGCGCTTTTGTCGGCGTATATCGCCGCCTCCAGCAGGATTCTGCTCTCGTCAATGTTCGTGTCCGCAAGCACGGCCCGCATCCGTTCGCTGAGCCGCTCGCGATACCGCTCCAGTCGCTGTTCGCTCTGCGCCTCAATTTCAGCGACGGCGCTTTCGATGGTTTTCAGTCTGGAGAGAAGATCCGCCTCCAGCCTTTCGCCCTCGGTTGCGCGCATTGCACAATACTTTTCCAGCGCCTCGTCCAGCACCTGACGGACATCAGCCCAGACCTCTTCTTCGTCAGGGTTTTCCCGCCGGACACTGAATACGTCCGGGAAACGCGAAAGGGTCACCGCATTCATCGAACCGTCCAGCCCAAGCTCTTCGGCAAGCCGCGCAACAGCCTGTGCATATCCGCGCGCAAGCTCGAGATTCAGCTCAATCCGTTCGTCGGTGCATTCGTTGTTCTGGATCGTTACTCCAACATCCAGCTTCCCGCGGGAAACCCGCGGCTGGACGGCGGGCTTGAGCCTGTCCTCAATGTAGGAATAGCTGCGCGGCACCCGCGCATTGACCTCCAGATAGCGATGGTTCACCGAGCGCAGTTCCACGGTGATCTCCCGCCCGTGCAGGACTGCCTGCGCCCTGCCGAATCCGGTCATGCTGTTGATCATTTTACACCTCAGCGCAAATTGCGCATTGTAATTTGATTATCTTGTATTGTACCTTTTTTACCCACTGAAAGTCAACCGTAATCCCGGCATTCCAGCATTTGTTTCTCTGCGTTCATATCTTTTGATCTTTCTCTTTTCGCACTTAACCGGTTAACGGCGCCGTCTGAAATTCCAAGGGTCAGCAAAGCCCTTCCGCCCCGGCTTTCCGGAGCGGAAGGGCAGCTTTTTTCTCATCCGGGATCCTTCACCCGGCCGCACCAAGCGAAACGGCGCAGCTGATCAGATCGCGGCGATTTTGTTTGCCTTATCCACGTGCTCGGCGTCGATGCCCAGTTCTTTATCGCGGCGCTTTTCAAAGAACTTGGTCGCGACCTGCGGGAACTGCGCATAGCTGAGAACATCCTCAGGCTGCTCGATCCACTTTTCGCACTCTTTCTTGAGTGTTTCCAGTTCGGGCTTAAGGGTATCGGCAAAGCGGCAGGTGATCGGTTTGTCGTCGCCCAGAATCTTTTTCTGGAGCTCCGCATTGACCGGCGCCGGCGTTTTGCCGTAGTCACCATGCATCAGGCCCTTGAACTCTTTGGTGACCATCTTGTAACGCTCACCCATGATGACGTTGAACACAGCCTGTGTGCCGACGATCTGCGAGGTCGGCGTAACAAGCGGCGGATAACCGGCGTCCTCGCGGACACGCGGGATCTCTTCGAGAACAGCCTGCAGCTGGTCTTCCTTGCCCGCATCCTTGAGCTGCTTGATCATGTTGGACAGCATGCCGCCCGGGACCTGATAAAGCAGCGTATTGGCGTCGACGCCCAGCACCTTCGGGTTCAGCTGGCCTGTCTTGAGATACTTCTCACGCAGCGTCGCGAAGTAGGCGCGAACTTCGTTGAGCTTGTCCAGATCAAGTCCGGTATCATACTCGGTACCCTGCAAAGCAGCAACCAGCGACTCGGTCGCTATGTGGGAGGTGCCGCCGGCAAGCGGAGAAATGACGGTGTCGACAATGTCGGCGCCCGCTTCAATGCCCTTGAGGATGGACATTTCCGCCATACCGGAAGTGGTGTGGGAATGGATCTCAACCGGGATTTTCAGCACGCTCTTAAGCGACTTGACCAGCTCATAAGTCGTAAAGGGTTTGAGCAGGCCCGCCATATCCTTAATGCAGATAGAATCAGCGCCGAGATTCTCCAGTTCCTTGGTGTAGTTCATGAAGTACTCGTTGTTATGCACCGGGCTCAGCGTATAGGAGATGCACGCCTGTACGTGGCCGCCTTCCTTTTTGGCCGCTTTGATCGCGGTCTCAAGGTTGCGCGGATCATTCAGCGCGTCAAAAATACGCATGATGTCGATGCCGTTCGCCACGGTTTTCTGCACAAAGTACTCGACGACGTCATCCGCGTAGGGACGATAACCAAGCATGTTCTGGCCTCTGAAAAGCATCTGCAACTTGGTATTGGGCATTTCTCGGCGCATGATGCGCAGCCGCTCCCACGGGTCCTCATCCAAAAAGCGCAGGCAGGCGTCAAAGGTTGCGCCGCCCCAGACTTCCAAAGCATAATAGCCAACCTTGTCCAGCAGCGGGAACGCAGGACGCATCTCGTCCAGCGTCATGCGGGTCGCGATCAGCGACTGATGGGCGTCGCGCAGGATAAGGTCGGTGATTTTTACCTTTGCCATTTTCTTATTCCTTTCCGCAGACGCTTAAATTAACCGATCACCGCAAGGACCGCTCCGGTCTCGACCACGTCGCCCTTCGCAACATTGAGCGAGACGACGGTGCCATCGCAGGGCGCGTTAATATCATTCTCCATCTTCATCGCTTCAAGCACAACGACCTTCTGGCCCTTCTTGACCGCGTCGCCGACCTTAACGACAACATCCAGAATGTTTCCGGGCATCGGCGCAGTCAGCTTAGTGCCGTTTGCAGGCGCGGCAGCAGGAGCCGGCGCAGCAGCGGGAGCCGGTGCAGGCGCAGCGGCAGGAGCGGGTGCGGCAGCGGGCGCAGGCGCAGCAGCAGGAGCCGGCGCAGAACCGCCCAGCTCGTCCACAGTTACATCATAAGCAACGCCGTTCACGGTTATATTAAAACGTTTCATCTCTGTATACCTCCAAATATCAACAAATCGTCATCATGTTTACGGGTTTGTACGAGAGCCGGCTCAAAGCGGAATGTTTCCGTGTTTTTTCGGGAGTCTGGACACCCGTTTGGAAGCCAGCATATCCAGCGCGGCAACAACAACGTCGCGCGTCGACGCAGGATCGATTACCGCGTCGACCAGACCGGCCTGCGCCGCCTTTTCAGCCGAAGCAACCGTCTCGCCGTACTCTTTGGCAAGCGGCTCAATGTCCTCATTTTTCTGGATACGGTCATCCCACAGCAAAGCAACCGCGGCCTTTGCACTGACAGGGCTGATCACAGCACCGTTCCATGCATAGGTCATGTCCGCGCCGGCAGCTTTTCCGCAGAAGGCGGTAAAGACCGAGCCAATCGCGTTGCCGGTCACAACCGAGATCTTCACCGTAGTCGCCTCCGCCATCAGCTGTGCAAGTGCAGCCGCGGTACGGATTGCACCCGCACGGTCAGCATGCGCCGATTTTTTAAATCCTTCGGCATCCACAAAGGTAACGATCGGCAGGTTGAAGGAGTCACAGAGCTGAATAAGCTTAGCCGCCTTGGCGCTTCCACACTTGCAGATCTCGCCGCTGAGCTCGATGAGGCCGCAGGGAGTGCCGGCAACCGTCGCAAGCGCGGTTTTAACACAGCTGGCGCCTTCAAAAAGCTCAACTGCGCTGCCTTCGTCAGCGACAGATACAATAGCGCCCTTTTCCGGATCAAACACAGGCGCGACAAAATCAAACACCGGCAGCGCCGCAAGATTGTTCAGCGGCAGCAGACGCACGATCTCCGCAGCCTTCGCAAGCGCCGCCTGTTCATCCTCGCAGATAAGCGCCGCAATGCCCGCTTTCTTCGCGAACTCGGCAGAACCGACCTTCTCCTCAGCACCGGTTTTGTCCAAAAATGCCGGCGTCATGAAGAGTTCCGCATCCTTGCACATGATGCAAAGATCTGCGGACGCAGCCATCATCGCCATAAATCCTGCGCATTCTCCTGCAACTACCGCGATCTGCGGCACAACGCCCGAAAGCTCGGCCGCCTTGCCAAGGATACCGCCCGCAGCCTCCAACGCCGCAAAGCCATCTTCCAGCTTTACGCCCTTGGAATCGTACACCGTCACGACCGGCGCGCCGGTTTTTGCGGCAAGGTCATAGACCTTAGCCAGTTTGCGTGCCTGCGCTTTGTCAACGGCTCCGCCATTCACCGATGCGTCCTGGCAAAACGCAAACACTGTTGCGCCGCCAACGCTGCCGTAAGCCGCTTTCGCACCGCAATCCGCACCGGCGGCGTCGATTTCATAGAAAAGGCCGTCGTCAAAGAGTGCGGCAAGCCGCTGCGAAGCAGGCAGTTTTTTGCTTGTCTGAGACATACTGTTCAACCCTCTTTTCACAAGTATCGCAACGAAGTCTTTCATTCGCTGCGCCGAACACAAATTAAAGCCGATTTGGATAAATTATAGCCGATTTACGTTAAAAATGCAACAATCCCGGCCTTGCAAAGCGACGGATTTTTATTGCTTTTTTAGGAAAGGTTATACAACTTTCCTATATTTATCTATTCTGTGGCGTCGAGGCGCCGTGCGAGGCAAGTCGTGCCTTCCAATCCATCTTTTTAAATCATTCAAACAAGCGTCGGCGTTTAACTCGGCGATCGTTTCATCTGACAGCATCATAAACTGCCATACTTTTCTGCTTACCTGTTTGCGAAGGCTCAGAACCTTCCCCATTCAATCTCACTGCGTAAAAATCCCATCTCTGCACAAGTACAGAGATGGGATTTTTAAATTTATTTTATGTGCAGCGATGCATTGTCCTTTTCTTCCAGCTTTTTTCTGTATCTTTTTGCATTCACGATCCCGGCCGCAATGCTGACAAAAATATTTAAAAACTGCAGGGTCATCACCCAATCCAATGAATGGCCGGAAAAGGCGTTCGCGCAAAAGGTGACCGTCCACATGGCCGCTGTAACGAACCACAAAAGATACCATCTGTTTTCTTCCATTGTCCAGTCTTTCCCCTTTTCTGCACGCCCGCTCTTTTCCCGTGCTGCGGAAGACTTGCTGACCTTTTAGCGCAGAAAGCATTTATCCGAATACGGGTTATGGAATACAGCTATGCACAGCCGCTGCTTACTTGTTTCCAAACGCGCCGCGCAGCGCGTTTATCTCCTCTTTTTTCAGCTCGCGATATTCCCCGGTTTTGAGCATTCCAAGTCGCACCGGGCCAATCGCCAGCCGCTTTAGCCGGATAACCTCCAAACCGACAGCTTCGCACATACGGCGTATTTCCCGGTTTTTGCCCTCGGTCAGGGTCATTTCCATTACGCCCCGTCCGGGTTCGCTGACAACTACCCGCAGGCTCGCGGGGCGAACGGTGACCCCTTCCTCGATCTCCACCCCGGTGGACAGATCAATGAGCTGCTCTTCGACCGGCGCTGGGCGAACAGTGACCCGATACAGCTTGCCGACCCCTTTGGAAGGATGGGTGATCATGTTGGTAAACGCGCCGTCGTTGGTCAGCAGCAGAAGTCCCTCGCTGTCCTTGTCCAGTCTGCCTACCGGATAGACCCGTGTCTCAATCCCCTCCAGCAGGTCGACAATCGTCTTTGCGGCATGCCTGTCCTGCATGGTGGTGACATAGCCGCGCGGCTTGTTCAGCATATAGTAAACCTTCTCGGTTCTTTTCCGAAGCCACACTCTCTGACCGTCAACCGACAGAACATCCTTGCGGACGTCCATCTTATCGCCCAAAGAAACCGGGTGGCCGTTCAGCTTGACCCGACCCTGGCGGATCAGTTCCTCTGCCGCCCGTCGGGAACAGTATCCCTGTTCAGACAGTATTTTCTGTATTCTTTCGTCCATCTTGTTTCTCCATTCCGGCGCGTCCCCGCGCGGTATTCAGGAACCGGTACTTCGTCCGGTTATTCCTGTGTTTTATTCTCCTTAAAGCTCATCACCAGATCGGATACCTTGTCGATCACATCCGGCACCGTGCGCACGATGTTGTCGGCGGTTGTCCCGATCGTATCCAGCTGAAGGATTTTGACCTCTCCGTTTCGGGTAGTGACCAGAAACGCAATCGGCACCACGCTGACCCCCGCGCCTGTACCTCCGCCGAAAACCTCCGCGTTGGATTTGTTGGGTATATCGCTGCCGGCCGAGCCGAAGCCGACGCTCACCTTGCAGACCGGCACCGCGCTTGCGCCGCCGCCTAGGTCGATCGGCGCACCAACGACGAGGTCGGTATTCACCATTTCCCGCATTCTGGTGACCGCTGTTTCAATCATATTGTTAAGCTGATTTGCACTCATTGTCTGCCTTCTCCTTTATATTCAGATCCGCGGCGCTCTGCGCCTTTGTGTACTTTTTTCTGTATTTCATAAATCGAACCAGGAACAGAACGGCCGCTGCCAGCAAACAGATCGGCAGCGCGGTAATGCGCGCACCAAACAGCGTCCGATCCCGGTATTCGTCCAGAAAATCCGGCAGCACACTCAATTCATCAAAACGCGGCTGCCAAATCTGACGGACCAGAAGTATCGCCGCAGTGAGTCCCTGCCACACCTTTCCGGTGCGGATGCCGACCTGCGCCGCGTCCGCCCCTCGCACGACCAGACGCACACGGACATGATCGATCCGTATACTGCGCAAAAACCATCCGACCGCGCCGGCAGCCGGTTTCAGCAACGCCCGAATCAGCGCAGCATCCAACTTGCTCTTTTTTTCCTGTCCGTCTTCCTTTTTTTCTTCTGTCTGCTGCTGCGAACGCTTTTTGTCCGCTTTTTTTCCTCCGGCTTGCTTCTCGGAATCATAAAGTCCGAACTTGAAACAGAGCACCTGCATATGCAGCGTGAACCTTCCCGCTGCATATTCGGGCAGCAGGCTGACCGGTATAAACAGTGCAAGCACTATCAGTGCCGGCAGCGCGGCGACAGTCCACCCCAGTATCTTCAAAACCAGCAGCAGAACGCTCACTCGAGAGTCATCTCCTCCATCTCCTCATCCTGCGGCGGATTGGCCGTCAGCGAGTAGGCAACCTCGTCTCCATGGATCGGCGGCAATTCGGCGGTGCTGCCAATATTAAAGCAGCGCAGGAAGTTGTCCGTCGTCCTGAAAGCGATCGGACGCCCGGGCAAATCCAGCCTTCCCGCTTCGCAAACCAGATTTTTTGCAATCAGGCTGGAAACGGCGGAGCTGCTGTCCACTCCGCGTATCTGGTCGATAAAGGAGCGGGATACCGGCTGATTATAGGCAATGATCGCCAGCACTTCCATTGCCGCCTGCGAAAGCGGGGTATTGCGGCGATTGTCCAGCGCGCGGGTCACGAAGTCCGCGAAAAGCGGACGGGTCGCCATCTGGTAGCGGTCGTCAAATTGCAGCACGCACACCCCTCGCTCCTGATCGTCGCACTCGTTTTTGATCTCTCCGATCAGCGCGACCACATCGCTTTTCTCAATATTCAGTGCCAGCGCGATCTTTTCCGCGGAAATCGGCTCACCGACCGCAAACAAAACCGCTTCCACGGCGCCCTTATAAAGTTTCATGTTCATCTTTACTGTTTTGCTCCGTTTCTCTGCGTTCGCTGCGCGAAAGCGCTCTTACTGTTCCGTCATCCTCCACACGAATGCGCTGAAACCGGATCAGTTCCAGCACCCCAAGAAAGGTTGCGACCGCCTCGCTTCGGCTTTTCGCCCCGCTGAAAAAATCATTGAGCCGGCGAACCGCGCCGCGGCGAAGGTTGCGCAGAATGTAGACGATGCGGCTGGAGACCGATACCATCGGCGCCGTGACCAGCGGCGCGAAAGGCGCTGTGGACGGCGGCGAAAAGCGCGCGCTGCGCCCCATGATATTCATATAGGCCGCCAGGAGTTCGTTCGGGCGATGCTGCCCATGGTACTCACCGTCCAGTTTGATCTCAAGAGGTTCGCGCACAAAGAAGTTGATCCCGTCCGACATATCCCGCAGGCGCTCAGCGGCCTTTTTGCACAGATGGTATTCCACAAGCTGGCCGGTCAACTCGCGTTCCAGCGTCTCGCTCTCCTCGTGTTTGGGCAAAAGCGCCGCCGACTTCATGTAAACCAGACGCGCAGCCATCTCCACAAACTCGCTCGTCGGGTCCAGTTGATCCGGCCCCAGTTGGCCGATAAACGCAAGATACTGATCGATCAGCTCATAAATGCGTATTTCAGACAGCTTCATTTTGTGCTGCGCGATCAAATGCAGCAGCAGATCAAGCGGTCCTTCAAAAGACTCTATTTTAAATTGAACTTTATCCATTTTTGTTCCTTACTGTTTTTTCCGGGCGCCGCTTATGGATTAGTTTAGCCCAAACCGAACAGTTTTAACAACACAACATCCAGCAGTCCGGTCGCCAAGTCCATCCCGTTCCATACGGCGGAATTCAAATACGCAAGCGGCCGGTCGAACACCCCGAGCATCAGCAAAGCGAAAATTCCCAAAAAGACATAACGCTCATATTTCATGACGCCGAAATAAAGCCTGTCGGGCAAAAAGAATCCCAAAATGCGGGATCCGTCAAAGGGCGGTACCGGGATCATGTTAAAGATGGCCAGTGAAATGTTGATAAGCACCAGCGTCTGCAAAATAAGGGTGATAAAATAAAGCGTCTGCGCGCCCCCGCTCGCATAGAAGGCGTAATAGGTAATTTTGAAGGGGATCATGCACAAAAAGGCCATGAGAAGGTTGGACAGCGGACCGGCAAGCGCCGAAAGCGCCATCCCCTTTTTAGGATTTTTATAATATCGCGGATCGACCGGCACCGGCTTCGCCCAGCCGATTCCCCATAACAGCATAGAGACGCATCCGATCGGATCCAGGTGTTTCAGCGGGTTCAGCGTCAGCCTCCCCATCGCCTTCGCGGTCGGGTCACCCAGCTTCCAGGAAACAAATGCGTGCGCACACTCGTGCATCGGAATGATCAGAAAAATCGCAAGAAAACGTGCAATATATTTATAGGCGTCTGGGCTCATGTCTGGTGTCACCTTTTGCTCAAAGTCATATTGTCTTTGCTTATTATAAAGAAAATCGGCGCAAATTACAACGAAAATCAAACATCTGCCCGCCTGCCCTTTTTTGCTTTGTTTTTCGCCGGAATCTAGGCGCGCAGCAATGCCCCCTTTTGTTTGATTCATTCGCCCTTATGCCGTTTTCCTTTCTGTGCAGCGGCTCGCCGAATGAACTCGGAAATTCTAATTTATTTATAAACCGGCAATTTGCAGAGGATCTCTCGGCAAATGCCTCGCTTTTTCCTGTTTATATCCCGGCATTTTGCCCCGCGGCACCAGCTTTTCATAAAGAAACCGTTGACAGCTGCCGGCGGCAAATCTTCCCAAACATGCAAAGCAAACTACTTCACACACGCATTTTATTTTGTATAATATAATTTAAATGGAGTTCTGTCCTCTTTTAACTGCGAAAACGGCAAAGCCGCCGGTTTGCAAGGCATTTTAAAAATACCCGCAAAAAAATTTATTTTTCTCTTGCAATTATCCGGGGATTCTGTTATTATACTAGTCGTGACTAAATTAGGGAAAAAGGAGGTGCAGAGAATGGCAAAATGCGAAATCTGCGGTAAGGGCGTTCAGTTCGGAATTCAGGTGTCTCACTCGCACAGACGTTCCAACAGAACCTTTAAGCCTAACGTGAAACGTGTCAAAGCGGTTGTGAATGGGACTCCCCAGCACATCTACGCCTGCACCCGTTGCCTGCGTTCCGGCAAGGTAACGCGCGCGATATAACGCAAACGAGCAAAAAGCGAAGCTGTAACAGCTTCGCTTTTTTGTTTTTTTATCCCCCTCAACAGGCAACTCCGTTACCAACAGGTATTCGCTGGGCAAAAAAGCTTTGTGCCGGTATAAAAGCATTTCTCAAGAAGTGCGCGGCAGCTTATAAATCGTTGGAAGGCGCAGGCTGGTATCGCCGCTTTCCCGCTTGAAAGCTGCTGTGCCGTTAAAGGAAAGTCCCCGATAATCCGGGGGCTTTTCTTTAAAACTGTGGCAAAAATTCCAAAGGCAAGCTTTGCGGTTCCGGCAGCATTTAATCCCATCCGGTCGTGGCAGTGCTTTGTGCCCATAACGCCTCTGCGCTATTTAAAAACCGATTTCTAAAGCCTACAACTTCACCTGTCCTTTTGCAGGATAAAGCCGAAAACCTCGACTTGATTTCAGGCCTCACCGCTTTCCTCAGCGTTTTCGCCCCGCACAAGAACGGTAAATTCGCAAAAGCCGCCCGCAGCTGTATACCCGTAAAGAGTAGTTCGTCCCGCTCCCTGCGCATAAACCGCGCCTTCCGCATCGACGGTTGCAACCCCTTCATTTTCGCTGACAAAACGAATCTGCCAGTTAGCGGTCGCGCTTGCAGGCAGCAGCGCACGCAGAGAAGCGCTTTCACCGGGCTGCAGCACAAGCAAAGCCGCCGGTGTCACAAAGCGTTCCGAAACATAGCCGGAGATCCACGCGCCGTCCCGCTGCACCTCCACCTCATACCAGTGAGGATAAAACAGCCAGTTCATAAAATAGGCCGCGTCGGTCTGCACTGCGCGTTTAATGCGGACCGTTTCACCGGGACGAAGCTGAAAGCCGACCGAAGGATAGCAGGCGGACGGCCCTGTGCGCAGCGCTGCGCTATCCGCCGCGATCCCCACTGTCGGATTGATTTCGATCCCACGATACAAAGTGCTGTCGCCTGCTCCCGGCATATTCTCATAAACCGGAATCGAAAAGATGATGGGCGAATCCAACATGCCGATTTCCGCATATCCGGCATAGGCTGTCTGTGCCAAAGAAAGCGCACCCGAAACATTGGTCATATATTGATGCAGATAAAGCGTGCTGGTTGTATACGGCGCAACATTCCATTTCTGCAAATAACCTGTTTCCTGTCCTGTGCCGACATAATTTTCCGCGATATACATAGCGCCGCCAAGTATGGATTTTTCCGGACTGGTCCAGGGCCGGTTATAGCTCTCTCCCTGTGAAGCCCACTCCAGTCCACGCTCGATATTCCCTTCCCCATCGGTCGCGCCGATATTGTACAAATTGTAAAGGCCCTCATATCCCGGACAATCGCCGGTTGCACTGCGGCTTGGCGTCGAGCCAATCTCATGCCGGATTTTGGAGGCCAGGTAATACGGGTTCACACCGGTTTCCACCGCCGCGTTCAAAATTGCCTGCGCATAGGTTGTCTGAGAGCTCTGCTCAACGCCGTTTTCATCCAACCAGGTGATCTGCGTATTCTCCATAAAGGAGCCCGAAATAATCCCCTCAATCCCCTGCAGGGTGTGGAAGCTCTCATCATAAAGCAGTGACTCAAACTGAAAGACGCTCTGCTCATCCAGGAAATTGCGCGGGTCCATAAAATAGGCTACCGGCGCGGCGTTGGTCTCTACCCAGCCCGTGTCCTTATTGATAAAGCTGCCGCTCTCCCTGTCGTAATCCCCTTCGGCATAGCTTTTCAAAGAATCCGAGACGTTGGCAAGCAGGGTCAGATTCCTGTCTTCTGATGCTTCAACAGCCACGGAATCCCAAAAATCCAATTCGGTAAAAAGCGGTTCGAACACCCAGCTCGGATGCGCTTCATGCAGCGCGCGAAGCGCCGGTTTATAGCTTTCAGGAAATTCGGAGATCTGTTCTTCAAAGGCGCTGTCTGAAGCCGTTTGCTGTCCCTGCGCCTCTGTGCGCAGCTCGGTATACCGGTTTTCCTGCTGTGCAGGGACGACGGTTACTTTTCCGTAGCCAAAAACAGAAGGATCAGCGTCAAGGTAGGCTTTGACAACCACCTCTCCCTCGCCAAGCGGCATAATCTCTCCGTTATAATAAACCGCGGCGCAATCCCTGCCCTTGACTATTTCATAGGTCAGATCCATGTATGTAAGCGGTTCCCCGGCCCGTTCGACCTTAAATTCCAGCCAGGTGCCGATCTCCACCGTTTCGACCCTTCCCGCCGGATAGACCGTCAGCTGCGCCGCGCTTGTTAACGTATCCGGCTGCTCCCACGGCCGCACGAGATCATCCGTCCCGACCGCCGCTGCGGTCAGTGACAAATTTATAATCATCAATAGTGCAATTAAAAATGCAAAAAGACGCTTCATTTTCTATTCCTTTCTGCAATGGCTGTTCAGCAGCAAAAAGCGGGCGCGCCCAGAAGTGCGCACCCGCCCTGTCGTTTTCTCACCGCATATTGCGGCGGTTGCGCTCCCAGTCGTTCATCTGGCTGCGCCAGTTTTTCCTCGTCTGGGCATAGCCGCGCTCCCGCTTGATCGAGCGGATCACATCACCGCCAAAGAAAAGGAGAAGGTTAAGCAGCGAAGCGATGATAGATGCGAAGGTTCCCCAGCTGCGTGCCGCCAGTGCGCTGACGATTGAAATCACAAAGATGACCCCGTCCAGAACCGCGAGATATTTGATTTTAACCGGGATGACCCAGAACAGCATGACCTCAAAATTCGGCCACAGAATTGCAAAAGCGAAAAACATGGACAGGTTGAGATAGGCGTTCGCGCCGTAACCGGTAATAAAAGCGCCTATAATGATGCCGATCATACCGATCAGGTAATAAACATTAAACTTGAATGCGCCCCATTCGTTTTCCAGCGCGCCGCCGATCATATAATAGAAATACAGCGACAGCACAATCCAGAGAGCCGAGCTGGACGGCGGCAAAAAAATGAATGTGATCAGTCGCCACACCTGTCCTTGCAGCACCAAATCGCGGTTCAGGTACAGCAAACCGCTCAATTGAAGATCAGGCATGATCAAATCCGTTACAAAAACCGCGAATTGACCGATAACAATGATGAACATCAAATTCTGTATCGCAAATCTGCCAAACCTGCGTTCCAGGCGATAGAGCCAATTCATATATATACTCCTTATTCCGGCATTTAATTTCTGACATTTATTATGATAAGTATAGCCAAAAGTAAAAATTTAATCAACTCGCTTTGCGCTGATTGACACCGGGATATTTTTTCGATAATATAGACGGGGATTAAATCTCATTTTAATATATGCGGGCGTGGCGGAATTGGTAGACGCACCAGATTTAGGATCTGGCGGTATACACCATGCAGGTTCGATTCCTGTCGCCCGCACCATCAAAGCCCATGGCATCAAGTTTCGATGCCATGGGCTTATCATTTGTTTATTCTTTGCAAAACTCCATTTTATGGGCGGTTTTCTCACTTTTGCACACCGGAATAACGAGATAAAAAATTAATCTGCCGGCACCAAAAAGCAATGAATTTTGCAACTACGTAACACGAAGCGCAACGCAAAAATTCTATTTTTCAACAACCTGCGCAGAATATTTCTCCGGCTCGCCAACATCTTTTCGGCTTTCAATGCCCCTAACTAAAGCATATTGACGCTGGCCGTATTTTCGGATATAGTGGTGTTAGAAAAAGGCTCGGCAGTATGCGCGTTTTCGGACGTTTTGTGAGGGGTTTCGGCATCTGACACATACGAGGAGCCTTTTTTGTTATATGCGCCGGTCACTGCAAAGTTTTTTATGTACTGAATGACCTGGATAATATATGCCGTCTGCGCGTCTGCTGAATTTGAATTGAATAATTGAAATACAAGCATGACATTTTCATTGTTGGACTTCCTGTCTAATGAGAAATTTTCCTTTTGTTATAAGCCAAAACATGGCTGACGGGCACGGATTGTTTTGTTTGTCCCGGTGCATCGCGCATAAGCAGATAAGGTGCATCCCCGGAATTCTTTGCGTCCTGCAGCCCGATCGAAAAATTCCGATACCTCACCTCCTTCAAAAGCTGCAATGCGTTTGCCGTCCTCCCGTTCCGAAGGTTTCACGAAATCAGTTTCCGGTAAATTTTCAAGCTTTCCTTCCAGAATCAGCCGCTGCGCCTGCGCCTCAATTTGTGCCGCAGTGCTGCTGGTGTATTTTATTTTACATGTCCGGCACATTGACACCGGATATTCTTCCGATATAATGAATTAAATAAGCCTGATCCCCAAGACTGTGCGGCTGGTAAACCAGTTTCACCACTTTCAACTGGGCTCAGGCTTATTTTTTTGCTGTTTTCCGCCAGGCGCACCGAAGGCATCGCCCGGAACAGTAAAATTCGTTCAGCGAACGATTTTATAATAGGTCCGCGCCGTGATTCTGAAAACAAGCAGATAAATGAGAATATAAACTGCACTTGTCACCGCTATGCAGGCCAGCGTCAACGCATTATTTGTCATGACAAATGCGTTGAGAATCTGGGTAATCATGTTGGTCGCGGCCAGAATATGCATAAGCGCTCCGGCCAGCGGCAGGAAGAAAACAATAAGCACCTGGCGATTGATCGTGTTGCGCACCTCCTGGTTGCTCATACCGACCTTGCGCATGATCTCGTATCTTGCCCGGTCCTCATATCCCTCCGAGACCTGTTTGAAATACATGATAAGAACCGTATTGGTGATAAACAGCAGCGAGAAAAAGATGCCGAGGAAAAGAAGGCCGCCATACACTCCGTAGCTTTCCGCACGATACTCGTCGATGCCGGAACTGTGCACCAGCGTTACGCTGAGCTGTTCGGCCATGCGTTTGCCGAGATGGTCTGCAACGTTGCGGGAAAACTCTGCGCGCTCGACATAATCTCCGCCTGTAAAATTCATACAGAACTCTACCGCCCAGTTGCTGTCACCACTGGAAGGATTGACCGCCTGACCCAGTTCCCGGCATTTTTCCATATCCCCGGCGACAAGAAAGACCTGCTTAATTGTCTCCTCTTTCGGCTGTAGAAGCGGAAACTCACGAATCCATTCCTGAACCTGAAAACTTTTCCCGCCCGCCTGCACAGTTTTGCTTTCCTGCACAGAGGGTTCGGCGATCACCAGCAGCTCATCTTTTTGCAGTACGCGATTTTGTCCGCTTATGCAACTGTAATCCTCAAGCGGCATAATCAGAACAGATACCGTTTGTATCGACGCTTCGCTGTCCGTCAGGTTATAATTTCCATTCTGATCTTTAAAGGCCAACTGCCCGTCGGACAGCAGCGCGGTTTCCTGTTTGCTGTGGTATGCATACAGCGAATCAATTGCATATCCGCGCTCCGACGCCATGAGGCGAAGCTCATTCAGCGTATCGTCCAGTTGTCGGGACTGTACTTCTCCTGCGTCGTAATAAACCGCGATCTCCAGATCGTTGCGGAAGAAACCTTTTATCATTTCCTCCTGTCCGAAATAAAGCGCGCATACGCCCGAGATGGTGACGAGCACCATTGTCGAAAGGATACAGATATTGGACAACCCGGCGGCATTCTGCTTTAATCGATGCATCAAACCGGAAACAGATATAAATGTGTTGGGACGGTAATAAAGACGGGGTGTGCGGCGGATGGCCCGAAGCACGAATTGGCTGCCCGCGAGGAAGAGCAGATTGGTCGCGATAATCACAAGAATGACCGCAGGCCAGAACATTCCGATTGCGATTGCCTTATCCTTCGTCGCTATGGCGAAGTAATATGCGCCGCCGAGGCAGATCAGCCCGACCACGGTCATCAGCGGCACGCCGCGCAGTTTTTTCTCTCCCTTTTTTTCTCCGTTGATCAGGTCGATCGGGTTCGCCAATCGAACCTGGAACTGGTTATAAATGGTCGCGGTCAGGAAAATCGCGCCGAATCCAAGCACTGTGATCAGATAGGCCGGCAAAGACAGCTCAAATCGGCTGTCCGGCGCCACATTGGTCAGCGCGAGCAGTACCATAAACGCGAGCTTGCCGAACACTGTGCCGCAAAGCAGCCCGAGCGCGAGCGAACCCAGATTCAGCATGGTGTTTTCCAGCAGAATAATGCGGCCAACATGCCTTTTCTCCAGTCCCAATATCCCATAGAGCCCGAATTCCCGGCGGCGATTCTTGATTAAAAAGCTGTTCAGATAAAGCATATAGCCATAGGTGAACAGCGCCATGACAACCAGTCCGAAAAGGAGCATCACCCGCATTGTATTGCCAAAGCTCATATTGGAGATGCTTTCGCACAGCACGGTGTTCAGGATGATAAAGAAAACGCCGGACATGACCGCCACAGCTACGGCATAGGGAAAGTACATTCGCCGGTTGCGGCGCAGATTTTCCTTCGCCAGCTTGAAATACAATCCCTTACCCAATGTCGGCGCCTCCTTCGGTCAGCACCGTCAAGGTTGAAACGATCCGGTCAAAAAATTCCCGCCGTTCAAGCCCGCCGCGATAGATCTGGTTATACAGCCTGCCGTCCCGGATAAAAATGACCCGGGATGCGTAACTGGCCGCATTGGCGCTGTGGGTAACCATCAGGATCGTGCGTCCCTGCGCATTCAGCGCTGAAAATTTGTCCAGCAGGCCCGCGGATGCTTTGGAGTCCAGCGCGCCGGTCGGCTCGTCTGCCAGAATAATTTTGGGATTGATGATGACTGCCCGCGCAACGGCGGCGCGCTGTTTTTCACCGCCGGACACCTCATAGGGGAATTTATCCAGCAGCTCCTCGATCCCGAGACTTTGCGCAAGCGGGCGAACCCGCAGCATCATTTCTTCCGGCGGCGTGTTGGAAAGCACCAGC
Source organism: uncultured Clostridia bacterium (assembly GCA_944385925.1). GTDB lineage: Bacteria > Bacillota > Clostridia > Oscillospirales > Ruminococcaceae > CALWZE01. Next base: position 36,548 of record CALWZE010000049.1, read on the forward strand.
GGAAGCAGGATATTGTCCCGCAGAGTAAAGGTGTCCAGAAGATTGAAGTCCTGAAAGACAAAGCCCAGATTGTTGCGTCGGAATATGGACAGTTCTTTGTCTCTAATCTCCCGGAAATTCCGTCCGGCAAGCAATATCTCTCCCTCGGTCGGCTTATCCAGCGAAGCGAGCAGGTTCAGCAGAGTTGTTTTCCCCGAACCCGAAGCGCCCATGATCGCCACAAATTCGCCCTGGCTGACCGTGAAGCTGACGTCCTGCAAAGCGACGCACTGACGGCCTCCCAATCTCGTGTTGTATACTTTTTTTAAATGTCTGACCTCAAGCAATTCCATGCTTCTGAAGCTCCTTCTTTACCTCGTTAATGTCCAGCGCAAGGGTATCGTCCAGTTTTTCGTCCGCACGGCGCACAAAGAAAAAATCTCCGATCCGCTCCATCAGCCGGTGCAGGTATTCCTGAAATTTCACAGTTGACACACTCCTTTTTCGCGTCCGTATCGCAGACAGCCGGTTGATTCGGCTGCTCAGGGATTCACCTTACGCTCTAATGATACAAAAACGGGGAAACCGTCTGCCATAACTTTGGCTTACATTTCCCCGTTTAATCTTACAGTTTTGTAAGCTTATTCCCCGCCGTCCAGGAAATGTCCGGTGCTCCGCCGCAGCCGCATCCAATCCTGTCCTGTTTTCGGCTGTTTTCTCCCCTTTTCCCCTTCTCCGGCATTTTGCGAATACAGGAAGTTTGATTCTTTTCTCGCTTCCTGCCTTTCATGCCTGTGCATCTTTGACGCCTTGTTAAATCTTACGTTGTCCGTCTGCCGCCTGCCATGCATTTGCGTATGACGCCTCTTCTTCCAAAAGCTTTCGCCAAACGCTGTCTGCGGGAGGCTCCTTGCACCGGCATCGTTCTGCAGGTCCGCCGCTCACATACGTCTCAGCCGAACTCCGCGTCTTCACGCTGCTTCATTGTGCCGCCGAGTTCCAGGCACAGGCAGCTTCCGGATTTTCTGCCGCGTTCAGCCCGCAGCCCCACGCCCAGTTCCTGCGCGATCCTGCTGCTCATATACAGCCCCAATCCGCTCGCCAGCCGGTCGTACCGTCCGTTATACCCCGTGTATCCTTTTTCAAAGATCCGCTCAGCATCTTCATCCCGAATTCCGATACCGGTATCCTCAATGCGAAGCTCGGTACCCACCAAATAGATCCGCACGCCGCCGCTGTTGGTATACTTCGCGGCATTGGAAAGGATCTGCTCGAGAATAAATCCAAGCCACTTTCTATCTGAAACGACCCGCAGACCGGTCGCTTCAAAATCCACCGAAAGGTCTTTCTGAATAAACAGCAGCGCATACTTTCGGATGCAGTCACGCACAAGCGGATCGAGCGCAAAAGGCTCAAGCACCAGGTCTGCGGCAAGTCCGCCAAGCTTCGCATATTGAAGCGCCATATCCACATACCGCTCCACCTTGAAAAGCTCTACCGTGAATGCGTCCCGCTGTGCGCTGCAATCCGCATCCAGCAGCAGCCGCATTGCCGCAATCGGCGTCTTGATCTGGTGCAGCCAAAGAGTATAATAATCTATCCGTTCGGCATTTTCTTCCCGCAATCCGTCTCTTTCCCGACGCATCAGCATATTGAGTTCCCGAATCATGCCGTCGTACTGGGCGCAGACTGCGTCCGGAGGGTCCGGCAGTTCGGGCAGCGCATTGGAAAGGTTTTCACGAATCTGCGCAAGGCGGTTGACCCGCTCGCGAAAACGGAAATAGTCCAGAACCGTTAAGCCGCCGAGCAAAAACAAAGCAAGAAACGCGCCGTACAGGGCCAGCTGCGGTGCAATTCCCGACAGAAGCATAACCGCCAGCAAAACCGCCGTCCCTGTAAACCACAGGCAGAGCGCATAACGCCGGTATCTGAGATACTGTCCGAACATTTTTTCACCTCCTGAGCCGCTTGCTTAGTCATGAACCATATAGCCCTCGCCTTTTTTGGTCTGTATCAGATCAGTAAGCCCCGCCTGCTCCAGTTTTCGCCGCAGCCGGTTGATGTTGACCGTCAGGGTATTGTCGTCGATGAAGCTGTCCGAGTTCCAGAGTGCCTGCATGATCGTCTGCCTTGATACAACGCTGTTCTTTCGCTCAAAAAGGGTTTTAAGAATGCGATGTTCGTTTTTGGACAGTTCAATCGTTTTTTCCGCAAAGCGCAGCGTCCCGTCGTTTTCCAAAAGCGCGCCGCATGCCTCCAGCGCCGGTTGCTGCTGGGTATAGCTATAAACGCGGCGCAGCAGGGCGCTTATTTTGGCAATCAGAACTTCCGTGGAAAAGGGCTTTACGATGAAGTCGTCCGCGCCCATGTTCATTGCCATAACCTGATCCATATTGTCGGTATGTGAAGAAACGAAAACGACCGGCACTTTGGATTCCCGCCGGATTTTTTCGCACCAGTAGTAGCCATTATAAAAAGGCAGCGATATATCCAGCACAACCAGGTGCGGCGCACAGGCGCGGAACTCTGCAAGTACCTCGGAAAAATCCTGCGCGCAGACCGCATCGAATCCCCAGCGCCCAAGCGCTTCAGCCATCAGTGCCGCGATTGTCTGATCATCTTCCACAATAAAAATTCGGTACACGTTTTTCCCCTTTTCAATCTCCGGCCGCATAACCAATGTCCTGCGGCGGTATACTAAGACCGTCAAAACATCCGATCAACAGTAAAACGATCCGGCGTTTAAAATTTTTCCCAATCCTTGCCTTTTGTGACTAAGTCCCGTTGCGATTTCGTCATCCAGGTGTTATAGTATGGACAGAAAATTAAAAATACAACTGAGAGGTATAAATGATGAAGACTTATGTTTGCAAACTTTGCGGTTATGTATATGATGAAGCGGCCGGCGATCCCGAAAACGGCATCGCTCCCGGCACCCGCTGGGAAGACGTTCCCGACAGCTGGGTGTGCCCGCTTTGCGCGGCCGGCAAGGAAGAGTTTGAAGAGCAGTAAGCAAAACCGTTCAGGGCGGATCATCCGGATGGATGATCCGCCCTTTTCTTAATCATTCTGTTTTGCGGAATCAATCTGCTGGATGAGGCGCTCTTTGCCGCTTTAGAAATAATGCGAAATCCAGGCGCTTCTGTCTCACAGAAAAGGACTGTTTTCCGGTCTTTCAGGATCAGCGCCGTCCCGGCTCAACCAATGCATTCGTTTTCCGTTTCAATAACAACCAAGCGCTTTTCACCGTCCTGTTTTTGCAGAATACCGTTATCCCCGAGAGGCCTTTGGCAGTCTCAAATCTTTTACAGGAACTTATCCAGCTCCTGCTCGACCTGCGGCATCTTGCGCACACGCGGCGCGCGGATCAGCCTTCCCCGCGCGGCGACCATCTCCACATTGCGCAAAGCCCGCAGGTCTTCCAGCGGATTCTCACGCGTCACGATCAGGTCGGCGCATTTTCCCGCTTCGATCGAGCCGGTTTCTTTTTCCAGCCCGACGATTTGCGCGTTTCCGAGCATAGCGCTGTACAGTGCAAAGCTCGTGGAGACGCCGCAGAATTTTCTGAAATAGTACAATTCACGCCACATATCATAGTGGGTGATATAGGGGCATCCGGTGTCGGTACCAAGTCCGATCGGAACACCATTTTCAAGGCAGGCTTTCGCGCAGGCAACAATGCCGTCAAAAACAACCTGACCGTTATACTGCTCCATCTCGCTTGCGCCGCTGACCGACCGGTCAAACAGCGCATACGGAAGCGCCGGGGAAAGGGTGGTCACCTGGCAGGCGCCCCGCTCTTTAAACAGCCGCATGATCTCCTCATCCGGCATTGCGCCGTGTTCAATCGAGTCCACGCCGTTTTCCAGCGCCACCCGGACGCCCTCCGGGCTTTCAACATGTGCCGCGACCTTCAGGCCAAGGCTGTGGGCCTGTTCGCAGGCCGCACGCACATATTCCGGCGGCATTTTGAGCTCTCCCGGCTCTCCTTTGACCTTTGCGTCCAGCACGCCGCCCGTAATCATCAGTTTTATCAGATCGGGTTTATCCTGCGCGACTTTGCGCACCAACTCCGCCGCCTCCTGCGCGCTGTGCGCCATATAGGCCAGCGAGCCGGCCATATGCCCGCCCGATACCGAAACCGCCATGTTGGAGGCAAGGATGCGCGGACCGACGGTCTTTCCCTGCGCAATCAGATCACGAATACGGGTATCGCAGTCCAATACGCCGCCCACTGTGCGAATTGTCGTCACGCCGCTCATCAGCTGGGTGCGCGCATAGCCTTCGCACATTTTCAGCAGCACCCATTTGGTCAGCCCGCAGCTGGTCATCAGACGGACGGTTTTGACCGGGTCCATCGGCTTTTTTCTCGGTTTACCGTTTGCCGGAAGGTGCACGTGCAGATTGATAAGGCCCGGCATAATGTATTGACCTTTAAGATCAATTACTTCATATCCGTTGAGCTCTGCCTGCTCGCGCGGCAGCACCGCTTTAATTTTGTCTTCCTCGATCAGAATCGCAAGCCCTTTACGCGGCTGCATCTCTTTCGTACCGTCCAGCACAATACCGTTAACAAAAGCGTACTTCATGTCCTTCTCCCCTTTATCTTCCCGTCTGATTGTTACCCTGTTTCGATTGTATTGCAATTCAAATTCAAAGTCAATTGAGGAACGCCCCCTGTATAAGATGCAAATTTCGGCCAACGCTTTTATCAGACTTTTTTCCATTTTTCAAGAGAAGGATTGCTTTTTACTCTTTTCTGTTATACTGTTTTGATATACTGTGCTTGAAAAAAGCCATTAAAGGAGGCATTTCAGCAATGTGCACAAGTCTCAATTTTTCCGCGCCTCACGCGCTCTTCGGCCGCAATCTTGATTTGGAATATGCATTCGGTGAGCAGGTAGCTCTCACACCGCGCCGTTATCCTTTCCCGATGAAAATCGAGCCGGTGACAGAAAGTCACTACGCGATGCTCGGTATGGCGTCATCGGGCGGCGGCGTGCCGCTTTACGCCGAGGCATTTAATGAAAAAGGGGTATATATGGCCGGTCTGAACTTTCCCGGCAACGCCTGTTATGCTGCACAGCCGCAGCAAGGACGGCGAAACGTTACGCCCTACGAGCTGATTCCCTGGGTGCTCGGCCAGTGCGAAACCCTTGCCCAGGCCCGCGAGCTGCTTGAAAACACCTGTCTGGTCGGCATTCCCTTCGCACCGGGATTTCCGCTTGCACCGCTTCACTTTCATGTCGCCGACCCGACCGGTTCCTTTGTCGTTGAGCCGATGCAGGACGGGCTGCACCTGTACGACAATCCAACCGGCGTGCTGACCAACAATCCCCCTTTCCCCTATCAGCTGATGAATTTGAACAATTACCAGCATCTCTCGCCGCTGCCGCCCGAAAAGCGCTTTGCCGCGTCTTTGCCGCTTGCCCCTTATGGACAGGGAATGGGCGCAATCGGCCTTCCGGGAGATGCGTCCCCCATGTCTCGATTTGTTAAAGCGGTCTTTCTGTCGGCAAACGCCGATTTTGGCCCTACCCCGGAAAGCGCGGTTGCGGAATTCTTTCATATTCTGGACGGCGTTTCGATGGTTCGCGGAAGCGTTGTGACAGAACAGGGCAAGCTGGATATGACCACCTATTCCTGCTGCATCGATGCGGCGCGTCAGATCTATTATTACAAAACCTATGAAAACAACCGGATCAATGCCGTTTATATGCAGCACGAGGATCTGGATTCCAGCCAACCCATCTTCTACCCGCTCGAGACTAAACAATCTTTCAATCCGATAAACTGAGCCGCCAATGCGGCCCTTTCTTTTGCGCGCATTCGTCTTGGCGGTATTTCGCTGCGGTAAAATAACAACCTGGGGCCCGACGTTCAGGCCCCAGGTTTTCTGTACTGCAAGCTTTCCGGGAAATATCCCCAAAATCGCTTACGCTGGCGGATGATCTTTGCCGCGGTCTTTCAGAGATTTTTTCGAAATCGTTCAAATAATGACCGGCAGATGTTATAATGAGATAGACAGAAAGAAAAGAGGCGTTTATATGTTTAAATTTTTCTGGATTCGAAGTGCGTCCATCTGGCTGGCAATTCTTTACATTCTGCTCGGTCTTCTTTTGCTGCTGTTCCCGGCTGCAAGCGGCACGGTCTTTGTCTGGCTTCTTGCTTTCGGCGCGGGTGTTTATGCACTGGTACATCTTTGGCGCTATATCCAGTTTCGCCGTACAGGCGTATCCATGCCCGGAGATCTTTTTCTAACTGTTCTGCCGCTTGCTTTCACGGTGTTTGCGCTTCTCTGGCCGCAGGCGATCCTCTCCATTCTTCCGCTGGTCCTGGGTTCGCTTCTTCTGGTGGACGGCGTCGGAAAAATCCCGCTCACATATTCCGCAGCAAAAGTCCGGTCAAAAAATCTTGTTCCGCTGCTTTTTTCCAGCTTGCTTCCCCTGCTTCTCGGCATTCTGATCGTCGTTAATCCTTTTCAAACCGCGCGTATCGCAATCATGATTTTCGGCGCCAGCCTGATCGCAGACGGGATTGCCGATCTGGTCGCTTATATTTATGCGCGCCGTTACTCTGAATAAAGCGCGTTCGCAACGCCAACGCCGCATTGCTCCGCCTGCGTATGCCGTATTTGAAAATTTCAGCTAACTTTATCGATTATAAAAAAGCAGTTTTCCAAAAGGAAAACTGCTTTTTTCTTGCGCACAGATGACCAAAAGGCCATCCTGTAAAAAGCCGCTTATTACAGCTCAGCAAACTCAAACCGATGCTTTCGCCCGCCAGACTTCCGTGCCTTTCCCGTTTTTACGATATCAGGGAATCTCAATTTCCATGTCGCTTTGCGGATAGCTGACACAGGGGTGCAGGAAGCCGAATTTGCGATCCGCTTCGCGGCGGCCGTCACGCTCAGGCTCGACAAAGAAGTCGCCGTGCAGCAGTTTGCTGTGACAATATCCGCAGCCGCCGGCGCGGCACTTGTTGGGCGCATCAATTCCCGCCCGTTCCAGCGCAGTCAAAACCGTCTCGTTCTCATGTGCTTCAATCACGCTCACCTTGTCGCGGACATGCACGGTCAGTTGGAAAGTTTTGGGCGCCTCCATTTCCCGATTGCCGCAGCATGCCGGGTCGCGGCGCACCGCCTTGCGCGGGAGCTGATATTGCGCGAGCTCTTTCTCAAGGAAATCGTACATTGCCTGCGGCCCGCACAGGAAGAAGGTGACACTGTGCGGATCGATATACTTTTCCAGCAAACCGGCGGTGATGAACCCATGTTCATAGCCGTCCCGCTGCTCGTCGCTCAGGACATAAATCAGGCGCAGTCCCTTTTCCGCGAGCGCATCCAGTTCTTCCTTGAACGCAATATGCGCAAGATCGCGCGCTCCGTAAAACAGGGTCATTTTGTAGGGTTCATCCCCCTCGACCATGCTTTTGGCCATTGACAGAAACGGCGTGATGCCGCTGCCGCCTGCGAGGCAGACGATTTCCCCGCTGTCACGCAGCGTCTCATAGTGAAATTCACCGGACGGTTCGGTCATCCGGAAGCGATCTCCGGGTTTTGCATCCTTCACAAGATGTCCGGAAAAGAATCCCGCATCTTCCACGCCGAGCACCAGCCGGTTTTCCAAAGCTTCCCGCGGGCTGGAAACGATGGAATACGGCCGGCTTACCAGGCTGTTACCCACCGCGCTCTGCAAAGAAACATATTGTCCTGCTCTGAAAAAGGGGAACGCAGGCGCATCCAGCCGTTTAAATACCAGTTCCCGCATATTGCCCGGCAGCGGACGGGCTGAAACCAGCTCGACCTGCATTCTGCCCGGATGCAGCGCATCGGCCATCTGGTTGACGCGATACTCGGTTGGCAATGGGGTGTCGGCGCCTTCCGCCAGCGCTTTGCGACGGTTGGGTACCAGTTTTTTGAAACGCAGCATATCCATGAAGCCGAAAATCTGCTTTTTAAATTTCATCTCACTTCACCTCCGCTTTCAAATCGCCGACCGTTTGTCTGCCGGACAGGTCGCCGGACACATAGGCGCTGGAATATCCGCTGGAACGCATGGCATAACCGCCGGCAAACCGCAGGCCCGGGAAGAGCTTCGCGTCCTCTTTCATCATCATCATGCGGGGCATCAGGCTGTCCCAATCCGCCGTTTCATAGCCATAGATGACGCCTTGCGGATGCCCGCAGTAGCGCGCATAGGTAGTCGGCGACGCGACACAGATTTCTTCAATCGAGTCCCGGATTTTGCAGCCGGTTTCCCGCTCAAATACACGGATCATATCCTCCGCGACGCGGTCTTTTGCTTTAAAATAATCTGTTTGAGAGATATTGCCCCAGTCATCCGACATGAACATGGTCGTAAAATACATCATGCAGGTGCCGGGAGGCGAACACTCCGGATAGGCGTTATTCAGGCAGACCGTCGCCTGGACATGATTGGTCTCAACCCGGCGCATGAGGTCATACTGTTTCACCGAATCGGCCGTATCATAAATAAAGTAGTTGTGAGACTTGATGCCAAGTTCCTGCGCCGATTTGTTCAGCCCGAGAAACAGGGTGAATCCGCGGCCCGCAAAGGTCCGCGCATTGGTCGCGCGGATCATCTGCTCGGTGAGCGACTTCTTCTCCAGCATTTTTCCAAATACCAGATGCGGCGAGCAGTTCGCAATCACATGGTGGGTCTCAATTTCGGTTCCGTCTGCAAGCTGTACGGCGCGTATCCGGTTCTGCTCATCGGTCAGAATTTTCTCCGCCTGCGAATTATACCAGATATCGCCGCCAAGTTCCCGTATACGCTCGTCCATTGCAAGACTGATTTCGTGTGAGCGCATTTTCGGCATCCAGGCGTCTCTCGTAATATAACGGATAACCATCGAGCCATAGTGCAGGAAGCTCATCCGATCGCAGTCCACGCCAAGATAGCACCAATAGGCATTGAGGATATCCTGCGCTTTTTTCGGCATTTTCAGCGCGTCCAAAACTTCATTGACCGAATAACTTCCCGCTTTGATGAAGTTGGGAAAGTTCTTTTTCATGTATTCCGCGTCGGTATTGCCGTTCACCGAATTGGAGTAGGTCTGCGCATCCCGGACCTCGTTGCACAGCTCAAAAAATTCGGTCATGGACTTTCTTGAGCCGGGAACGTACTGCTCCATTTTTTCAATGTAGGCGTCGATTCCAAACGGCATCTCGCAGTCATACTGTTTATCGGTTGTAATGAGATGATACGCTTCGGGTATTCGAATCCAGTCAATTTTGTTTTCCACACCCAGTTCGCGGAAAAGGGTGCGGATATCTCCCGGTTCCTGCGGCGAACCGAAATCGTTCAGCTCATGCAGGCTGGCTTCGAATTCAAACCGTCCGCGCACAAAACTGGTCGCGAATCCGCCGGGCAGATTGTGCTTTTCCAGCAACAGGCAGGAAAAACCGCCCTGCAGCACCCGGATCGCCGCCGTTAATCCGCCGTTGCCGGCGCCGATAACCACGACGTCGTATTTATTCCTGCGTTTTTCCATAGAGACCTCCTGTTATGTTTTTTCTGTATTGGGGTGTCTGCCACAGGACTTTGGCAGACTGAAAGGCGCGCCATAACTCAGTTGCTTAAATTGTCCTTTTTTCACTTAGATTGCCGGCCGTAAAGCCATTTTCAAAGTCGAACCGTTGTGTTTTAAAGTCTGCCGTCGCGCAAATAACTTAATCTGCCGCTCTGCTATTGCCTTGTTTATTTGATATTAACCAAATTGTACCATTCTTTTTTAGACGCGTAAAGTTATCGTCCTATGATGTTAATTACTCTATGCCGGAAAAAGTTCAGTTTTCCACAGAAGCTAAAATGCGGATTCGGCGTCGCAGGCAACGGTTTTGCCGTTCATCAAACAATTTTGTCGCTGAAACATTCTGGGTGAAGCTTTTCTGGAAGCCATTAACAGCCAGAAGATGCCCGAAATATGCATAGCTTAGGTCCCCGCAGAAAGCTGTTTGCAATCATTTAGGCAACACAGCAAACATGACCTTGCTAAAGGATTTTATCAGAATTTATTAGCGGGAATCCGTTATTATTATCCGATATTACATCGTATAATCTTATTTTTACATTTTAGGTTCTATCTTACCCTTCTTAATTATTACTCTCAAATCCCGATCCAGTTTGTTTCATTCGACAAATATTATTGAAAAGTTTCGAGCGGCCTTTTTTGCTTATTCAAATCAAAAAAGTATTCTTGAAGGCAGCAAACATAATTTCTTTTTCGACAAATAAATAGCAATAGCAACCCACCAGCAGAGCTGGTGGTTCTGCATATGCGGGCAAAGCCCTATGATACTAGCCACGCCTAAAGGCGTTGGTACGGTCTGCCATCTGCTAAAAGACTGTTACTTGCTACCCGTAAACGGGTCTATGTATTCTTTAATCGTCATCTGATCCTCAATCTGATCTTCTTTGAGTTGGTTTTGGATATACTCCGCTATCTTCTTTGCATTCTTACCTGCTGTATCGACATAGTATCCACGGCACCAAAACTGCCTGTTTCCATATTTGTATTTCAAATTGGAATGTCTCTCGAAAATGGATAAGGTACAATAAGTTTCGCAAATTGAAAAGTAGATAAAAGAAGACATGGTTTGCAGCCCTCTGGTAGAATGAAGTCGCGACACACCATTCTGAAAGGAGACAGCAAACCATGTCCGAGAAGATTGTACAGCTTAACGAGGAAGTAATCAAGGGGCAAATCAAAGAACTGGTTCGGGGCAGTGTAGAGGAAACTCTCAACGAACTGTTGGAGGCCGAGGCGGAGAAACTGACCCAG
>CALWZE010000050.1 GCA_944385925.1 uncultured Clostridia bacterium
TCGGTTCGGGTATTGAACTTTTAAACGCCCATTCGTGTATAGGCACATCTGTATTAACCCAGATGTCGTTCTCTCTAGGATTCTGCGGCTCTGTCGTGCCGCCGATAATACGGAAATTCAGGGCGGCAGTGCCGCCGTTTCCATACAAAAATGCGTTTCCCATAGTACCTCCTTGATTGATATTTTTTATTGGATGGCCAACGCTTCTCCATCCACTCTCACTGTACAGTTCAAAATTCGTAAAAAACGTACTTAATATCCATTTCCTAAAACGAATAAATTCAACGTTCAGCGAAGAAATCCGACAAATACTATATTGCTTTTCCCACATTTGCATTTTCATACCAGCAAATCTTTTTGTTTCCATCAGATTGGTTAAAGCGCATTCCGCTTTATGTATTCTTTCCAACTTGCAAAACACATTAATTTATTTTTACTGGAGGTCAAAATTATTGCCCGAGTTCCTTCTGCCTTTTTCACTCAAGCAAAACGTGCTTTTGCCTGTTCTCAATAAAAACATCATGCTTAATGTAAAAGCATAACCGTGGCCTGCGCCGCCGCCATTGTATTCTTGCCCACTGTTACTTCCGCTCAGGTCGCTTTAAGATTTCTTTTTTAACAAAATACGTCAAAGCGTAATCAAATGTGTAGCGGTCCGCGTTATTCTATCGGCTCCTTCCTCAGATTTACTCCTGAAAAATACATTTCTGAGCATATAAAAAGGGCAACAGTTTTTTGAACCGTTGCCCTTTTGCGTGCAAAACCTTTTGATTCAATTCAGCCAAAATGCTGCTTTTTTCTGCTCAATTTTAAATGCGCTGAACAACCGCATCTCCCATCGCACGGCATCCGACCAGCGTGCAGCCGGGCGCCATACTGTCTGCCGTGCGCAGACCCGCGTCCAGTGCTGCTGCGACCGCGTTCTCGATTGCATCCGCTTCCGCCGCGAGGTCGAAGGAATAGCGCAGCATCATCGCCGCCGACAATATAGTGCCGATCGGATTTGCCTTATCCTGGCCGGCAATGTCCGGCGCCGAGCCGTGAATCGGTTCATAAAGCCCCAGCGTTCCGTCGCCCAGCGATGCGGACGGGATCATCCCGATGCTGCCGGTGATCATGCTCGCCTCGTCGGTCAGGATGTCTCCGAACATGTTCTCGGTCACGACAACGTCGAACTGGGCGGGATTTTTGACGATCTGCATCGCGGTATTGTCCACCAGCATGTCCGAAAACTCGATCTCGCTATATTCCTCCATGACCCGGTGTGCGACCTTACGCCACAGCCGGCTGGTGTCCAGCACATTTGCCTTGTCCACGCTCGTAAGCTTTTTGCGGCGCTTGAGCGCGATGCCTGCCGCGACCCGCACGATCCGCTCGATCTCGTGCTCGGCATAGGGCATAACGTCGGTCGCCACCATCTCTCCGTTCACCTCTTCGGTTGTGTGCGCGCCGAAATAAACGCCGCCGATCAGCTCGCGGACCACGACAAAGTCGATTCCTTTTTCAACGATCTCCCGGCGCAGCGGGCTTGCGTCCGCAAGCTGGGGAAAGAGTTTTGCCGGCCGCAGGTTGGCATAAAGTCCCATTGCTTTGCGGATACCCAAAAGCCCCTTTTCCGGGCGTTTGTCTCCCGCAAGTCCGTCCCATTTCGGCCCGCCGACCGCGCCGAGCAGCACGCTGTCCGCCGCGAGGCAGTCTTCAATCGTCTTTTGCGGAAGCGGTTCGCCGCAGCGGTCGATTGCACAGCCTCCAATATCCGCATAGGTGAATTCGAAATTGTGGCCGAATTTTTTCCCGACCGCTTCCAGCACCCGGACCGCCTCGCCGACGACCTCGGGGCCGATGCCGTCCCCGCGCAGAACCGTGATTTTCTTATCCATTTTCCGTCCCCCGATTATTTCAGCGAATTGAGCAGTCCGCCCTTGTTCACGATGTTCTGAATAAACTCGGGCAGCGGCTGCGCCTGATAGCTCTCGCCTTTGGTCAGATTGTTGATTTTTCCGCTCGAAAAATCGACCTCGACCTCGTCCCCGTCCTCGATACCGTCCGCGGCCGCCTCGCACTCAAAGATCGGCAGCCCGATGTTGATCGCGTTGCGGTAAAAAATGCGGGCATAAGTCTTGGCGATCACGCAGGCGATGCCGCTTTCTTTGATCGCAATAGGCGCGTGCTCCCGCGAGGAGCCGCATCCAAAGTTCCAGCCCGCGACCATAATATCCCCGCGCGTGACCTTCTCTTTAAAATTCGGGTCGATATCCTCCATGCAGTGCGCGGCGAGTTCCGCGTGATTGGCGGTGTTAAGATAGCGCGCCGGGATGATGACATCGGTGTCGACATTATCGGGATACTTATGCACTTTTCCTTTGACCATGATTACTGCACCTCCTCGGGATTTGCGATTTTGCCCGCGATAGCGGACGCCGCCGCGACGGCGGGGCTTGCGAGATAGACCTCGCTGTCCACATGGCCCATCCGGCCGACAAAGTTGCGGTTGGTAGTGGATACGCAGCGCTCGCCCTCCGCAAGCACACCCATGTAGCCGCCCAGGCAGGGGCCGCAGGTAGGGGTGGAGACGACGCAGCCCGCGTCGATAAAGGTGTCGATATAACCCAGCCGGATGCATTCCTTGTAAATGTGCTGGGTCGCCGGAATGACGATGGCGCGGACGTTCTTCGCGACCTTTTTTCCCTTGAGCAGCTCGGCCGCCGCCGCCATGTCGGAAAGACGTCCGTTGGTGCAGCTTCCAATAACCACCTGATCGATCGCAATATTCATCGCCGCGGCCTCGTCGATGGTTTTGGCGTTCTCCGGCAGATGCGGGAAGGAGACGGTCGGCCGCACCGCCGCAAGGTCGATTTCATATACCTTTTCATATTCCGCGTCAGGATCCGGCGCATAGACGGTATAGGGGTGCTGGGCGCGCCCGTCCATATAAGCGCGGGTGATCTCGTCCACTTCAAAGATGCCGTTCTTGGCGCCTGCCTCGATCGCCATGTTGGCGATGCACAGACGATCGTCGATCGTGAGGCTGGCGAGTCCCGGCCCGCCGAACTCCATGCTCTTATACAGCGCGCCGTCCACCCCGATCATGCCGATGATGTGCAGGATAACGTCCTTGCCGCTGACATATTTTCCAAGCTTGCCCTTAAGCTCAAACCGGATTGCGCCCGGCACCTTGAACCACGCCTTGCCGGTCGCCATCCCGGCGGCCATGTCGGTCGAGCCGACGCCGGTTGAAAACGCACCCAACGCGCCGTAAGTGCAGGTGTGGCTGTCCGCGCCTATGACGCATTCACCCGCCGCAACCAGTCCTTTTTCCGGCAGCAGCGCGTGCTCGATGCCCATGCATCCGACATCGTAAAAATTAACGATACCATGCTTCATTGCAAATTGGCGGCTCTGTTTGGTCTGCTGAGCGGCCTTGATATCTTTGTTCGGCGCAAAGTGGTCCATTACCAAACTGATTCGCGTCTTGTCAAAGACGTCGGTAAAGCCCGCCTTTTCAAACTCGTTGATCGCAACCGGGCTGGTAATATCGTTGCCCAGAACCATATCCAGCTTTGCCATGATGAGCTGTCCGGGTTTGACCTCGTCAAGCCCCGCATGAGCCGCGAGAATCTTCTGCGTCATTGTCATGCCCATAGATCTCTTTTCTCCTTACGCAATATGAAATTCGTTTCAGTTCTTGTGATTGTTGATTGCACTTGCAAGCGCGTGCACGCTCGCAACCATAATATCGTTGTGTAATCCGGCTCCCCAGGTGATCTGGCCGTCTCCCCATTCAAGGCCTACATATGCAACAGCCTGGCTGGTCGAACCTGTCTCCAGCGCGTGCTCGGTATAGGTCAAAATTGAATAATCCCTGCCCGAGCCACCGCGTACCGCGTTGCTGACCGCATCCAGACGGCCGTTGCCTTTGCCCGTGTATTCTCTGGATTGCCCGTTTTCACTAACACTCACAACAGCATGGATACCGTCCTTCTGCTGCAAATAGTGCGCCTCGGTAATCGCAAACGGCGTTTCCTTGTTGACATATTCCATCTCAAAGATCGAGAGAATATCGGCGGGAGACAGTTCTTTGTGCATATGGTCAGACACCGACTTGACCGCGTAACCCAGCTGCTCGCGCATTTTGGGAGGCAAATTGTAGCCGTAAGCCTGCTCGAGCACATAGCCGATGCCGCCTTTGCCCGACTGGCTGTTAATACGGATAACGTCGGTCTCGTATTCTCTTCCCACATCGTGCGGATCGATCGGAAGGTACGGTACCGTCCAGCGGTCGGGCTGTTTCTCCTCGTGCCATTTCATGCCCTTGGCAATCGCATCCTGATGGCTGCCGGAGAAGGCTGCAAAGACCAGCGCCCCAGCATAGGGCTGCCGCTCATAGACGTGCATCCGGGTGACCTTTTCATACTCGGCAACAACCGAAGGCATGTCGCTGAAATCCAGCTTGGGATCAATGCCGTGGCTGTACATGTTCATCGCGAGGGTGATGATGTCCACGTTTCCGGTCCGCTCGCCGTTGCCGAACAGGGTACCTTCCACCCTGTCCGCGCCCGCCAGCAATCCGAGTTCGGTGTCCGCAACCCCGCAGCCGCGGTCATTGTGCGGGTGCAGGCTGAGGATGACGTTCTCACGGTATTTCAGATGATCGCTCATGTACTCGATCTGATTGGCATAAACATGGCTCATGCTCATCGCGACGGTGACCGGGAGATTGATAACCACCGGCTTTTCCGCGCTCGGCTCCAGCACGTCCAGCACCGCGTTGCAGACCTCCAGCGCGTATTCCGGCTCGGTACCCGTAAAGCTTTCGGGGCTGTATTCGAATCGGAAATTCCCCTCATATTCAGAGGCGAGCTTTTTGACCAGCTTTGCGCCGTCGATTGCGATCTGCTTGATCTCCTCTTTGGACTTTTTAAACACCTGTTCACGCTGGGCGACGCTGGTGGAATTGTAAAAATGGACAATTGCGCTCGGCGCGCCGCGCAGCGCGTCAAAGGTTTTGCGGATAATGTGGTCACGGCACTGGGTCAGCACCTGCACCGTCACATCCTCCGGAATGAGATTCTTCTCAATCAGCGCACGCAGAAAATCGTATTCCGTCTCGCTTGCTGCCGGGAATCCGACCTCTATTTCCTTAAATCCGATCTTGACCAGGAACTGGAAAAAATCCAGCTTCTCCTGCAGGCTCATCGGCACGATCAGGCTCTGGTTGCCGTCCCGCAGATCAACGCTGCACCAAATCGGCGGCTTTTCAATGTGATCCTTTTTGGCCCAGCGCATCTCACACTGCGGCGCGGGAAAATATCCGGGGCTGTATTTCTTCGGGTTCATCATGGCTTGCAGACTCCTTTCAGGCTTTGGCCGAGAGGCTTGCGCAAACCTTACTGGGGTCCGCACAAATAAAAAATCCGCCTCTTGGCCGAATAATTTGTTCGGCTAAGAGACGGAGACTTTTGTCTTCGCGGTACCACTCTTATTGCTGTTTCAAGAAACAGCCGCTCAGCGCCGTCGGCTCAAAAAACGATTGAGCGAACAGCTTGACTTGATAACGGTGTCAAACCCGGCGACGCCTACTAGCTCAAAAAGCGTTCAGCTGGCTGCTCAGGGGCGAGCGGCAACAGTTCCGGCGCTGTCTTTCACCAAACGACAGCTCTCTGCGGCGCGGCTGACTGTGCGGATTCCCCGTCACGGCATTTCAAATATTGTTGCTATCATAACCCAGCGCACAAATTTTGTCAAGCGGCTTTTGCTTGTAATTTTACTGCTCATCTGGCTGTACAGAAGGTTTCCTGCGGCGGCGACGGCGCCTCTTTTTAGCAGGCGCACCCGATTCTCCACTGTCCATTTCCATGCTCTGCGCTTTGGATTGGCTGTTTTGCCGGTCATCCGTGCACCGGACGCTGCCTTGTCCGCGCGAATTGCGCTTGCTCTGTGTTTTTTGCCCGCCGCTGCGGCTGCCGGCGTTTCCGTCCCCCGTCTTGTGTTGAGGCGTCACGCCCGGAATCTCAATGCGCCCATAGGCAAAGCCTTCTCCCATTGACTCAATATGCCCCGCCGGTTCGAGAATATCGGGAGTTTTCTGCACTTTCTCGGCAGACGCCTGTTTTTGCGGTGTTTTTTTGCCGGAAGACCTTCCCTGCACCGCGGACATCGGGTAATCGGTGTCCATCATCGGGATTCGCTGACCGGTCAGCTTCTCTATGGCGAGATAATCGTCCATCTCTTCCATACAGCAGAAACTGATCGCGTCTCCGCCAAGTCCTGCACGTCCGGTACGCCCTATACGGTGTATATAAGTTTCCGGTTCGTTCGGCAGATCATAGTTAAATACATGGGAAAGCTCCGGCACATCAATTCCGCGCGCCGCGATATCGGTTGCGACCAGTACCTTCAGCTTGCCGCTTTTAAATTTTCCAAGCGCTTCCTGGCGGGACGTCTGGCTTTTGTTGCCGTGAATCGCCATCGCCTGGATGCCAAACCCGGCCAATTCCTTGACCACTCTGTTTGCGCCGTGCTTGGTTCGGGTAAAGACCAGCGCATTGCGCACTTCACCGCTTTTGAGAAAATCCCGCAGCAGGTACTTTTTATTTCCCTTATCCACAAAACAGATGTGCTGCCGGATTTTGTCCACCGTGCTGGTCACCGGGTCCACCTTGACAGTTACCGGGTCCTGCAAAATGGTGTTGGCCAGATACTCGATTTCCGTCGGCATTGTCGCGCTGAAAAGCAGCGTCTGCCGTTTGGCCGGAAGATGGCGCAGCACCCGCTTGACGTCCTGAATGAATCCCATGTCCAGCATACGGTCAGCCTCATCCAACACAAAAATCTCCAGACGGCTGAGATCCACATATCCCTGGCCAATAAGATCGTTGAGGCGGCCCGGCGTCGCTATAAGAATGTCCACACCCCTTTTAAGAGTTTGCACCTGCGGATTCTGCCCAACCCCGCCGAAAATCACGCCGCAGCGCAGCTTTAAATTTGCGCCGTAAGCCCGGAAATTCTCATAAATTTGCAGCGCAAGTTCACGAGTCGGGGTGAGGATCAGCGCCCGAATTTTATCGCTCGGTTTCTCTGCGGCAAGGATCTGCAAAATAGGCAGCGCAAAAGCCGCCGTTTTTCCGGTTCCTGTCTGCGCGCATCCGATTAAATCACGGTGTTCCAAAAGCGGCGGGATTGCCTGCCGCTGGATCGGCGATGGTTCGGTGTACCCTTGCGCCTTTATGGCGGCAAGCAAAGGTTTAATCAAATTCAAGTCCTGAAATGTCATCTTTTCGCATTCCTGTTTTTTGTAAATTATATATGCTTGCTGTGCTTAAAACAGCTCCATCCCACGCAATACAGCACTGGTAGTTATTCAGTATACCCCATCCTGCCTGCTTGATGCAAATTCCGACCTGTTCCAAGCGCGGAACTCAGCGTCTTTTCTATCTATTTTCCCAAACAGACAACCCAGCTTGCGCCGAAATTAATTACGTGTTATACTAAAATCATTAGGTACCGAACGATTCAGGAGGCGACAGAAATGTGTCAGCAAATATCCGACCTCGAGCTGCTGCGGCAGTTCCGTCAGGTTGCCCATCTGCAATACAGCCGCTGTGGTCCCGCCAAGGGCCAGGGCTGGATTTTAATGTCTCTTTTTGAGCACGGCGATATGACCCAGCGAGAACTTGCCGCCGTTGCGCAGCGCGCGCCAGCAACATTGTGCGAACAGCTGGAAACGATGGAAAAAGCAGGCCTTATTCTCAGAAAAAAGAGCGCGGCAGACAAACGTCATGTTGAGGTAAGTCTTACTGAAGCAGGGATACGCGCTGCGCGGGAAACCATACAGGAACGCCAGCGAATCGCCGCCCGGCTATTTGCGCCATTAGACGCCGCCGAACGAGAGGAGTTGTATGCCCTGCTGCAAAAACTCGGCGATGCCTGGAGCAAAAGCACAGTCGCAGGGATCGGGGAGGGCAAGACAACATGAAGCTGATTTTTCGGTACATCCGCCGCCATCTCGGAAGCTTCCTTGCTGCTGTTTTTTTCCTGTGCCTGGAAACCTTCGCCGAGCTGCTCCAGCCCTCATTTATGGCCCGCATCGTCGACGACGGCGTCCAGAACGCGGACACCGCCGCTATTCTTCGTTACGGAGCAATCATGCTCGGCATCGCCGGCATAGGCGCGCTGGGCGCCGTTATGCGCAATCTTTTTTCTTCCAGAACCTCCCAACAGATCGGGCGGGAGCTGCGCAGCGATCTTTACAGGAAGGTGCAGACCCTTTCCTTTGAAAACATCGACCGCCTGCAGCCAGCCTCCATTATCACCCGAATCACCAATGACGTAACCCAGATTCAAAATTTCGTCAATGCCGCAATGCGAATCATGCTGCGGGTACCCATTCTTTTTTTCGGCGCCGTTCTGCTGATTTACATGCAGACGCCCCAACAGTTTCCGATCATACTCGCGATCGTCGCCGTGGCTGCGGTCCTGATTTTCTGCAATATGAAGATCGGCTATCCGCGTTATGGGCGATTGCAGATGCGGCTGGACCGCCTCAACGAGGTCAGCCGGGAATTTCTTTCCTCTGTGCGGGTCGTCAAGGCGTTCGGTGCCCAGAAGCAGGAACAGGAAAAATTCGATCAGGCAGCGGACGACTATGCGCGCGCCGGGGTAGCGGCCGCCCGTGTGCAGGCTGTGTTCGCACCGCTGATAAACCTCGCCGTCAACTTCGGGATCGTATTGCTTCTCTGGCGCTCTCAGAATATCCCGGCTGCCGAAATCGGCCGACCCATGGCTTCGGTCAATTATATGACCCAGCTGCTTTTTGCCCTGAGTACCGTGTCCCATCTGTTAAATATGTCGGTGCGCGCGCTTGCTTCCGCTCGCCGTATTCAGGACGTGCTGCAGGAGCGACCCACACAGAAGCTTCCCTACGCGCCGCTTGCGCCCAAGCTTCGGGGCGCGGTGCGCTTCGAAGGCGTCTCCTTCACCTATGCCGGCTCCGCCAATCCCGCTTTACAGGAAATCGACTTTTCGGTCGAGCCGGGTGAGACACTGGGAATCATCGGCCCGACCGGATCGGGCAAAACGACCCTCGTCAACTTGATTCCGCGCTTTTATGACGCAAGCAAAGGCCGGCTGTTGATCGACGGCATCGAGATAAACGAGCTTGATCCGGACGTGCTGCGCAGTGCCGTCGCGATCGTGCCGCAGAAAGCGCTGCTGTTTTCCGGCACGATTGCGTACAATCTGCGTTGGGGAGATTTTTCCGCTGACGACCAAACCATAAAGGCCGCGGCGCAGGACGCCTGTGCCGATGAATTTATAAGCCGTCTTCCCCAAGGATATGAAACCGAGCTGGGTCAGGGAGGCGTCAACCTGTCCGGCGGTCAAAAACAGCGTCTTTCCATTGCGCGCGCACTTTTGAGAAATCCACGCATTCTGATTCTGGACGACTGTACCAGTGCGCTGGATGCAACGACAGAGGCCGCCGTGCTCGCCTCGCTGCGCCGCCGCGCCGCCGGCTGCACTGTTCTGATCATCAGTCAGCGCATCTCAACCGTTATGCGCGCCGACCGCATTCTCTGCCTTGAAAACGGAGAGGTCCGCGGTCTTGGTTCCCATGCAGAACTGATGCAGAACTGTCCGACCTATCAGGCGATCTACGCTTCCCAGATCGGAGGTGAAACCAGTGCCGGATAAATATGCCGTTCCGCCTCCTTCCCGCTCCGGCGCCGGCCGCCGCGGGACCCCTGGCGAAAAGCCAAAAAATATGAAAGGCGCGCTGCGGCGGCTTTGGCAGATTACCTCCGGCAGCCGTTCCGGTCTCGGCGGCGTGCTGCTTCTTTCCCTGCTCGCCTCGCTCGCCTCTATGTTTTCGCCGCTTCTGGTCGGCAACGCGATCACCTGCATCAGCGAAGCAGGCCCACTGGTATACGCCTTGCTGCCGCTTGCGGCGCTTTACCTTTGCGATTGGCTTGCCCGCTTTTTACAGCAGTTTTTCATGGCCTCCATCAGTCAGCGGATGATACGCACCATTCGCACCTCACTGTTTTCAGCGCTCAAAAATCTGCCGCTCGCTTACTTTGACAAGAGGCAGCATGGAGAATTGATGAGCCGGCTCACAAATGACGTTGACAACATAAGTACAACTGTCTCGGACGCGCTTGCACAGCTCATGGTCTATGCGGTGACTATCATCGGCGTTTTCAGCATGATGCTCTTCATGAGCCTTCCGCTGACCGGGGTCGCGATGATTTCGGTCGGTTTGATTTTGCTGCTGACCCGCACCGTCACCCGGCAAACCCGCCGCCTGTACGCGGCGCAGCAGGCGGTTTTGGGGCGCATGAATGGTCAGGTCGAGGAAAGCGTCTCAGGTCTTTCGGTGGTCAAGGCCTTTTGCTGCGAACGCCGGATGATCGAACAGTTTGAAAAAAGCAATGCCGAGTACTGCCGGATCTCCACCAAGGCGCTGATCTGGTCAGGCTACCTTATGCCGCTGACCAATGTCATTAACAATTTCAGTTATGCCGCAGTTGCGGTGCTCAGCGGCCTTCTCGCCGCCCATGGGTCGCTGGAAATCGGCCTGATCACCAGTTTTCTGCTCTACACGAAGCAATTTTCCCGACCGTTTGTGGACATTGCAAACATCTACAACAGTTTCCTGACTGCGCTTGCCGGCGCGGAGCGGGTATTCGCCGTGCTGGATGAGCCGGCCGAACCAGCCGACCGCCCTGACGCACTGACACTGGATCAGCCCCGCGGCGAAGTCGTCTTTGACAAAGTCAGTTTTGGCTATGACCCCGGAAAAACCGTGCTGCATGAAATAAGCTTCCGCATTCCCGCCGGTACCCGGGCCGCGATTGTCGGGCAAACCGGTTCCGGTAAAACAACGATCATAAACCTTCTGACCCGCTTTTACGATGTGGACGACGGTGCAATTCTGCTGGACGGCGCAGACTTGCGGGATTACCGCCTGGCCGATCTGCGCCGCGCCTTCGGGGTTGTATTGCAGGACCCCTCCCTGTTCGGCGTCACAATACGGGAAAACATCGCTTATGGCCGCTCCAACGTATCGATGGAAGAAATCGTCGCAGCAGCCAAAGTGGCGGGCGCAGACGCATTTATCCGTCGGCTTCCGCAGGGATACGATACGCCGCTTACACAGGGAGGCGCCGCGCTCAGTCAGGGCGAACGGCAGCTGCTGACGATCGCCCGCGCCGTTTTGGCCGATGCGCCGATTCTGATTCTGGACGAAGCGACCAGTTCGGTCGACACGGTGACCGAGCAGAAGATCCGCCGCGCAATGCTTAATGCAACCGCGGGCCGCACCTCCTTTATTATCGCGCACCGTCTTTCCACCATACGGGATTCCGACATCATCTTTTTGCTGGACCAGGGCCGTATTGCCGAACAGGGTTCACACGAACAGCTGATGGCGCTTAACGGGCAATATGCCGCCATGTACCGCACCCAATCCGGGCAGAACGGTTAATTGACGGCAACCTGTTCAGGTTGCGCGGCTCTTGGATTACCTGCTTTCCTCTTTGCCGAAAAACATTTGACCGCACCTAATCAAAGCCAGCAACGCCCTGGGCCGCCCGCTTTCTTTCAAGTGTTGAAAAAAGCGCCAAATTGGACGGTTCGTTTCCCTTGCACAGTGTGTGAAAGCGTTTCGGCGCTTTCTGACTGCGAAACACTTTCGTGACGCGTCTTCTTGTTTGTCCTAAAACTGAAAAGTAGATTTCGATAAAGCAAAAACTTCTCATCAAAACTGTCCCGGGCTTGTTGCATACAACAAGCCCGGGACAGCACTTTATATGCCTTAGTAAAATAGTCCTCTGTACCGTTTTTAACAAAAACCCAAATCTATATCACGATGATAGCCGCAGAACATTACATATTTCAGTATTATTCAGCCATTTCTTTAACGTTTTCCTGAAGCAGCGTCATAAGCCGCTGGGCAGCAACGCCGAAAATTCTTTTCGGGTCATAGACCATACACACCTTGCGCTGCGGCAGTCTTTCCTTAAGCTGGATCTGCACAATTTCACCGCGTTCCAGTGCGCGCACAGCGAATTCCTGCGGCAAAAACCCGAGTCCAAGATTGTTTTTAACCATCGGCAAAATCAAATCCGCCGTCGCAACCTCAATGTCCGGTTCCAGCACCAGTCCGTGTTCCAGGTAAAACCGATTCAGCATTGCAAAAGTGCTGGTCGGGCGCGCAAGACAGATCAGGGAATAGGACGCCAATTCGCCAAGCTCGCGCGGCTGCTGAGCAAACCCGGCGAACCTTTTCCCTGCCACCAGAATCTCTTCAAACCGCATCAGCGGCACTTCCTGAAGCCCCGTCGGCGCTTCGGTAGGCGTAGTCACCACCGCGCAGTCAATCTGCCCGCTGCGAAGCGCAGCGAGCGCCTGCGGCGTGTTATAGTTAAAAATATGCAGCCGCACGTTTGGGTAGCGGGTATGAAATTCTCTCAATTTGTCCAACACCAGCAGGTGCAGCGCAGTTTCACTCGCGCCGATCGCAACCGAGCCGCGCTGCAATTCCACGCTCTGGGACAGTTCCGCTTCTCCGGCCGCCAGCTGTTCAAAAGCAACCGAAACCCGCGCAAACAGCTGCTCCCCTTCTTTTGTCAGGGCAACACCGGTATTGGAGCGAATCAGCAACCTGCATCCAAGTTCATTTTCAAGCTGCCGCATCACCCGGCTGACGTTTGGCTGGCTCATAAAAAGCACCGCGGCCGCCTGGGTCAAATTGCGGTATTTTGCGACATAATAAAATATCCTGTAGTAATCGTAACTGACCGGCATCGCGCACCTCCATATCAAAAAATTATATCCGTTATATAAATTATATATTTTTCTTTTGGTTGCAGTTCGAGTATAATACTTCAGGACATTTTGGGTCAAGTGTTTCGGTATAAGGTCAAAACACTTTAAATCGCATCGAATGGGAAGGAGTATATCCGGTTATGAATAAGGACCTGACTGTTGGGGAACCCCGGCAGGTATTGTGGAAATTCTGCCTGCCGCTTTTCGGCAGCATCATCTTTCAGCAGCTTTATAATATTGCAGACAGTCTGGTAGCGGGAAAATTTGTCGGCGAAACTGCGCTCGCCGCAGTGGGCAACAGTTATGAGGTAACCCTGATCTTCATCGCTTTTGCATTCGGCTGCAATATCGGCTGTTCGGTCATCGTATCGCAGCTGTTTGGCTCCAAGCGTTATGCGGATATGAAAACCGCCGTATACACGACGCTTATCGCGTCCGGCGTCCTCTGCGCATTGCTCATGCTTGGCGGCTTTACCCTGTGCGAAAATCTGCTTGCGCTGATCAACACGCCTCCCGAAGTTATGCCGGATTCACTTCTCTATCTGCGCATATACATTCTCGGACTTCCTTTCCTGTTCTACTATAATGTTGCCACCGGCATCTTTTCTGCGCTTGGCGACTCCAAGACGCCGTTCATTTTCCTCGCGTTCTCCTCTACAGCCAATATAGCCGTAGATATTCTCTTTGTCACAGCCTTCAAAATGGGTGTTGCAGGCGTTGCCTGGGCGACCTTCCTGTGTCAGGGCGTCAGCTGCATACTCGCGATCTTCTTCGTTTTGCGCCGCATGTCCTCCATCCACACAGAGCATCGTGCCCGCGTATTCTCCTGGCCGATGCTTGGCCGCATCGCGCTCATTGCCGTTCCGAGCGTTTTGCAGCAGAGCTTTATCTCGGTCGGCAACATCATCGTGCAGGGTGTTATCAACAGCTTCGGTACCAGCGTGATGGCTGGATATTCCGCAGCCGTAAAGCTCAACAACCTTGTATTGACCTCCTTTACCACCCTTGCCAACGGTATTTCCAACTACACGGCGCAAAATATCGGCGCCCAGAAGCTGCATCGGGTCAAACAGGGATTTTCCGCCGGAATCCGCCTTGTGTGGATGCTTTGCGTTCCGCTTGTCCTGATTTACTTCTTTGCCGGCCGCTGGCTGCTGTTCCTGTTCATGGAAAACTCCACCGGCGCCGCCATTGACGTTGGCATGCAGTTTTTGCGCATTGTCAGCCCCTTCTACTTCGTCATCTCGATCAAGCTGGTCGCAGACGGCGTCCTGCGCGGCGCCGGCATGATGGGCCGGTTTATGGTTGCCACCTTCGCGGATCTTGCGCTTCGCGTCCTGCTTGCCGTGATTCTTTCCGGCATCTTCGGCTCGATCGGCATCTGGAGCGCGTGGCCTGTCAGCTGGATAATCGGCACTTCCATTTCTTTGCTCTGCTTCTGGTTTGGACCCTGGCGCTACGCAGCAGTCCCGCAGGAAGTTGCAAAGCGTTCTGCGGCGCTGGAAAATGAAGAAGCGCTTGAAGCTATGGACGCAGCTGAGGCGCCCGCAATCGTAGACGCCGCCGAGCCGGTTGAGCCGGTTGAATCTCTTCAGTAAATACACAGCTGAACATTTTCCCAATTGAAAAAGCGCGGCAGTCGGTTCTGACTGCCGCGCTTTTTCTGTACATCCGGTTGTTGTTCATTTCATCACTCGCCGGATCATTTCCAGCTTTTTCTCGCTGTAGGGATGATAGCGCATGGGAAGATCCAGCCAATTTGCTTTTTCAACAATGCTTCGGTAATGGGTGAAGGTATCAAAACTCTGCTTGCCATGATAGCTTCCCATTCCGGATTCCCCCACGCCGCCAAAAGGCATGTGAGAGGTAGCAAGATGGATGATCGTATCATTCAGGCAGCCGCCGCCGAATGAACAGCTGCCGAACACTTTATTTCGCACGGCCTTGCTGTTGGTAAATAAATACAGTGCCAGCGGCTTTGGCCTGCTGCGTATGATGCGGATACAGTCGTCAAGCTCCCGATAACCGAGCATCGGCAGCACAGGCCCGAAAATTTCTTCCTGCATTATCGGATCTTCCTGCCTGACATTGTCCAGAAGCGTCGGCTGAATAAACCGGCGCGTGTCGTCAAAGCCGCCGCCAACCACCGCCTGCATCCCATTAAGCAGCCCCTTTATCCTCTGATAATGCTTTTCATTGACAATAACCGGCATTTCGCTATAGTCGCCGTTTGGGAAAAATTCTTCCAAAGCGTTTTGAAAAGCGTCAATAAATTGATCTTTTACAGATTCATGGATCAGCAGATAGTCCGGTTCAACACAGGTTTGGCCTGCATTCAGCACCTTTCCGAAAGCAATGCGTCTCGCAGCCACCGCAATGTCGGCCGTCTTGTCCACAATCACCGGGCTTTTGCCGCCAAGCTCAAGGGTCACGGGTGTCAAGTATTGCGCTGCTGCCTGCATGACAACTTTTCCAACCGAAACACTGCCGGTGAAAAAGATATAGTCGAATCTTTGCTCCAACAATGCGTTGTTCTCCTGCCGCCCGCCTTCAACAACTGCGACATATTCCGGATCAAATATCTCTCCCAACAATGCTGAGATTGCTTTGCTGGTTGCGGGCGTATACGCAGATGGCTTGACCACTGCGCAATTCCCCGCGGAGATCGCACCAATAAGCGGGTTCAAACAGAGTTGAATGGGGTAATTCCACGGCGAAATAATCAGCGTTACTCCATACGGTTCCGGCAGCCTGTAGCTTCTTGCCGGGAACTGCGCGAGCGGTGTGGCCACCCGCTTTTTGCGCATCCAGCCGGGAAGATGCGCAATGTGATACCGCAATTCCTCCAACACCATACCAATTTCGGTCATGTAGGTTTCCATAGGCGGCTTGTTGAAATCTTCCCGCATCGCCTCAATAAGCTTCTCTTCGTTTTTTCTCAGCGCACTTTGCAGTTTGCGCAGCGCCTGAAGCCGAAAATCAAGCGATCTCGTTGCACCGCTTTCATAGAATTTTCTCTGATCAGCGATCAGCTTTGTAAAATCCATTTGTTTTCTCCAAAAATTATTTAAGCTTTCCTAAAATATAACACATCCACCTGTCATCAGTGCGTGTTATTCCTTACACTCTCTATAATACTTTGCGCGATTAGATAGGTGTTATACACAAATTTCCAATCCGCATTGCTTTTAAATTTATTCTAACAGATTTTTTGCTTCTGCTTTTTTGATTTGTAACTTAAATCAACTTTTTTACTCCGCGCTTTCGGGAGT
>CALWZE010000051.1 GCA_944385925.1 uncultured Clostridia bacterium
TTGAAGGGCCGCACGATGGTCACCGGTGTGCCGAAAGAACGGTAAAAACTCTCCGCGAGCCGGTCCGCGCCGATCTTGGTCGCGGAGTAGGGGCTCTGGCCCTGGTAGGGATGCTTTTCGTCGATCGGGACATACTGCGCCGTGCCGTAGACCTCGCTGGTCGAGGTCACCAGCAGCCGTGAGACGTCCAGGTCCCGCGCAGCCTGCAAAACGTTGAGGGTGCCCTTGATGTTGGTGTCGACATAGCTGTCGGGAGAATGATAGCTGAAGGGGATGGCGATGAGCGCCGCGAGGTGATAGACCACGTCGCAGCCCTGTACCGCCGTGCGCACCCCGTTGGGATCGCGAATATCCCCGGTAAAGACCTCGATCTCGTTGAGAATCTCTTTGGGCAGGCTGTCCAGCCAGCCCCAGGAGTTGAAGGAGTTGTAATAGGCAAACGCTTTTACCTGCGCACCGCTTTTGACCAGCTCCTCGGTCAGGTGGGACCCGATAAAGCCGTCGGCGCCGGTTACCAGTACTTTTCCGCTCATTGCAGCACCGTCCTGTCGATTAAAATTCAAATTTAATCATAATATAAACAGGCTCAAAAAGCAACAAAAGCCATTTGTCAAACTTACCGGGTTTTTTCTCCGATTGCCGAAAGCGCCTTGCAAAAAGGAAATCTTTTACAAGCACAAATCGCGCCGGTTTTCAGACAAAAAACGCCCATACCCCGCAGCCGGACGAGCTTTGCAAATTTGCCCGGAACAGAAAGCAGGCGGATCGGGGAAAAGGGAGCGTAGGCCGCGCGTATTTTCCAGCCGTTGCCGCTTGGCGGCACTTGAGTGAAAGGGCGGTTCGTGGTATCATGAAAAGACCAATTCACAACCGGAAGGGAGGGCGCCGCATGGCTTACACGGTCAGCGTCGTGACCGGCACGAGAGCCGAATTCGGGCTGCTTCGGCCGGTCGCGCAGCGCATATTTCAGGACGGCACTCTTTCTCTTCAGCTTATCGTCACCGGCGCGCACCTGTGCGCCGCGCTCGGCAGCACAAGGGAGGAAATTGTCCAAAGCGGTCTGCCTGTCGCGGCAGAGCTGGACATTCTCGGCGGCGACCCGGCCTGTGCCCCGGCGCAGGCGATTGCGCGGGCGCTTACGCTGTTTTCCGCCTATTGGGAAATCCACCGCCCGGACGCGGTCGTCCTGCTCGGAGACCGGTATGAGGCGTTTGCGGTGGCGACGGCGGCGGCCGCGCTGCGCATTCCCATCGCCCATATCGGCGGCGGCGACGTCACGGCCGGCGCCATGGACGAGTATTACCGCCACAGCATCACCAAGATGAGCGCGCTGCATTTTCCCATCTGTGAGAGTTCCCGCAGGCGGATCATCCAGCTCGGGGAGAACCCCTCTACGGTTTTCAACACCGGGTCAAGCGGCGCGCAGAATATCCGGGAGATCCCGCCGCTGTCCCGCGAAGAACTCCAAGCGCAGACCGGCTTTCGGATGGATCGCCCCTTTTTGCTGTGCACCCTGCATCCCGAAACGCTGAGCGCTGTTTCCCCGTCGGAATGCGCGCAGATTCTGCTGAATGCGCTTGCGCTGTGCGGGCTTCCGGTCCTGTTTACCGCGGCCAACGCCGACGAGGGCGGCGCCGAGATCAATGCGCAGATTGCCCGCTGGTGCGCGGAACGGGAAGACGCGAAACTCGTTCAGAGTCTCGGCGCACGGCGTTATCTGTCCGCCATGCGCTATTGTGCCGCGGTGGTCGGCAATTCCTCGAGCGCCATTGTCGAGACTCCGACCCTGCGGGTCCCTGCGGTCAACATCGGCGACCGTCAGACCGGGCGGGAAAAAGGCGAAAACAACATTGACGCGCCCTGGGACGCCGCCGCAATCGCCGCGGCCATCCGGCGCGCGGTATCCCCGGCGTTTGCAAAGCAGATTGCCGGGATGAAAAGCCCCTACGGCGACGCGGACACGGCAGGCGAGATCGTCCGCATCCTGAAGTCCCGTCTTGTGCGGGGGATCTCACTGCAAAAAACCTTTTACGATATCGCGTTCGATTGTCCGGACGCACCGAAGGAGGAGTAGACCATGCGAGGAATCGTTGTCGGGCTCGGGTCGATGGGCAAACGCCGCATCCGCCTGATGCGCCAGTTCTTTGATTCGGTCGAGCTTTGCGGGGTGGACAGCAATCCCGAACGGCGCGAACAGGCGAAAGAGCTGTTCGGCATTCCCTGTTTTGCCGGTCTGGAGGAGGCTTTGCAGCAGTTCGGCGCCGACTGCGGCTTCGTCTGCACCAGTCCGCTTTCCCACGCCGCGATCATCCGCTCGCTGTTGCAAGCGGGCCTGAACGTATTTACCGAGATCAATCTCGTAGCGGACGGCTATGCGGAAAACACGGCGCTTGCCGCACAGAAGGGTCTGCTGCTGTTTCTGTCCAGCACCCCTCTTTACCGCCGGGAGACCGGCTATATCCGCGAGGCGGTCGCCCGGGCGGGCTGTCCGCTTGTCTACCGCTATCACGTCGGACAGTATCTGCCTGACTGGCACCCCTGGGAAAACTACCGCGATTTCTTTGTCGGCGACCGCCGCACCGGCGGCTGCCGGGAGATTTTCGGCATCGAGCTGCCCTGGCTTTGCGACGCATTCGGAAAAATCGAGTCCCTGTTACAGGTCACCGCGCTGCGCCAGACCTCCCTTGCGATCGACTATCCGGACAGCTGGCTGGTCACCGTGCGGCACAGCGGCGGCACAATCGGCCAGCTCGCGGTCAACGTCGTCTCACGCAAGGCGGTGCGGGATCTGGAGATCGTCGGCGAAAAGCTCTATCTTCGCTGGGGCGGGACGCCGTCCAGCCTGTCGGTCTACGACTATGAACAGGGACAGGACCGCGCGGTCAACACCTATGAAAGTGTCCAGCACGATTCCCGGTATGCCGAAAATATCGTGGAAAACGCCTATGTGGACGAGCTCGCCGCCTTTTTTGATTCCCTTGCGGGCAAACCCGCGCGGCGGCACACCTTTGAACGGGACGGCGAGCTGCTCGCCCTGATCGACCGGATCGAAGCGGAGGGCGGGCAAGAATGAAGATTCTCTTCGCGGGTCTCGGTTCGATCGGCACCCGGCATATCAAAAATCTGCACGCCCTGCTCTGCGAGCGCGGAATCACGCACGAAATCGACGCTCTGCGCGGTTCGGATGCGCCGCTGCGGGACGGGGTGGCTCCGCTGCTGCGCCGCAGCTTTCACAGCATTTCCGAGCTGGACGAGCACTATGACCTCGCTTTTGTGACCAATCCGACCGCGCTGCATGAGCAGACGGTGCGGCAGCTCGCGCCGTTTGCCGATCACTTCTTTATAGAAAAGCCGGTTTTCTCCGACCTTTCGGTTGAGGTGGAGACGCTTGGCCTGCGGCCGGACAGCGTCTGTTATGTGGCCTGTCCGCTGCGGCATACCCCGGTGCTTCGCCGGGCAAAACAGCTCTGCGAACAGGAACCGGTGCGCGCCGCACGCGCGATCTGTTCCTCCTATCTGCCGGACTGGCGGCCGGGAACCGATTACCGCCAGTGCTACAGTGCCCGCCGCGCGCTCGGCGGCGGCGTGGTGCTGGACCTCATTCACGAGTGGGATTATCTCAGCTGGCTGTTCGGGCTGCCCGAGGCGGTCAGCGGTTTCGCGGGCAAGTACTCCGCGCTCGAGATCGACAGCGACGACCTTGCGGTGTATATCGCAAAATACCCCGGGCTGCTTGTCACGCTGCACCTCGACTATCTCGGGCGCGCGCCGGTTCGCGAGCTCGGGCTGTTCTGCGACGGGGAGCCCTATCGCGCCGACCTGCTCGCCGGGACGGTGCAGCACCTCAAAAGCGGGGAACTGGAACAGTTCGCGCCGGAGGATTTTTACCTTAACGAGATGAACTATTTTCTTGACTGTGTCCTTGACAGGGTGTGCGGCAACATGAATACCCCCGCGCACGCGCTTGAGGTGCTGCGCACGGCGGCGCTGCGTCCTTTTGCGGCGCAGCCGTGACCGGCACACCCGCGCAGGCAAACAAGGAAGGACGGGTGCACCTGGCGGTCAAGCGGTGTGCCGCGCAGAAGGACCTGCAAAATGGTCTGTTTAAAATGGGTTTAACCTGTAAAAAGACACCGCGTTTTCCGGCTGCGGCGCCTTGAAAATCGCCTGCCGCGGCGCAGTATGCGAGGCGCTTAAAATGCCCCGGCAGTCTGCGCCTGTACAGGAGCCGCGCTTTGCCTCGTTTTTCGCCGTCACTGACCGTGTGCTGTGAGGTTCCATTTGAATTTTGCACAAAAGTGTGCGGCTGCATCCCTAGGGATCAGCCAATGCTTTTTGCCGCTCGATTTTGTCACAACCGGCTGCCTCAATCGGCCGTTAAACCGCTATAAAAATATGTCCTGAATACTTACGGAGGCTTTTAGAATCATCATGAATATTCTCATCACCATCTGCGCGCGCGCAGGCTCCAAAGGGGTCAAATCCAAAAACATCCGGGATTTTCTCGGCTATCCGATCTGCTGGTACACCCTTGCGGCCTATCGCCTGTTCTGTGAAAAATACGGCGAGAAGTACGGCGCTTTTGACCTCGCGGTCAACACCGACGCGCCCGAGCTTTATGAACAGGTTGAGCGCGCGGGCGTTGCCTATCTGAAGGTGCCGCGCAAACCCGAGCTTGCGGGCGACACGGTGGAAAAAGGGGCCGTGCTGCGGGACACCATGAAGGTCGCGCAGGAAATGACAGGCAAAATCTACGACTGCGTTGTGGACATGGATCTGACCAGCCCGCTGCGCCGGGTGGAGGATATCGACAACATCATTGAGGTCTTTTTCGCCAATCCCGAGGCGGAGGCCGCTCTCTCGGTGACCGAGAGCCGCCGTAATCCCTGGTTCAACCAGATGGTTCGCGGCGAAGACGGATTTTACCGGCTTGCGATCCAGAGCGATTTCATCGCCCGTCAGCAGGCGCCCGAAGTTTTTGACGCAAACGCCTCACTGTATGTCTACAGCCCCAAATTTCTCAGCGAGTCCAACCGCATCCTGATCCGCGCGAAACTGGTCTGCTCCCACATGCTGGATACCGGCGTGCTGGACATCGACTGCGAGCGGGATTTTGAGCTGATGCAGCTGCTCGCAAAATACTACTATGAAAACGATCCCGCCTTTGGCGAGATCTATGACGAGGTTCGCCGGCTCGGCCGCTGAACTGTCCACGGAGGTTGATCCCATGAAAAAAAACAAACTGCTGGCCGCGGCGGCTGCGCTGCTGTTGTGTCTTGCGCTGCTTGCCGGATGCAACAGTCAAACCGATGGAGAAGACACAAAGACAGAATCTCCGACCAGCCCCGAGCTGAGCAATCCCTCGGTGTCGGTCGACGGCCCGGTTTATACCGGCACGGATATCGCCGATTCGCCCTATGTCGGCCGCTTTGAGAGCAGCTACAGCGCGCTTTTCGCTTCGGACGCCGCAGACGTCTATGTGCAGGTCGTCGAACAGCAAGACGGCACAACCGCAACCGAGCCGGTAGAGCGCCCGGTGCTGGAGTGCCGCGCAGACGGCAGTTTCAGCCTGACCGTCATGACCACCCTTGGCGGGGAGTACGCGACCCTGAACGGGACCTTCACGGTGGACGGCGAACACGCCGAGTTTACCGTCGCACAGGGGAATTACGGAGATTTTCTCGGCGCTGATACCGAAAAGTTCAGCTGCCGCCTGCTCAACGAAAACGAGATCCGCTATTGGGGCGACCAGATCGGCACGGTTACCGGCGGAGACATCTTCCTGCGCGCCTAAGGCGTGCGCGGGCCGGATCATCAGCTAGATGCGGGAGGATATATCTTGGGACTGGATTTTCTGTTTTTATATGAACATATCGTGCGGGAGTTTGAAAACGACAGTCTGGTGATGGCCGAACTGGAGCGCCGCGGCTACAGCTGCGAACTCTACCAGCTGATGGACCGCAAAAAGCTCAAATATTTCAGCTGGAAAAAGCCGAAGGTAATTGTGCCGTCGGCCATGTATAATAACGAGACCCTCAACAGTTTCGTTTATAACAATGTCGGCAAACTGGACAAGGTGGTCAATCTGCACTGGGAAGAGGTGCTTTCCCGTGAACAGGAGGACAGCGAGTTTTATTCCATGACCGAGAACGCCCGCAAATGCACCCATATCTGCTGGGGCGCGGCGGCAAAACGCCGGATCGTCGGCAAGGGGGTTCCGGAAAACAACGCGGTGATTACCGGCGCGGTACAACTGGACTTCCTTTATCCGGAATTCGATGGCTATTTCAAGAGCAAAGCGCAGCTTGCCGCCGAGTATGGCCTCGACCCCTCCCGGCGCTGGCTTTGCTATGTCAGCTCCTTCTCCTGCGCCTTTATGGACGACAAGGAGGTCGAGGAGCTCAACGCGATGACCGACCTCGACTTTAAGGGGTTCAAGGAGACCGGCGCGCGCTCGATGACCGTCACACTGGAATGGTTTGACCGGCTGCTGGACGCTCATCCCGAATATGATCTGATCTACCGTCCCCATCCCAGCGAGTGGCAGAGTCCCCCGCTGGACGAGATGAAGCGCAAGCACCCCAACTTCCACGTGATCTCGGATTATTCGGTCAAGCAGTGGGTCAAGGCTTGCGACGTCATTCTGACCTGGATGAGCACTTCGATTGCCGAGATTTATTTCGCGCACAAGAGCTGTCTTGTCCTGCGGCCGGAGCCGCTTTATGATGACTATGACCCGGTAACCTATGCCGGTGTGGACGCAATCGACAGCTATGAGCGGCTGGCCGAGGCGCTGACCCACGACGAGTTCCCCTTCCCCATCGAGGAGAGCCAGATGCGGGATCACTATGACGTTGACCCCGATTATCCGGCCTACATGCGTGTGGCGGATCTGCTCGAGCAGACCCTGCGCGAGCCGCCGCGCGACCATCCGTTTTCGGAAGGATATAAGCCGCATTTCAATCTTCTCAAGTTTGTCGTGCTGATCGGGCTGCACCTGATGAACGGGCTGCATATCAATCCGCACTGGTTTGACTTCCTCGGCCGCGGCTTCACCGACCAGACCGAGCGGTTGATCGGTTACTATAAAAAGGCGTATTTGTCCAAAAAGACGATCCGGGCCAAAATCGACGAGATGCGCGGTTATATCGACCGCGCGGGTCATACGCCGCGTTATCCTGGCTGAGCCTGAATCGGCCGGAACGATTTTCAAAAAGGGGGAGCAGATTTATGAAAAGACAACTGCGCGGAATTGCGCTGCTTTTGCTCAGTATTCTTCTCATGCTCGGCTTTGGCGCGGAGCCGTTTTTTGATCTGTCCTTTCGCTGGTCGGTTGTTTTTGCGGCCTTGGGGCTTACGGGTGCGGCGCTTGTATTCCTGCCTGATCCTAAAAATTGATCTGCCCGGCTTCATTCAAACGGTATATAATCCCGCTTCGCTTTGCAAGTTAAAGGGCCGTTTTTTGAAAAGATCTAGTCGCCCGGAATATACGGCCGTAACCTCTGTTAACTCACAGCCAAACGCTTTGGGTGATTTATCCTCATGCCGGAATGGTTTCAAGCGATAAAAACGCCGCTGCGCCGAAACGGAGATTTTTCATACCCCTTCTTTTCAGGCTTGTCACGTTTAAAAATAAACACAGTATTATGCGCTTGTTTTTCGCCGGGAACTGTTCCCGGAACTGAACAATGGCAAGGCCTCCGCCTGCAAATAGCAGACGGAGGCCTTTTTTGACACGCACATGATCATCTCGAGCGGCTTTCGGCCCGGGGATACGCCCCGCCATCTCTGTTTTCTCAATGGGAAGCGGCTTTCATGCGCGCGTATTTTTCTCTTGTCGCGTCCCCGCCCCGCAGATGCCGCTCTTCTTTATTATGCGCCAGCACCCGCGCGCAGGCTCGCCATAGCGTGGGATTCAATTTGCGCAGCCGTTTGGAAACATCGCTGTGCACCGTCGATTTGCTGACGCCGAACGCTTTTGCCGCCCCCCGAACGGTGTCCCCGGTCTCCACAATATATCTTGCCAACAGCACCGCCCGCTCGCATCCGGTCTCCATCGCCCAATCCCCCTCGCCGTATTCGTTGTTTCATGTTTATGCGCTGAACCGGCCGGTTATGTGCAGGAAACTTTCTGTTCGCCAAAGCATTTCGCGCCGCATGGATATAAAACGATTTGCGATTTTGCCGCAATCCCGATAAAATACAATTAACAGCCGAAAGCCAATCGGCAAAATAAAAAAGGGGGAACCAACATGTGCAAATCTGCTGTCTATACCTCGATTGGTGTGGTAATGATTGCCGCGGCGATTCTCTTTTTTCTTTACGCGCTTAACAATCCGCAAGCCTCCTTTCCCTGGAGCAACGCGGTCATCTACACGCTGTATGCTTTGTATGCAGCCCTTACGGCCGCTTTCTTTATTCTCGGATGGAAAAGCAGAAAGAAATAAAACCGACGCAAAGAGCCGGGCTTTTTGAGGAGGACAGGAATGCAGGCTGAAAAATTACTGGAAACGCTGCGGGTTGCCGAACGGCTGAAGGATACCGTCCGGCACTGCTATACCGCAAAAGGCC
The DNA here is from genome assembly GCA_944385925.1 of uncultured Clostridia bacterium. Classification (GTDB taxonomy): domain Bacteria; phylum Bacillota; class Clostridia; order Oscillospirales; family Ruminococcaceae; genus CALWZE01. The sequence continues at coordinate 8,572 of CALWZE010000051.1, forward strand.
GCAGAGAAAGCGTTGCGGAACACAGTTGGATGATGGCCTTGATGGCCCTCTTAATGCGGGACGAATTTCCGCAAGCGGACATGGACAAGGTGATCCGCATGTGTATCGTTCACGATCTGGGCGAAGCTTTCACAGGGGACATCCCGGTATTTGAAAAGACGGAACAGGACGCAAAGCAGGAAAAAATCCTTCTGGAAAACTGGCTTGGCGCCTTGCCTTCCCCCTACGCGGAGGAAATGCGCGCTCTGTTTCAGGAAATGGAGGCGCGCAAGACTCTCGAAGCCAGAATTTATAAGGCAATTGACGGACTGGAAGCGCTTATTCAGCACAATATATCCGATCTATCCACCTGGACCGAAAAGGAGTATTCGCTGAACCTGACTTATGCAGATGACCGCGTCGGGTTTTCGGACTATCTCACCGCGCTGCGGCAGGCTGTACGGGAGGAAACACTGCGCAAACTTGAACAAAAAGAATGATTTATGCCGCCAATGGTCTTATTTTCCTCTGAACATCGAAGATTTAACAAATCGATGCAACGGATTTCAGGCGCCAAAGTTGAAGCTGACAGATGCTCGCCGTCTGACACAGTCAAAAATCCGCGTCTGCGATAGCAATTGCGGCCGAATTTTCCCGTTGATTGGCCGCATTGATGCTTTTTTAATGTCCGGATAAACAGCGAGATTTTTATAACTAAAGAGGGCAGGATGCGCGCATCCTGCCCTCTTTGCCTGTAGAATTTCTTGTGCAGCGGATTAATCGCTGCATTTTTTAATAACCGTACTGTTCACGCAGCCGCTGGACGCTTGCGGTATTGTATGTGGGGGTGAAGCGCACCTCGTCTCCCTCATAAATTACCTTATACATGCTTGCGGTGCCGTCATAAAAGCCCATGAGATTGTCGGTAAACATCGGGCTGAATTCCTCGCGGAAATAGTCGTCGATCTTCTGGACATAAACATAGTCGATCTCTTTTTCGCGGATAAACTCACTGAACCGCGCGACGTCCACTTCGGTGTCGTAGCGTCCGGTATGCTCGGCGCCGATCGGGATGAAGTTGCCGCCATCCAGCGTCTTTTCAGTGTAGGCGGGCTGGAATTCATAGTTGAAGTAGAACCACTCGCCGCCGTCCGAACCCTGGCAGATATAGTAGATCTTGTCCTCCTCGGTAAACGCGCCGCGGAATTCGGCCGCGCTGTTCATCATCAGCTCACGAAGCGGAATGAGGCTCTGGTAAATTTTGTCGCTTGTAAAAACATACTGGTCGAAGGCAACCGGCGAATATTGAAACAGCGCGTAGGCAGAGAGCACGCAGACCATAATTCCGGGGATGGTGTCTTTCAGCTTGAAGCGCCAGCGGCTGACTGCAAAGACGCTCAGACCGATTACCGCAAAAAGCCAGCCGATCGCGTATATTGAAATATAGCGTTCATAGGAAGTCAGTGAATACTCGCTGGAATGGGCGAAAATCGCCGCATAGGCGTAGGTCTGGAAAAGGTAATAGAGCATAAACCCGGCGCAAAGCTCTATTGCAGCCGCGCCGACGCGCAGAATGTTCTTTTTCTCTTTGCAAAGCAGCGCGAGAACAACCGGGATCGCGGTAAAGACAATCATCATTTCCTTGACCGTGCCGAAGGTGACCAGCTGCCGAACGCTCAGCGCCTCCCACATCCGTTTAAAGATCTCGTTGAAATAGGGGTCCTGGCCTGAAAGCATCTGGAAAATGCTGTATTCATAGGGAACGGCATTTCGCTCGACAGAAATCACCGACCCGAGATGTATTGTCCAGATCTGATAACTGACCAAAAGCGCAACAAACAGTCCAAGCACATAGACAAGCTTCGCGTACCATTTTTCCGTCCCAAACACCCGCCTGGTCGGCCAATGGCCGCTGACCAGCAGATCAAAGGACATGATGACCGCCGCAACCAGCGCAAGCGCCAGTCCGACGTCTTTGACCATCGGCAGCAGCATCAGGCCCAGTACAGCCGCAAAGTAATTGGGCAGGCTGCGCTCCTCACTCGTTGCGAAATAAGCAAGCAGCGAGCCGCCGAACACAACGCCGAGCGGCACGTCGGAATAGGAGGTCATGTAGAGCTTGAGTCCCTCAAAGGAATACCAGAAAAGATAGGTGCAGCTGAGCGCAGTAAAGCTGAGCACCGGGATCATTATGTAGTTCTTCCATTTGACCCGCGCAAAGAGCATGCTCATCACCGAGATCATCAGGATATCATAGGCAAGATATACCTTCCACTCGCTGAAATCCGCTGCAAAGCACTGCATGAAATAGCTCCAGACCGGCAGCGCGGGCGGATAGGAGATGTTGATCATGCTGCTGGTAAACAGAGTGTACAGCTGACGGTGCACAAAGACATTTTTCGCCGCGACGCCCCAGAAGGAAAACTCGTCCCAGAAAGTAAAGTAGGGCATCTTGTTGCCCAGCGCGATCAGGAACGCGATCGAAGCGGCAATGAAAAAGACAAAACCGGGGGTAAAAACGGTTTTGACCGTCTCTCTCCACTGCTTGCGCCGCATCCAGCACAGATAAAACAAAGACAGCAGCGCCAGCGCAAACACCGCAATGGTCGCCGGGAACAGCAGATTCAGCGTGCCGAGGAAGCACAGGAACAGGGTGATGCCCGCAACCGTTGCAAAGGGGGCAACCGAGGCGTTCAGCTTAAAGCGAACCGCGAGAAACGCCGCGATGGCGAGCACCGCCAGAAAGGAAACAGCGAAATCCATGAAGTCTCTCCTTTATGTCAAGAAATACAGCAATCCCAGCTCAAAAGCGCCCAGCATCGAGGCCGCAGCGCACAGGCCGGTCACGATGGAATCCCGCTGCAAAGCGGAATCGCCTGCGCCGGCGGACGGAACAAACCGCAGCTTGCCGCCGAACACCGCCGAAAGCGCGCCGCAAACACAGGGCAGGATCGGAATAAAATACCGCGCCTGCACACCGAGGATGCTGGTGCTGCCAAGCGTCGACCAGGTGCAGTAAAAGCCGGTGACCACTACCGCGTAGACCAGCAGCGCCGTCCCGCAGAAGATCCAGCGGTCGGCTTTCGGCCGCAGGGGGCTCTCATCCGCGTAAAACGCCGCGACGATTATCACAAGCGCCGGCGCGAGCAGGCCGGTCAGCGCCGCGTTGGCGTCCAGCCAGCCGAACAGGCCCAGGCTGTCCAGATAAAAGGCGTTCATATAGCCGTCCACCGCCATGGTCAGCGCATAGCGGACCGGATTGGACAGGACATAGCGGATCTGTGCCGCGACATTCACCCCGTCCGGATTTCCGACGGGCTGGATCCCCCGCATGAACCAATCCGCATACAGCAGCGTGCCGGCATAAACTGCCGCCGCGGCCGCGAGCAGAAGCACAAGCACGCGGAACCGTGTCAGCCGCATGCCGCGTCCATTTCTTTGGGAAAAAGACTCTTTGGGCAGGGTAAAGAGCAGAAGCGCAAGCGGAAGATAGAGCGGCTTGATCGCGACGATGCCGCCAAAACACAGCGCAAGCCCAACTGCCGAGCGCAAGCTGAGCTTGTCCTGCCACAGCAGGCCCAGATAGAGCAGCAGCAGCGCGAGCAGGCAGCCGTCGTAAGAATAGGAACCGCTCAAAAACATGGTCAGCGGAAACAGGGCGGTCAAAATCAGCGCGCCGCGGTATCGCTTTGCCCATTTTAACCCAAAATACCCGCAAATAGCAAGCAATCCGACATTCGCAAGCCGGCCGAGATAAAACCCGGCAGGTGCGCTGCCAAACAGACGCCCGACAAGGACGCCCAGCGCCGGAACAAGATAGGGGAAAATCAACTGGATAGGGGTCGTATACCGCTTGCCGGTATACGGAGAGCCGGATTGCTCAAAATATTTTTTCAGCTGGCCGATCACGCTGCCGGTTCCCTTCTGCTGCACTTCCTTATAGAAATTGCCGGGAAACAGGTCGATCAGCCGCTGCACATCGTCGGGATATTCAAATGCAGCGTCAAAGGTAAAGTCGCCGCAGGAGATGGAATAAGCCCGCAGATAGTGCCAGTATTCATCGGGCGCCTGCATCGGCGCGCTCGCAAAGCTGAACAGGGTGCCGCACAGGAGAATACAGGCGGCCAAGCGGGCGTGCGCGGTGCGCAGCCGACAGGCAATCAGCCAGACCGCGCCGTAAAGCAGGGTGAATCCCGCAAAACCGCCCAGCAGCAAAAGGGTTTCCATTCCCGCGGAAGCGGTAAACATCCGCGGCGCCTGGAACGCCGCAAACAGGACAGCGGTTTGCAGCAGAAGATACCAGCCAAACCAGCCGGGTACCTTTCGGCCCTTTTGGGCAATTCGGTTCCGCACAAACGTATACAAATAGTAAATAGTCGCTAAAATAAACAGCCAGAGAAGCAGCCGCGCGCCGCTGAATTGCTCCCGAATGACATACGGATTCAGCGTAACCCCGTAAAAACGCAGGGTTGAGCGAACCTGTTCGGTTGGAAAGATGCGCAGCCCGAAAAGCTGCTGTGCATCCAGGCGGGCCGTGTACACGCCCTCGGCAGTTTTCGCAAGCGGCGCAATATACTCCCCGCGGGTTCCATCCACCACCGCGTCATAATAGATCACCGTTTCGGTGTCGTCCGCGGCGTCCCGCTCCAGATAAACTTCTATATTCTGCACCCAAAGGCCGTCCAGCGCGTCCAGCGCAAAATAGCTGTTGTACGCGAGCGCATGATACTCGTTTTCTCCGCGCGGCTCGAATTCCCATCCGGAAAATTCTCCGTCCTCAATCTCGCGGACGGCTTCGCTCTCCTCGCCGGGCGGCACGGCGGCGTCGGTTTCCCGATTGCGCAGCCGGACAAATCCAAGCTCCGCGGCAAGCGCAAGCAGCAATAGAATCACCGCCGCAATCAGCAGCCTTTTATTCTTTCGAATTGCTTCCAGCATAACTTCTCCCGGTATTTATCAGCCACATAATAACAGTGCGTATACAGTGCTCTCCCGCCGCCTTTTCTCTGCTTTTCCCCTTCACCCAGGCACAAATTTCAGGCAAACTCGAGCAAACGCAACATGGGTCGATTCGATATACTATTTGTATTATGTTCGGCAACATTTTTATAATGTAAAAATATTCCTCGCGGTATTCCTGTCAAAAAGGCTTCACAGTTCGATCTGCTCGTCCGGTGCAAAATCCCGCACGGCAGTTTTGCCGATGACCTCAAACCAACGGGTGGGGGAAAGGCCGTCGCCGGGACGCTTGACGTCCAGCATGGATTCATCGAAAATTTCACCGGCACGGATGGCGCGGGCGGCAACGATGCTTTTGCGGGCAATCGCCATATTTTTGCGCTCGGAGGGGGAGGGAATCTTCTCGCCGCTGCCAAGCGCACGCTCAACATTTCGAATGGCAGAGACCATCGCCGCAAGCTCGTCCGGTTCCAGAGAACAGGCGTGGTCCGGGCCTTCCATCGTGCGGTCAAGGGTGAAGTGCTTTTCAATGATCTGCGCGCCCAGCGCAACCGCCGCGATGGGCGCTTCAATGCCGAGCGTGTGGTCGCTGTACCCGACTGTTCCGCCAAACCGGCTGCGGATCGCCTCCATCGCGCGCAGGTTCGCGTCCTCAAAGGGGGTCGGGTATTCAGTGTTGCAGTGCAGCAGACTGACCTCGGGACAGCCGTTCTCGAGCAAAGTTTTGCGCGCAAACTCAATTTCGGAAAGCTCGCTCATACCGGTCGAGAGAATAACCGGTTTTGCCGTGCGCGCAACCGCAAGCAGCAGCGGCAGATTGGTGATCTCCCCGGAAGGCACCTTGATGAGCGGCATATCCAGGCTCATCAAAAAATCCAGACTGGGCAGATCGAAAGGGGTTGACAGAAAACGGATGCCCTTCCGTGCGCAGTAACCGGCAAGTTCCCGAAAGCTGTCATAGGACAGCCAGAGCTTGCGCACCATTTCCAGCTGGCTCTCTTCGCCGCCGGTCGAGGCGACCTGGTACTCCGCCTTTTTGGCATAGACAGAAATCACCTTTTCCGGAATAAAGGTCTGGAATTTGACCGCGTCCGCTTTGGCCGCCGCCGCCGCGTCCACCAGTTTTTTTGCAAGCGCGAGGTCACCGTTGTGGTTGACCCCCGCCTCCGCAATGATATAGACCGACATGATTCATCCTCCGTTCCGGTTTTCAGCCGTTCAATCCGCCGGTATCCGCGAGCGGAACATGCCCGGCTGCGCCATAAACTCTTCCAGTTCGCTCTGGGTGAGCTGATCGACAACATAGACATTCATCCTGTGTTTGCCGAACAGCGCGCTTTCGGTATAGGTTTCAAAAAACAGGTCGATATCGACATAGCCCGCCATCATCGCCTCGCCGACGTCCGCCGCGATCGCCCAGCCGTAGGTGAAATTTCCGGTCGGACTGGTGATATACAAAAGCGAGCCATAGGGAATGACATTGGTGTTGACCGCGACAAAGCCCTGGAACATATACATACCGGACGCGCCGTAGGTGCCGGGTTTGAAGCTGTAAGCGGTGCAGACCGCGTTTTCCAGCACCCGTTCATAGCTCTGCGGCGCATTGTTCACGATCTCAACGTCGGTATACTTTGCGCCGTCGATCGGGCTCATCACCGCATCGTCATCCCCAACCAGCGTGACCACATTCCAGGGGAAGTCCTCATAGCTCTCCTCGATTACCTCGCTTTGCACCAGCTCGCCGTCGATATACTTATCCTGATAGGTGCGGTAGACGAGCCCGTCCCGGCCGCCGCCCTCGTTCATTACCTGGGTTTTGCCCTCCGCAATCAGCGGCGAGGGCTCGTCGACCTCCTGCCAGGCCACGGTTTCAACCGCCTCGCGGGTTTCATACCATACCCGCCGGACAACAACTTCCTCGCCGGGTTCCAGCACCTTATCCAGCGCCGGTTCCACCAGATCGTCCGGGCCAAGGGTGATGCCGAGCTGCTCAAGCGCCTGTGCGGTCGTATGGCCCAGCACCTTGTGCTCAACGCTTTTTCCGTCCGCCGTCACCGTCACGCCATATGCCCGGGTCAGGTAAAGAGAAGTGCTGTCTCCGAAAACAGCGGCTTCCACCCGGTCCGCTTCGTGAAGCGCAAAACCGGCCAGCGCAAATATGGCCTCATGTTCCGTCTCGTCTGAGAACACGGTTCCGACCCGCTCGCCCTGCTCGTACAGGTAATAAAGGTCGCCAAACGCATAGTTTATCAGATAAAGCGGCCCCATCAGCAGCAGCGCCAACAGCAGAAACGCGAGGTTCGCGGGCGCCACGAGCCGCCGCCAGAAATTCGGATTTTCTTCCTTGTCCGCCCCGGTTTCCTCCGGCAGGTTCTGCAAAACCGCTTCACGGCCTTGTTCGTTTTCCGTTTCGCTTTGCGCCGCCGCGCCGTTTTCCTCGTCCTTGTTTTGCGCGCTGTCCGCGGCGGGTTCCGGATGCGGCGAGACCTCTTTGTCCTGCGCCGCCGAATGGTCGCGCGCGGTTTGCCCGACCGCTTCCGGCGCTTTTTCCCGCTCCTGTGCGGGTCCCGGCTCATTCCCGGCGTCCTGTGCGGCTTTCGCGCTGTCCTGCGGCGCAGCACACGCTGTCCCGGTCTTGTCCGCGCCTGCTTGTGCCTGCGTCAAATCATTGGCCGCCCCACCGCTGCCCGGAACAGATTTTTCCGTCTCGGATTCTGTATCCTGCTGCTCAGCTGTGCGCGACGATTCCGCGGCGCCAACCGGTGGGGTAACCAGGTTCTCTTCGCCGTCTGTTTGCTGCGCCTTGCTCTCTTTGCCGCCCGAAAGCTCTGCGCGCAATTCTGCGCTTTGGATGCAGGCCGCGCCGGATTCCGCGCTTTTTGCACCGTTTTGCTCGATCTGCCCCAAGCCGACCTGTTTTTCCTGAGGCTTTGCCTTGCCGGCCGCTTGCGTCTGCGGCGCAGGATCGCCCTCTTTACCCTGCGCGGAGGTATCCTGCGGCTGTTCCAGTCCGCCGGTCTTTTCCCGCGCTTCGGGGGCTTTCCCGTTCTGCGCGTCCACGGACAAAGGGCGCTTTTCAGCCGGTTCCCCTCTTTTTTCCCCGGCGCTTCGGATAGCGCGTTCCAGTTCGGCGCGATTCAGCTCGACTGTGTGCAGCAGCCGCTCGGTGCGTTCCGGCGTCAGCGGCAGCACGGCCGTATGTTCGCTGACCGGTTTCGCTTTCGGCGCGCTGTTTTCGCTGACTGCCGCCGCCTGCTGTCCTTTGTGCGTTTCGGGGCGCACCTCCCGGCTGCCCTGTTCCGTCTGCGACGGATGCAGTGCCTCGCCGGTCCTGTATTTTTCCGGCGGGGAAAAATTGTACTTTTTCTTTTTAAACTTCATTCAAATATCCTGTTGAAATTATTTTTCCGCTTTGCCAAGACCGCTGACGTCCGCGTTTTGCAGCGCGGTAAAGGTGCGGTTCAAAAAGCCCGGAAACTCGATCTCTTTTTGCCTGACAAAACTCTTCATCGCCTCCCGCTCGGAATGGCCATCCTTGGGGCAGCTGCTTTTAAGCACCGGCAGCGCAGAGCGCGCGGCGGCGTTGGTAATTTCGCTTTCCTCGCATAGAATCAGCGGCCGGATCATCCACAAATCCTTGCGGGAAAGATAGGATTTCGGTGAAAATGCGCCGATGCGCCCTTCCCGGAAAAGATTCATGAAAAAGGTCTCGACCACGTCGTTCATATGATGGCCGAGCGCGATTTTATTGCAATCCAGCGCCTTGCACAGATCATGCAGCGCCCCCCGCCGCATTCGGGCACAGAGCGCGCAGGGATTTTTTTCCTGACGTATATCGAAGATGATTTCCGCGAGATTAGTCCTCTTGATTACATGCTGTACCCCATAGCTTTCGCAAAGGGCGGTAATCGCAGAATAATCCGCACTCTGCCCGCCGAAACAGGGGTCAAGGGTGATCGCGGTCAGCGTAAACGGGGTCGGCGCATAACGTCTGTATTCGCACAGCGCCACGAGCAGCGCCAGCGAATCCTTGCCGCCCGACACGCCGCATCCGATCCGGTCGCCGCTCTGGATCAGCTGGTACATCTCACAGGCTTTTCTGAGTTTGCTTTGCAGTTTCTTCATAGATTCTCTCCAGATATACAGTATAGCATATAACACAGGCGCGGAAAACGCAAATTCAGGCACGCGCACCCGGAAATCCCTGCGCAAAGGCCGCATTTTGGACTGTGCCGCGGAATGACGCCGATTAATGCGCAGGGGATTCCAGAATATCCCTTTTGCCTGAATACTCTGTCCGACAAAAGGGGAGCGGCGCTCGATTCGTGGGCGAAATAAGATTTTTTAACAAAGGTCCGATCCGAAACAGACCTTTCGCCGCCCTTTTGTTTAAACAATAGCCAGCTCAGCGAATTGTAAACCAAATTGAATAAAAAGGTTGACAATCCAGCCTAAAAGCCATATACTGACGGCAGATCAAATAACAGGAGTCTGTTGCAGATGAATATTCGGAAAATGACCCTTTGCGCGCTGTTCGCCGCGCTGCTCTGCGTTCTTGCGCCGCTGTCCGTTCCGATCGGGCCGGTGCCGATCAGCCTCGCTTCCTTCGTGGCCTATCTTGCCGGCAGCGTACTTGGGGCGGGATACGGCGCGCTTTCGGTGTTTTTGTATGTATTGCTCGGCGCGTTTGGTTTGCCGGTTTTCGCGGGATGGGCCGGCGGGCTGGGCGTTGTTGCCGGACTGACCGGCGGCTATATTGTCGGCTTTATTCCCTGCGCCGCCTGTTCCGGTTTGCTGGCGGGACGTCTGCGCGGTTGGGGCGATCCCTGCGGGATGCTGCTTGGTACAGCGGTGCTTTATGCAGTCGGCACCCTTTGGTTTATTTTGCTGACAGGAAACACGCCGGCCGTCGCGCTCGCCGGGTGTGTGCTCCCCTTTCTGCCGGGCGACGCGCTTAAAATCGCCGCCGCCTCGCTGCTTGCGCCCAGACTGCGCGCCGCGCTTTCCCGCAGCGCCGGAAACTAAAGGCAGTTTTCTGCCGCGGCGCCGGACGGCAGAAAAAAGACGGATTCATCTCCATTAAAGATTTTTCCCACATCCTGCCGCAGTCTCTGCGGGGCATAGTTGAAAAAGCGGCAGATTTTGCGTTTTTTCCGCTCTTTGGCGCCGCGTCGTCTTTATTGAAAACAAGTTCTCCGCCCCGATTGAACCCTTTCCCGCAAACCTTCACATGACGCAGCCGGGAAAACCTATCCAACCCGCTGTTTGTAGATTTTCTGCCGCCAGCGCAGGCGCGGCTAAAAATCTCCGGGAATCCTTTGCTGCTCTGATTCAAGGAATAAGCGCTCCCCAGCTAATCCGGCGGCCTCCTGAGACACGGCGCGCTTAAGACGGCATCATTTGCGCGATTCTCGGGAAATAATGGCAAAACGGGAATCACTGCCGCCATTATACAAGCGATATAATAGCAAAGAATCTGCCTTTCCCCGTCTGTGTTTTCAGGAATCAAAGCCACTTGAAGTGTAGGTTTAACAAGCCCTTAAGAGTCTGTCTCCTGCGGTTGTCCTCTCAAAATGGGGCCGGATCATATTGAATCACCTGTTTTGTACCGCAAGCCCCTTGTTCGTGGATGTTGCATGCGGTTTCCTTAAACATGCTGCAACCAGTTTTATTTGCGAAAGTATTTTTTATTGCCTCCCCGGTTCAGCCGGGGGATTTTTCATGCCTGTTCGGCGCCATAGAAAAAGCCGCGTCTGCCTGTGCAGGCGCGGCTTTTTATTCTTATTAACTGTTTTTCTTCTGGGAAGCGGCGCGGGCACGGGCAGCGTGGCTCAGTTCCCGCTTACGGATGCGCAGGTTTTCCGGCGTGACCTCCAGAAGCTCGTCGTCGCTCAGGAACTCGATGCACTGTTCCAGCGAGAGGACACGCGGCGGAATCAGGCGCAGCGCCTCGTCCGATCCGGCGGCGCGCATATTCGTCGCCGCCTTTTTCTTGCAGACGTTGACCACCAGGTCTTCATTCTTCGGAGAAACGCCGACCACCATGCCGCCATAGACCGGCGTTCCCGGTCCGATGAACAGCGCGCCGCGATCCTGCGCGTTGTAAAGGCCATAGCCGACCGCCTCACCTGTTTCAAAGGCGATAAGCGATCCGGTCGTGCGCTTCTGGATATCCCCTTTGTATTCGCCGTACTTTTCAAATACGGCGCTCATAATGCCCTCGCCGCGGGTATCGGTGAGGAATTCGTTGCGATAGCCAAACAGGCCGCGGGACGGGATAATGTATTCCAACCGCATCCGGCTGCCCTGCGGGTTCATCGAGACAAGTTCGCCTTTGCGCGCGCCGAGTTTTTCCATCACGGCGCCCATATTGTCAGCCGGAACGTCGGCGACAAACCGCTCATACGGCTCGCACTTTTTGCCGTCGATGGTCTTGAACAGCGCCTGCGGAGTGCTGACCTGGAACTCATAACCCTCACGGCGCATGGTTTCGATGAGAATGGACAGGTGCATTTCGCCGCGTCCGAGTACCCGGAAGCTGTCGGTGCTGTCGGTCCGCTCGACCCGCAGCGAAACATCCCGCAGCAGCTCGCGGAACAGCCGGTCGCCCAGCTGGCGGCTTGTGACAAACTTGCCTTCCCGTCCGGCAAAGGGGCTGTCATTGACCGAGAAGGTCATCTCGACGGTCGGTTCACTGATCTTGACAAAGGAGATCGGCTCGACCTTTGCGGGGGAACAGACCGTGTTGCCGATATTGACGTCGTCTATGCCGGAAAAAGCAATAATGTCCCCAACCGTCGCGCTCTCGCAGGGAACCCGCTTGACATCCTCGAACTGATAAATCGCGGTAATTTTCGCTTTTTTCTGTATCTCGGGTTTGTGGTAGTCGCAGACGACTACTTCCTGATTCACCCGCATGGTTCCGCGCTCGATGCGGCCGATGGCGATACGGCCGACGAATTCGTTATAGTCGATGGAGGAAACCAGCACGCCCAATTCGTCCGCCTCGTCTCCTTCGGGCGCCTTGATATAATTTACAACCGTATCCAGCAAGGGAACGAGATCTGTGCCTTCCTTGTGGGGGGAATAACTCGCCGTACCCGCACGGCCGGAGCAGAAGATCATCGGGCTGTCCAGCTGCTCATTGGTTGCGCCGAGATCCATCAGCAGTTCGAGCACCTCGTCCACCACCTCGTCAATACGGGCTTCCGGGCGGTCGATCTTGTTGATGACCACGATCAGCATCAGGCCAAGGGAAAGCGCTTTTTCCAGCACGAAACGAGTCTGCGGCATCGGGCCTTCCGCCGCGTCGACCAGCAGCAGCACGCCGTCCACCATCTTGAGCACCCGCTCAACCTCGCCGCCGAAATCGGCGTGGCCCGGTGTGTCGACAATGTTGATCTTGACCCCTTTATAGCGGCAGGCAGCGTTTTTGGCCAGGATCGTGATTCCGCGTTCCCGCTCAATGTCGCCGCTGTCCATAATGCGCTCCGCAACGACCTGGTTCTCCCGCCAGGCGCCGCTCTGTTTGAGCATCTCGTCCACCAGGGTGGTTTTCCCGTGGTCAACGTGGGCGATAATCGCAATGTTTCTCAAATCTTCTCTTTTCAAAATTAAAACCTGCTTTCCGTTCCTGTGCGGCAGCGCCCTTTGAACCGGGATGCCCCCGACCTGGCCGGAGACAGGATTCAAAACGCGCTTCCGCGTCAATTCTTGTTCCTAAAACAAAACACACGCTGGTATTATAGCACTCTTTCTAAACTTTTCAAAGGTTTTTTGTGGATAATGACGCCGTTTTCCCGATATTTTCCCGTGTTTTCCTGTTTTGACAGGTGTATTCGATTTATGCAGTCCCATACAGCCGCAAAATCGTCCGGGCCGTCATGCGACAGCAATTTATTCACCGGTAGACCGACAGGTCTTTCTGCCTGACCGGCCTGCAGAATTCCTTTAAAACGAAGCGTCCGGTCCCGGTGCCCGTTTTATAAAAAAACGCTGCCGATATTTTCCCACCCGGCGGCTGTCGCTGTCAGGCACCAGACCGCCATTCCGCACACGGGACGGTCCTCCCTTTTCCTCCTCTTCGCCAGTTTAAGCATTACATCACCCGATAAGCCGACAATGTGCCCCGGAGGCGGTGTGCAGCGCCGTGTTGCCGTCTCTAAATTTTGTTCTCCCTGTTGACCCAAAATTTGCAAACGGGTAAAGCGGCTGCGGCGGATATTCTTTTGGACGACAATTGATTTTGTCCTTACCAAGTGAGAAGGCAATGCAAAGTACTCACGCCAGCAAAAAATAGCGGTTGTTTTGCAGGAAGAGCGGCCGGGACAAAAAAAATCCTGTCCGGCCGCAGGCCGGACAGGAAGACCGGTTACTTTAATTTTAAAGAGCCCGCACAAAAAGCCCGGAATCATCCGGTTTATTTTCCGTAAAACTCTTTGCCGAGCACCTGGACAAACCGGGGCTTGACCCCAATTTTGCGTTCTGCAAGATGGTGGTAGTTCTGGCACATGTCGTAGCTTGGAATGGTGTTTCCCTCAATGATCACCGGACCATCTGTGGAAATCGCGATATCCCATCCGACATACCGCACCTCGGGCACAACCAGCGCCGCGCGGCGAACAAGCTCGATCCCCTCGCGGAACATCGGGATCTCGAACCCGACCAGCTTGGTTCCGGTAGCGGGATGGATTTCGTAGTATTCACCGGTTTTGTCACAGAAAGCGGGCGCGGTGATGACCCCATCCTGCACCGGCGCATACATTCCGCCGGAAGAAATATTATCCACATAGGATTCGCCGCTTCCCATGCGGACCAGTGCATACATCACATGCACCTCGCCGTCCTTAAGCAGGGTGACGACCCGGATGGTGTTGACCGATTTCTGGCAGAGCCGGTTCATCTCAATGTGCTGGACAACCTCCTGCTCAATGAGATATTGCCGGTTTTCCAAAAGCTCTGCATAGAGCGCCGCGACGTCCTGGTTATCCACAGCCCGGATGCGACTGACCCCATGGCCGCCGAAATTATCGGTCTGCTTGGCAAACACCACAGGGAAGCGGCGCAGAAAAGCCGCGAATTCCTCCTGCGAAGCGGTGCGAAGATCCAGCCAGCCGCGATTGATATAATCGCCGAACTGCCGGACAAAGGCGAGCTTATCCTCAAACAGGTCTTTTTTGACCGGATCATTGAGGGTGCGCGTCAACCGCAAATTGTCGTTCATTGTCATATAGGTGCGCCGCTGGGCCGCGCTGAGATGGACAAAGCCAAAGGTCAGGTAATCCAGATAGCCCACGCCGTAGCGGAAAACACACCAGAACATATCCACCAGAATCAGCAGCTTTGGCCGGCCGGAATCCGCCCGCGCCTTATCGGCATACATCGCCATCCGCCGAAAACTCATGGTTCGCATCCGTCGCAGAAAGGTTTTGAGCTTGTGCATGTCGCCGTCCTTTTAAATGTTTATTTTCAGAACTTGACTGCCTTTGCAATGTAGTCGGTCAGCGAGTCAACAGGCACACGGGTCTGCTGCATGGTATCGCGGTCGCGCACGGTGACGCAGCCGTCCTGTTCGCTGTCGAAATCGTAGGTGATGCAGAACGGCGTACCGATCTCATCCTGACGGCGATACCGCTTGCCGATCGATCCGGCGTCGTCAAAGTCCACCATAAAGTCTGCTGCGAGAAGATCGCGTACCTTGAGCGCCTGCTCGCTGAGCTTTTTGGACAGCGGCAGCACGCAGGCCTTATAGGGCGCAAGCGCCGGATGCAGATGCAGCACGACGCGGGTATCTCCCTCACCGATCTCCTCTTCGTCATAGGCCTCGCACAGGAAGGCAAGCGCAACGCGGTCGGCGCCGAGCGACGGCTCGATCACATGCGGGATGTAGTGCTCATTGCTCTCCTGATCATAATATTCAAGCGGTTTGCCGCTATGCTTGCTGTGCTGGGTCAAATCGAAATCAGTGCGGTCAGCAATGCCCCAAAGTTCGCCCCAGCCGAAGGGGAAGAGGAACTCGATATCGGTCGTGGCATTGGAATAGTGAGAGAGCTCCTCGGGATCGTGATCGCGCAGTTTGAGATCCTCCGCTTTCATGCCGAGGCTGAGCAGCCAATTGTAGCAGAACTCACGCCAGTACCGGAACCACTCCATATTGGTGCCCGGCTTGATAAAGAATTCCAGCTCCATCTGCTCGAACTCACGGGTGCGGAAGGTGAAGTTGCCCGGCGTGATCTCGTTGCGGAAGCTCTTGCCGATCTGCGCAACACCGAAGGGCAGCTTGCGGCGGGTAGTGCGCTGAATGTTGCTGAAGTTGACAAAGATGCCCTGCGCGGTCTCGGGGCGCAGATAAATTTCGTTTTTCGCATCTTCGGTTACGCCCTGGAAGGTCTTGAACATCAGGTTGAATTTGCGGATCTCGGTGAAATTGCACGCGCCGCAGTCGGGGCATTGAATATTGTGCTCGACAATATAATTCTGCATCTGCTCAAAGCTCCAGCCGGCAGGGTTCGCACCGGACGCCTCGATCAGCTGGTCGGCGCGGTGACGGGTGTGGCAGCTTTTGCAGTCCATCAGCGGGTCGGAAAAGCCGCCCACATGGCCGGAAGCAACCCAGGTCTGCGGATTCATGAGAATCGCGGAATCCAGCCCGACGTTGTAGGGATTTTCCTGCACGAATTTTTTCCGCCATGCCGCCTTGACGTTGTTTTTGAATTCCACGCCCAGCGGGCCGTAATCCCAGGTGTTGGAAAGGCCGCCGTAAATTTCGCTGCCCGCGTAGACAAAGCCGCGATTTTTGCAAAGCGCGACAATTTTATCCATCGTCTTTTTGCTGTTGTCCATTTGACTCCTCCGCGCCCAAAAGCGCATTCCTGTATTATTAAGTATACCCATAATGATAGCATCAACACGTCTGTTTCGCAACTCGATCGCCGGATTTTCCCCTTAAATTCTGCAATAAATATCCCCCGGCAGAACCGGGGGCTTTTTACCGGCAGACAAAACCATCAGGCGCCGGCTTGCCCGACGCCTTGCACCGGAAACTTTAAAAGCTGCGGATGCAGTTTCTTTTCGGAAAAGCTGCAATCAGGCCGGGTTACTGTGCCTTGTTTCCGCTTCTTGCATAGTAATGCGCACGAAGAATTTCCCGCGCACGATGCGCGTAGCTTTGAATATCTCTGCTGAAAATCAGATACAGGGCGATCCCCAGAAGCAGCACGGAGCAGATGGCTCCCATCCAGATATGCCAATTCATATGCCCTTGCTGCGCGGTAATGTACAGCCCCGCTGCGTTCAAGAGCTCGTCCACGACGATAATTCCGCCGCCAAGCGCAGCATAACCATGCAGTGCCAGCGTCTCCACCAGAAAATGCAGCGCCAATGCCAGCAGGATCTCCCCTGCGCCGGTCCAGCTTGCACCTTCCAGCAGCATCATAATCAACCATTCCCCCGCTATGACCGCAAGGAAGATATTCATCAGAAGATGAATTCGGTGCTGCGCTTTGCGAAAAGCCGGGTTATTTCGGGACTCATTTTTTCTTGCGGTGAGATACTTTGAGTGCTTTGCTCTCATCTGCGCCCCTCCATGTAAAAAGTCGACAATGCTTGATGTTTGAAAAGCAGTCTTATTTCGCGACAAGTGCGGCCGCGCCGATCGCTGTCGCAAAAGCGGGATTGTCCGGAATAATAAAATCGATGCCGTAAAGCGCGCCAACCTCTTTAAGCATCGGCGCCGCCTGCGGCAGCTTTGCCATAGAGCCGGTAACTACAATTCTGTATTCCGGCGTCGCGGCATTTGCAAAGACCGCAAGGGTTCCCGCCGTCTGGAAAATCATACTCAGAAGGCCGAGTGCAAAGTCACCGTCGGTTGCCGTGCTTTTGACGTTTCCAAAGTTTGCCGCCGTGGCGTGGGCGGGCAGAGAGGGGATCTCGACATTGCTTATATCCCGAATGGTCAGATCAACCCCTTCAAGGTCGCCTTTTTCCGCCAGTGCCAGGACAGCCTCAATGTTATGCAGATTAAACAACCGATCGGACAGTCCCATCAGCGTGCCGCCGCCGACACCGCTGCCGCCGATGTGGGTGCAGCCATCTACCGCGCTGGCGCGCACAAAAGCGGTTCCGGTTCCCATGCTGACGACCAGCGCCTGCTGCAAACCGGCAAGCATCAGCCCGCCGCGGCCGATCGCCTCAAATTCACGCACCCGTTCGGTCGGCACGCCGTAAACGTCCCCTTCCACCCAGGAGGCGCCCACGCCCGTCAAGGCAATGCGGCCGAGCTGAGACAAAGACAACCCGTTCTTATATAAAAGCCGCCCAATCGCGCCGTAAAGCGAGGTGAGCTGGTCGTCCGCGCGCACCTGCAATGCATCCAGCATACTGCCCGCACGATCAAATGCAACAATTTTTGTTGTTGATCCGCCGATATCCACACCCAGTATCAAATCGTCCGGTTTCATAGTTTCCGCCCTCTCCGCAGCTTTGCAGCCGCGTTACTGTTTTGCTGTATTTTACCATAAATTCCTGTTTTTAGGCTACCATTTATTAAAGTCATTCAGCAACGCCGATGCACTTCCGATCCCATCGCCTTTGAAGATACATATTTATAGAGCGCAAAAATCAGCAAACAATGCATTTTTTCTGTTACAGAAGAAAAAGTTTCCCGCCGTCCTCAGGGGCCCAATTCACCTCGCATACTGCGCAAACTCTTCGGCCGTGCCGTCAAAAACATTCATGTCGATAAAGCGCTCCGCCCCGTCATAGCCCTCCAGCTGTTCCCGATCGGTGTACTGCCAGAAGGTCCAGCGCCGTCCGTCCGACAAGCGCGGCGTGCCCAGCACATCTCTGATCCAAATATCATACGCCTCATATCCGCCGGCAAGATAAAGGGAATAGGAGCGCTCGGTCGCATAGATGATCGGTTTCATACCGTAATGTGCTTCCAGCTCCCGCAGCATAATTTCCAGCTGTTCGCGCACCGCGGCCTGTTCAGGCGGATCGTTTGCGTAGTCGTCGTAGAATTCCAGATCGATTACCGGCGGAAGCATCCCGTCCGTCTTTTCCACCGTTGAGATAAAAAGCGCTGCCTGGGTGTCGCCGCCGCTGTCGTAGCTGAAGAAATGATAAGCTCCAATGCGCAGTCCGGTTTTTTGCGCCTGCGCATAATTGTCAAAAAAGCAGCGGTCGACCAGCGAGCTGCCCTCGGTCGCCTTGATAAATGCAAAGGAAATATTTTGAGAGGACAGCCGTTCCCAGTCGATCTCCCCCTGATAGGAGGAAACATCCACTCCGCGGACCGGATACTGACCGGCGGACGGATCGTTAAGCAAAATCACGCCGTTATAAACGAGCAGAAAGAGAGCGAACAAAAGCGCTGCCAAAACGGCGCAAAAAATCGCGATTCGCCTTGTAATTTTTTTCATCCGCATCCTCCATCCCTGTTGAAAATCTGACCCCAAACCGTTAAAGAGCACCGAAGACAAAAGTGAAACACCCCAGGATACATAGCAGCAAGGTAAAGATTATTCCTGCAATAACATTCGGAAGATATTCGCGACCTCTTGCTTTGAGAACAAATCCATAAACAATTGAGGCGGTCGGAACCGGCGTCATCAGGAAAAACAGCCACATTTTTTCAAAAAAATCGGGTTATTGCCCATCGCCGCCGCATAAACCGGCAGCGCAAAAAAGGCCGCAAAACAGCCAATGAACAAAATCAGCGAGAGGGGTGTCCACTCTTTCGCCACTTTTGCTGTGCGGATTCTTTTTTGATTATGGGTTATACAGACGGAAAACGACGAGTTTTCTTTTATTTCATTTGCCCGCAATATAAACTGCTGCCCGTTGTACTGAATCCGCAGCCAGTTTCCTTCAACCGAAACTTTTTCCAATTCATCGAAACAGCATTTCATTTCCTTCATTTTCACGCCTCGCCGGTAAATGCTGACCAGCAGGGAATCTTTGAAAATCCTGTACTCATAGATAGATGCAGAGATTCGCTCGATACCGGTTTTGATTACTTTAGAGTTATGGAAAAGTATCGAAAGCTCCGCCAGGAGAAAGGTGAAAAACATTCCCGTCAAAAATCCGCTGAAAGCGGGGATCGCGGGCTCTACAGTTCAGGAAATCGCAGCCAGAATCGCAAATGCTCCCAGCGGTACAGCAATTTTTTTGCCAATCTCCAGATTTTGCAGGCGAAGCAATTCCTTCAGCTCAGCAGGCTCAAACTGTACTCTGTAAAACTCTTCCGGCTGTTGCTCCGGATCTTCGATTTCCTTTTCTTCTTTTGGAAAATCTTCTGCCGACACACCGAATATTTCCCGCATTCGCTGCAATTCTTCCAAGGTTGGAACCGTCTGATTTTTCTCCCAAAGTTCTACCAGCTGTCTGCTCACGGATAGCTTTTCTCCAAGGGCTTCCCGGGTCATTTGCAGTCGATTTCGCTGATTCTCTATACTTTTTCCCATTGCCATGACCATTCCTCCCCTCTCTGCTCTATTTATACCAGAATGCCCTGAGAATGAAAAGCGCTGTTGCCGATTGCGGCAAGCCACGCTTTTAGTATCTTTGCAAAACTTTTCGGTGTTTGTTCGCATTTTTTGAATTGTTTTGAACCAAGGCTTTTTTACCATTCTTCAACAAGCCGTCCTGTTTCAAGCTGCAATTCACCGCATATTTCTTAATCATGGAGGAATCGGATAAGCAGATTAAGTACTTCTGTAAAAATAATTGAATTCCCTTACTGCCCGCCGCAGGCCCGGTTGCTTAAAAAGGAGGCTGATCCGCCCGTTTCGCCTGACACTTTGCAAAATAGCTCTGCCCCTGTAAAAAGGATATCCGTATCGCTTCAAGTCAAGCGCTGAAAAGAATTTATCCGCTATATCGGCGTGTTGTTTTAAACAACGCAAAAGAGAGTCCGAACACAGTTTGTGTTCGGACTCTCTTTGGTGGGAGCGGATGGATTCGAACCATCGAAGTCGGTGACAACAGATTTACAGTTTTCTGCTGTCTTCTATGTAACTATTGAGCTTAATTGCAACTTTCTGAGCGGTGCGTTGCCTGTCAAGATGTGTGTAAATTTTGCTGGTTGTTTTTTCGGTTTTATGCCCCATTACAGTTGCAGTAGCTTTAAGATCAACATCAGCCGCATACAGCATTGATGCATATGTATGGCGCGCCATATGCTGCGTGATATCCATACCTGTTTTTTGGCAATACGTATTCCACATATTACGCAGCTGACTTTCCAAAGGCAGTTCTCCCCTTTCGTTGGCAAATAAATATCCGCAGTTTTTCTTTTTCTGTTGTTTCAGCTCACAAAGCAGAATATTTGGTATTGGCACAATTCGGCCCCGTGATCCATTTTTAAGCACCTCGCAAACACATGGATGATTTCGTCGATAAAGTATAGTACGTTGTAAATGTAGCATACCGTTTTCCAAGTCTAAGTCTTCCCACATAATCCCGAGCATTTCAGATCTTCTAAGCCCTAAAAACAACAAGCAAAAGGCATAAAATCCTATCATTGATGCTGCTCTATATGCTATCACAGACTCGATTTCGTTCTCTGTTAGCGCTCGTCGTTCCACCACTTTCGCTGTTCTGGGTGTGTACAGCAATCCGCACGGGTTCTGCACTTTCGGACCATTTTCCTGTAAAAGAATAAATCGAAATATCTGTTGTAGAACTATTTTGCGTTTATTTATTGTTGATTTCGCCTTCCCTTCACTGTGCAAATTCACAAGATAATCCTGCATTTTTGCAGCTGAAATTTTTCGCACATCCTGCTCTCCGAAGTCTGCATTTAATAGAGCGACAATTTTTTTGTACTCGTCTGCACTGTTGTCCCTTACAGCTGACTTGTGCGCACGCAGCCATGCCTCAGACCAAAAAGCAAAATGATAATTCAAAACAATACCCCTTTCGAAAAATCAGGTACGACCAATGGTCGCACCTGAATAATAAAAATTTAACAGAGGTGATTTCTTGATAGCGGTAATATCAACTGATCCTGTTTATCACATGCTGGAACAACTTAACCGGCGCAGCACATGGAACCTTTTGCGAATAACATCCACATCGGAAAAAGACATCGCACGAGCAATCGAACAAAACGATGCGATTGATTGTATTCTAATCGATGCGGAAGCTCTTAAAGGCAATATCGATCTCGCTGTTGATATTGCAGATCGCCTGTCAAAAACAACCTCCTGTCGTATTATTGTAATCGGATATGGATTTGAAAAAAACTGCGCCATAGAGCACGATTTTGTGAGCATCGGTATCCCGCCGGAAAATATCATTTTTGCGGAATACGAGACGGAAATTAAATCGCGATTGTTAGACCTGCTGCCTAAAAGCTCAAATTACTCATTACGGAGTCAACCAGTCACTGGCGCAGCGCCTGACGACAGGAAAGAACTTGCCGAAGCTGCCGCAGTCCCATCAAAGGCAGACCGCGCGGTTATGAAGCAATATCAAATACGCAAGCCCATCACAAAGACGGCGAAGGCTGTTACCATCGGTGTTGCTGGCGCGGGAAGCCGCATAGGAACGACCACGCAAACATTGCAAATCGCCTTGTATTTGAAAGCGCTCGACTACAGCGTCGCAATAGTTGACCTCACAGAATCGCATCACCTGCACCGTTTAGGGATTGAGCATGGCGGCGCGGCGATCGATGACAGCCATATCCGGCTGCGCGGCCTCGACCTTTACAGCAGTTCCCGCGCGATCTTGGAAGCGCGCCAAAAATACCACTACGCGATTTTTGATTATGGTGATTTCCAATCCATGCCGGACGTTGTATCTTATCTCGAAAAAGACGTAAAAGTCCTTTGCTGCGGTTACAAGCCGTGGGAGGCGGACATCCTGATCGAGCACGTGTTTGATCTGGATGACGGCTCAATTGACTATCTTTTCTTTGCCGTCCCTCAATCGCAGGAGAGGGATATTACCGAGCAGATGGCGGACGCAGGATCGCGCACCTATTTTGCTCCATGGACGCCCGACCCATTGCAATATTGCGGCGACGATGCAACGTACAGGCAAATTCTATCCGGCAAAATACTTTCCATGGAGAAAACCGCTTGCAAAAGCGACTTTCTCCATTTTTTCAATAAAAGGAAAAAATGAGGACGAGCCATGAAATCTGCCTTAAAACAACAATACGATAAAAAGCAGGAGCAAAAGCGGCTTAAATCAAAATACGGTATACAAAACCCGGATGTCATTGTCGTTGAGAAGAAAAATGTTTTGAGCCAATCCCTTCGCATTCTTTTGAATGCTTTTTTTCTTTTACTGCGAATCTTGGCGATTCTTTTGATTCTCCTGCTCGCCCTGATCGGGCTGGCCGGACTCATATACCCAAACATACGGTCGGAATATCTGGTTACCTGGAATCGCATAGCCTTTGAACTTTCCACATACCTGAATATTTAAGAAGGGAAATTTCATGAGTGAAAAAATCCGAGCATTATCTGTCAAACCGCAGGAATACGCAAACCCCATCGAAATTGACAACAGTTTGAAGTCATTACAAAAATACGTCGATGGTTCGATAGAAGTAATCTATCCATTCGATGCGGATGTGGTAATGATCTGCAACGAGGAAGGAAAAATGATTGGCCTGCCGCCAAATCGCGCGCTGTTTGCAGACGGCAGCAGAAAAATAGTCGATCTAATCGTTGGCAACATGCTTATCTGCGGTGTTGATGATGATGGGAACTTTGCCTCTCTGACAGACGAACAACTACAGCGCTATCAAGCCATGTATTACGAACCCGAGTATTTCCTACCGGCCCCCGGCGGCATCCTTTGGCTGCGAGGGGATGGACATTGCGAAAACATATTATTTGACGATCCGATGGAACCATAGAAAAAGGAGGAAATTATCATGTCCAATATTGTTGCGATTGCGAACCAAAAAGGCGGCGTAGGCAAAACCACAACTGCGGTCAACATGGCTGCGGGACTGGCACTGAAAGGGTATCGCGTGCTGTGCATCGACTTTGACCCGCAGGGGAATCTGTCAAATTATCTCGGATGGGAACCGGACGACCGGCCAACCATCAGCGATTTGATGACGGACGCAGCGCAGAACCGCATGGACAACATTCCTAATGCTGTCCGGACTGGAAATGAAAACTTTGACTATATCCCCAGCGACATTGCTCTCGCGAGCGCCGACCTGTTTCTGTCATCCGTCATGTGCCGCGAACAGGTGTTGAAACGGATTACAAATCAGCCCCTTTTACAGCAGTACGATTACATCCTGATAGACTGTCTCCCCTCTTTGGGCATCCTTTTGACCAACGCTCTGACAGCCGCCGACAGCCTCATCATACCGGTGCAGGCTCAAAAGTTTGCTCTGGATGGTCTTGGACAGCTGGAATCCGTCTACATGATGGTAAAAGAAAACCTGAATCCGAAACTGGAAATTGCCGGTGTCCTGTTAACCATGGTGGATAACACGAACATGTCCAGAGCCGTCGAGGACGCCCTCGCTTCCGCGTATGGGGATAAGCTGTTTACATCCCGCATTCACAAATCCGTTGAAGCGTCGAACAGCACTTATGAGCAGCGCAGTCTGGTCAGCCGTAACAGCAGCCGTCTCGGTAACGAATACCGCAGCATGGTGGCGGAATACATCGAAAGGAGCTGATGCGCATGGCGAAAAAAATTGACCTAAAGCCCTCAGTTGCGAAAACACAGGCGCAGAATGCACTGAGTTCAATGCTCAGCGGCGGGTCAGCTTCCGGACGGGTTGTCGATCTTGATCTTGATGCGTTAGTCCCTTGGAGTTCCGAACAGTATCATCAGGATGTACAGCCGTTCTCCATGTACACGCCGGACGAGCTGCAAGATTTGGCAAACAGCATTAAACGCAACGGCGTGCAACAGCCGATCATTGTCCGACCCATGGGCGATAAATACCAAATCCTTGCAGGGCATAACCGCACAGAAGCGGCTAAACTCGCCAATTTGAAAATGATACCGGCCATTGTGCGCGATGTCGATGAAGCGACGGCCATGCTCATTGTAGTTGATACAAACCTGAATCAAAGGCAGGAGATGAAGCCATCACAGAAAGCGCACGCCTATCAGCTGCGAAATGACGTAATCGCTTCACAGGGAAAAAGCAACAAAAAATCGACCGCTGAAATTGCCGAAATGACCGGCGAAAATTTAAGGCAAGTGCAGCGCTTTCTCAGGCTGAATCAGCTGGATTCAGACCTGCTGACCATGGTGGACAGTGAAAGATTATCTGTCCGAGCTGGCGTAAATTTATCCTATCTTTCGTCAGATCAGCAAAAAGAGGTATTTGTGTTTTTATCGGAAAACCCGACCGTGCCGCTGCAAATCCCGGAATCCGAAGCTCTGAAAAACGCTTCTCAAAACGGCGGCTGGACTGCCGCCGTTTTGAGGGACATACTCAGCAACGGTCAGCAGCGTATTGCGTCCATCAAAGAACAGCAAAAGAAAAGCCGCGTGACTTCCGAACCGAACTCGCAGGATAATCCGATTAGAGCAACAGTACCAACAGAGCTGTCAAATCCGGCACCGAAATCAAAGGATAACCCGGTTAGAGCAACATCTCCAACAGAGCTGTCAAATCCAACCGCACCCGAAAGTGCGACCAATGGTCGCATTATTCCCCTTCCTTTTTCGGTCATTGCAGATTATTTCAGTGACCCAAATCCAAGTGATGAAGATATCATTACTGTCATTAAAGCGCACTTCGATTACCTTCATGAGCAATTCGGAGAACAATTCATGTCTGTATATCGAACAGAAAAGATGGCTGAACTATGATAAAAAAGAAAAAAGGTCTACTATTTTGGTGCACTCAGCAGCAGCGGTATGGGATACAGTATGATGATGGCGAAGTAAATTATGGATTACACTGCGGTGCAGCGTTGGAGGTTTTTTCGGATGGTAGATGGGTACAAACCCACGTCACCTATGATGATGAATGGTATTTGACAGGTATCGGCCCCATGAGGGACGGCATGTTCGTGCGCGTCAGCGACCCCTGCCTGTATTAACTCTGCTGCGACCAATGGTCGCAGTGGATTGATTTTTTCTTTTACCGGCATTATTATGAAAAACAGAAACCAGGAGGAAACAGAATGAAAAGGATATGCAGTTTATTCCTTGTTTGCGGCATTATACTGATGCTGAGCGGCTGCGCGCCGTCTTTGTCCTCAATCGACGTCGAGCAAAAAGAGGTCACATTGAATAAAGGCGACACGCTGACGGTCGAGGTCAGCAAAACCTACAGTTCGGAAAGCGTCACGGAAGAACAGGCTGCAAAAGCAATCGAAGATGCAGCGATCAGCTGGACGTCCAGTGACGAAAAGGTCGTTACCGTCGAAGCGGGCAAGCTGACGGCAACAGGAGCCGGTAACGCTGAGGTTACGGTTACCGCGCAATGCGGAAAAGAAACAGTCAGCGTGACGATCAATGTTACTGTAGTTATACCAATTGATGATAT
>CALWZE010000052.1 GCA_944385925.1 uncultured Clostridia bacterium
GGCAGCTCACGGGCAAGCGCTTCGCCGCTGTAGGTCGCGGGGACAAAGTCGGCGTGAAGACCGCGTGCTTCCAGCGCTTTTGCAGTAGCAGGACCTACTGCGGCAATTTTGCGGTAAGCAAGTGAACGCGAATCCAGCCCGGCGCTGAACATGCCGGCAAAAAAGCTGTCCACTCCGGCGGCGCTTGTGAAGACCAGCCTGGCATAGTCGTCCAGCATCGGCATCCCGAAGGGAAGGGCCTCAGTATGAATAGCCGGCAGGCAGTGAACCGAGGCGCCGAGCGCCCGCAGGCCATCTGCAAGACGGGAGGAGGCGCTGCGCGGCCGTGTCACCAGAATTCGTTTGCCTTTAAGCGGCAGTGCGGAGAACCAGTCGAACCTGTCCGACAGGGTGCAGACCCGGCCGACCAGAATGACGGCTGGAGACTGAATCCCTTTTTCATGTATCTCCCGCTCGAGATTGCCGAGCGTCGAGACGAGCTTGCGCTGTTCGGGGCGGGTGCCGTTCTCAACGACCGCGCAGGGGTAATCCTGCGGCATCCCCGCCGCCATTAATCCGGCGGCGATCTCTCCCGCACTCGCAACCGACATCATAAAGACAAGGGTACCATCCAGCCGCGCGAGCGCCGCGTAGTCCAGACTCAGCGCGCCGTCCTTCTGGCGGTGCCCGGTGATAATGTGCAGCGAGGAGCAGTAGTCCCGGTGGGTGACCGGAATGCCCGCATAAGCCGCCGCAGCGATGGAAGAGGTGATGCCGGGAATAACCTTGAAGGGGATGCCATGTTCTTCCAACAGCTCCAGCTCTTCGCCGCCGCGCCCGAATACGAAAGGATCGCCGCCCTTGAGCCGCACAACCCTTTTGCCCGCGAGCCCCTTGTTCAGCAATATCTGATTGATCTCATGCTGGGGAACCGGATGATGACCGACATTTTTGCCGACGTTGATTTTTTCTGCTTTTTCCGGGATCAGCGACATGATCTCTTCGCTGACCAGCCGGTCATAGACGACCACCTCGGCCTGGGCGAGCGCCTTGGCCGCGCCGGCGGTCAAAAGGTCGGGATCGCCGGGCCCGGCGCCGACCAGAATTACCTGTCCTTTGTTCATTCCGCGTACTCCTTTTTCATTGCAAGCGCAAGCCGAGCGGCCTTTTGCTCGATCTCCTGCTCTGTGCCGCGAATAGTTTGTTTATATACCCGATTCTGCGCATCGGCATAAAGTCCGGTGAGGGTATATAAGCCGTCCGGGTCCGCCGTACAGTAAGCGGCGACCGGTGAGCTGCACCCGCCGTCCAGCGCGCGCACAAAGGCGCGCTCGGCCGAGGTTTCCCGCATGACCGTCGGGTCGTTGAATTCGTCAAGGAAAGAGATGTCAAAGCCGCTGCGGCTCTGGACCGCAAGCACGCCCTGGCAGGCGGCAGGCAGAATTTCCTGCGGCTCAAAAACACGGGCAATACGATCTTCAAGACCAAGACGCCGCAATCCCGCGCAGGCAAGTACCAGCGCGCCGTATTCGCCGCTGTCCAGCTTGCGCAGCCGGGTTTGCAGATTGCCGCGCACCGGCTTGATTTCGGCAGCGGGAAAGAGCGCGCGCAGCTGAAGGGTGCGGCGCAGGCTGGAGGAGCCAATCGGGCCGTTCGCCGGATCATAGTGATCGACGCCGGGAGGCAGCACCAGCGCGTCGCGCGGGTCCTCGCGGGAGGAAACCGCAACGACAGGCAGCCCGGGAGTCAGCTCCATCGGCATGTCTTTGTAGCTGTGGACCGTGATGTCCGCGCGCCGGTCAAGCAGCGCCTGATCCAGCTCTTTAACAAACAGGCCCTTGCCGCCGACCTTGTCCAGCGTGCGGTCGAGAATTTTGTCGCCGGTGGTCTTCATGGTGATCAGTTCGATTTCAAGCTCCGGGTGAAAACGGCGAACCGCCTCAATAACCAGGTTGGACTGAACAACCGCAAGCACGCTGTCGCGGCTTCCCACATTAATCTTCATCGCAGTAAAACTCCCTGATTTTTTTTGCCTGCGCGCTGAGCGCGTGGTGATCCCTGCCGTCTCCGCCGAGCGCGACCGTGATCCGGCCCCGGTCGATGACGGCGGGGAAGTAGAAGCTGCACTCCTCAGCGCAGTCTGCGACGCTTACGAACCCGCCCCGAGTCTTTACCAGCTCGCCAATATGCCGGTTGAGTTCGCGGTCATTGGTCGCCGCGACCGCAAGAAAGACCCCATCGGCATCTGCATCCTCGAAAGGACGCTCGTGCAGGACAATGGCTTCTTTCTTTGCAATCTTTTTCAGCTCGTCAGCCGCTTTCCGTGCAACAACCACAATCTGAAAATCAAATTTCCGCAGGGTGGTCACCCGGCGCAGGGCGATCTTCCCGCCACCGACCACCAGCGCGGTCTTGCCGCGTATGTCCACAAACAGCGGGAAATGGGATTTCCTGGTCTCTCCCGTCCGATAGGTACACCACTTGTAGAAATCGGCCTTGTACTTTTCGACATATTCGCCGATCTCGCCGAGAATACGGCCGTGCGCCGGATCCTCGCCGCCCTGCGAAAGTGTATCCACGTCAAAAAGCTGCGCGCCTTTCAATTTGCCGACGGCGGTTTCGATATCCCGCGGGACGGCGAGGTCGAAATAAAGCGAGGGATGATTTTCGAGCGCAGCGACCCGGGCGGCCTCGATTGTGAAATGCGGGCTGCGGGTTGCCGAAACAACCGCGTCAAAATCGCCGAGCCGGTCATAGCGCTCGTCGTATTCAAAACCCTCTACGCCCGGAGGGATAATAACCTGTTTGTGACGGTACTGCCGGATAGTCATGGCGGTGCGGTAACCGTTGGCGGCAAGCGCTGCAGCCGCCAGGCGGCCGATCTCCCCGTTGCCGATAACAAGCACCGAGCGGGCGTCGGGATATTCGGTGAGTTTGCACAGCAGCTGATCCGCAACGGAAGTTTCCCGCCGCGCCATGTTCAGCTCGGTCTTAATGCGCTTTCCGCAGGTCACCGCCGTGCGGAACATCACCTCGAGCACACTGTCCGCCGCATGGCATTCCCGCGCATAAGCGACCGCTTCCTTGACCTGGGTCAGGATCTGGTCTTCTCCCCAAATCTGGCTTTTTGCCCCGCAGGCAAGCAGACAGAGATGGGTCAGCGCTTCATCTGCGCGCCGGGTGAAGTGCAGCTGACGGTACTGGGCATAATCCGCGCCGGCAGCTGAACAAAGCAGCTCGAAGGGCTCGGGATCGAACCCATCCGCACAGGAAAGATAGATTTCGGTTCGGTTGCAGGTGGCGAGCAATACGCAGCCCTCAATCCCGTCTTGTGCGCAGAGGATGTCATAGAGTTCAGCCTGCCGCGCTTTGGTGAAGGAAAATTTCTGCCGGGTATCGATTTGAGCCAGCGAATAGTCGATACCGGACATCGCGATATTCAATGTGTTCTCTCTCCCTTGACTCCTGAATCGGCCATTTGCGCAAGGATTTTTTTAAAACAGGGCGCAAGATTCGCCGCATTATGCGCAGAATAACCCTATAAACACTAACCTCTATACTATACACCATTTTTAAACCATGCTCAACCGGATTTGACGTTTTTTGTCATGACGGCGGCGAAATCAGGCGGGGAGGACGCGGACAAAATAATGTGTTATACTATAAAAAACGAGAAATGGAGAATTCTGCCGCGCATGGTCGTTAAAAGGACAGAAAGCGTATGAAGTATTCTCTGACAGATCCGAGGGAACACTTTGGAGGTCCCGTGAAAAAACAACCCAATTTTCTGAAATCTGGAAAGCCTGATCCCAAAACGGTAAAATTTATACTTTTTGTTTTCGTCTTTCTGATTTTGGCAGCGGCCGGAATCGCCATGCTGCCGCATCTTGGCAAGCTTTTTTCGGAAAGCGGCCGGGATGCGCTGGTCAATACTGTCCGCGCAAAAGGCGCGACGGGCGTACTGTTCTTTATTGGCGTGCAGATTTTGCAGGTCGTTTTGTTCATCATCCCCGGCGAAGTGGTCGAGGTGGCGGGCGGCGTTTTATACGGAACAGTTGGCGGTTATGCAGTCTGTACGGTTGGCAGCGTAATCGGAAGCGTAATTATCTATTGCCTTGTACGGCGCCTGGGGTATGATTTTGTTAACGGGCTGATGGATGGAAAGTTCGGCAAGCTGGCTTTTTTGAAGAAAAAAGAGAATATTGAGCTTGCGGTTTTTATTCTGTTCCTGATTCCGGGTACACCAAAAGACGGACTGACCTACTTTGTGCCGTTTACAAATCTTTCCCTGCCGCGATTCCTGGTTGTGTCTACCGTTGCACGGATTCCTTCGGTTATCTCTTCGACCTTTGCCGGTGCCTCATTGGAAAGCGGAAACATCACGGTTTCACTGATTGTATTTGCAATCACGGCAGTGCTGGGCGTCGCGGGTATTCTCATTGATCGCCGGTATATTCAAAACCAGAACAGGCTTCAGAATCAACAAAGCGCAAAGCCTGCAAAAGGAGATTGCCAATAGACTGCAACTTGAATTCGCCGGACATGCCGGCGAATGCTGTCAAAGCTTTTGTTTAATCAGCAGCAATCGTAAAAGGCAGCCGTAAAGGCCGCCTTTTTATATACTTTATCAGATTTGGGAAATGGAGTGCGGCGCCGCAATAATTATTCCACCAGCAATCCATAGCTGAATCCCGGCTGCTCCTGCGCGGGCGCGTGCCGCCGTACAGCGTCGGTAAAGGCGAGAAGGAAAGCGCTTTCGAATTTATCTTTGTGTCGCACCAGTTTAAATTGCCGCGTCCATTCTCCGCTGGTGTTTTTGAACATATAAAGTCGCCCGGATTCCAATAAAGGCCGTACAAGGGAAAAGGCGATGACGCACAAACAGCAATCCTGTTCAACCGCGCGCAGCAGCGTCTCGGTTCCGATTGCCTCCCACCCTTCCGCGGGGGCAATCCCGTGGCGGGCCAGACTTTTTTCAAAAAGTGCCCGGGTGCCGCTGCCGCGCTCCCGCAGCGCAAAACGCTGTCCGCTAAGTTGGGAAAAGTGAAGTTCCCGTTCGCCCCAGAATGGATGCTGTGCGGCACAAACCAGCACAAGCTCGTCATCTACAACCGGTTCGCAGAGAAGATCATGGCTGTGAATCTCGCCTTCCACACAGGCAGCGTCCAGTTCGGACGCGATAAGCATTTCTTCAATCCGCGCGGTGTTGTTGATGTGGGTAGAAACCGACAATTGAGGAAGCGCTGCGTGCAGATCCTCGACGACTTCCGGCATAAGACAGGTACCGACGGTCAGGGAAGCGCCGATGCGCAGGCTGCCGCTTCGGCGATATTCCCCCATCGTATCTTCCAGCCGCGCATAGCGCAAAATCACGTCCCGCGCGCAGGCGAGAAGCTTTTCGCCGGCCGGCGTAATAAACAGCCGCCGGTTAAGCCTTTCAAAAAGGAGGGTCCCGTAATGATCCTCAAGTTCGCTGATTGCCTGACTTACGGTCGGCTGAGACAAGTAGAGATTTTGCGCCGCAAGGCTCATCTTTCGAGTTTCAGCGACTTCAATGAAAATGCGAAGATGGCGCAGTGTCATTCGGATTCTCCTTCACTATAGAAATTACCTATTAAATTAATCAAATAATATCATTTTACCAATAAAAGGACAAGTGCTATAATACGTAAAGAACAAAACACGGAGGAGAAAGCATGGCGACATTGACGATCAGCCCGGAAGAGGAAAAAAGAGTTAAGGGACTTGGATTCCTGAGCAATAAGGGAACGGATAATTTTTCCGGCCGGGTAATTACGGTTAACGGCAAAATTACTGCGCAGCAGATGAAATGTATCTCGGAAGCGGCAGAGCTTTTCGGAAACGGAGTTGTGACCATGACGGCGCGCCTGACCATCGAGGTGCAGGGCATTCCGTTCGATCGCATTGAGGAGTTCCGCGCTTACATTGCGAAGGCGGGCCTGGTTACCGGCGGAACCGGAGCGAAAATCCGTCCGGTTGTGTCCTGCAAGGGAACGACCTGCCAGTATGGACTGATCGACACTTTTGACCTTTCGGAGAAGGTACATCACCGCTTCTTTGAAGGCTATGGCGCCGTTAAGCTTCCGCACAAATTTAAAATCGCCGTTGGCGGTTGCCCGAACAACTGCATGAAACCGGACCTTAACGATCTGGGCGTGATCGGTCAGCGGTTGCCCAAACTGGATGTTGACGCCTGCAAGGGCTGCAAAAAATGCGGCGTTGAGCTGGCGTGCCCGATGAAAGCTGCAAAAGTTGTGGACGGGAAGCTTGTAATTGATCCTTCGATTTGCAACAACTGCGGACGCTGCGCCGGAAAATGCTACTTCAATGCGCTGAGCAACGAGCAGTACGGCTACAAAATGTATCTTGGCGGACGCTGGGGCAAAAAAACGGCGGTTGGCCGTACCCTGAGCCATATCTTTACCGATGAAAAAGAGGTAATGGACACGATCGAAAAGGCGCTGCTTCTTTATAAATCCGAAGGTAAACCGGGTGAGCGCTTTGCGGAAACAATCGATCGTATCGGCTTTGAAAAAGTTGAGCAGATGCTTGCCGGCGACGAGCTCCTTGCCAGAAAAGAAGAGATCCTGGCGGCGGAATAAAAAAGGCTTTGTGCAAAAGGACGTCTTTGGACGTCCTTTTTTGTTGTCAAACACAGGTGCATATTGTGGTTATTTGTGGTAAACTTTATATTAACTGCGCATCCGGACTTGTGAACCGGGTGTGTGAAAGAGGAGGATAACATGGAAAAGAAAAGCCGGCAGTGGGGGTCAAATGTCGGCTACATCCTGGCGACGGCAGGCGCGGCAATCGGGCTTGGAAATCTGTGGAAATTTCCATATCTGATGGGAAGCAACGGCGGATTTCAGTTTCTGCTGTTTTATCTGCTTTTTGTCTGCATTCTCGGTTTGCCGATTATGATTACCGAAACTGCAATTGGCAGAATGACCGGGAGCGGCCCGGTGCACGCATATCAGAAGCTGAACAGGCGCGCAAAAATCATTGGCGTATTTGGGGTGACCTGTGCCTTTATTATTCTTTCTTATTACAGCGTGATTGGCGGCTGGGTCTTGAAGTATATTGCAAGCTATGCCACAACCTTTGCGGCGCCCGAGAGCTTTAAAGGTTTCCTGACCGACCCGGTCGAGCCGGTGATCTGGCATTTTGTCTTTATGCTGATGGTGGTGCTGCTTTGCCTGAAAGGGGCGAGCGGCATCGAAAAAGCCAGCAAATTCATGATGCCGGCGCTGTTTGTTATGTTGCTGATCGTGGTCGCGCGCTCGCTAACGCTGCCGGGCGGAGAAGCGGGACTTGCATTCATGTTTACCATGAAAGAGAAAAGCTTCACTTTCAGCTCGGTTTCGGCCGCGCTCGGGCAGGTGTTTTATTCGCTGAGCCTGTGCATGGGCATCACGGTAACCTACGGCGCCTATCTCAGCCGCAAAGAGAACATACCGAAAAACAGCGCCGTGATCGCGGGACTGGATACGTCGATCGCGCTGCTGGCGGGACTCGCAATCTTTCCGGCTGTCTTTGCTTTCGGAAAAAAGCCGGAGCAGGGACCGAGTCTGACCTTCGGCACGCTGCCGGATGTGTTTGCAAGTATGCCCGGCGGTTCGGTTTTTGCGTTGTTTTTCTTTATTTTGATGTTTTTCGCCGCGGTGACTTCGGCTATTGCACTGCTTGAATGCGTGCTTTCCTCGGTTCTGGAAAAGACAAAATGGAACCGCAGGCGGGCGGCTATCCTGATCGGAACGGCGATTTTCCTGCTTGGTGTTCCGAGCGCGCTTTCCAGCGGACCGCTGGCAGGCGTATCCATTTTGAATTACAGTGTTTTTGATTTTGTCCAGATGCTGACCGACAATATTCTTATGCCGGTCGGCGGAGTGATGATGTGCATCTTCGTCGGATGGATTTGGGGTCCACAGCATGTTGTGGATGAGGTGGAGAAAAACGGCGTTCGTTTCAAACTGAAAAAAGCGTGGCTTTTCTGTGTGCGCTTTATTACGCCGATCCTGGTTCTGATTGTGACAATCACAGGTTTTATCAGCATATATCAAACGGTGAGATAATCGACAGGCGCCGAAGGAATTATCCTTCGGCGCCGTTTTTTGAACAAAATTCACCTCCTCGAAGGCGTTCTGAAGAAGTGGGTGACGCGGTTCCGAATACAAGGCTTCACGCAAAGCCAGGCAGCCGGTACCTTCTATAGAATCTTTACACTGGATTAAAAAATAAACATTCGATACGCGGAGAATCTGCGGCCATTTGCGGTGCAAAAGCTGATTTTATTTGTAGGGCTGTATATCAAAAGGATGAGCGGCGGAATTGCCCTTGATTCAAAACAGTGATAAAATAAACTTCGTTGGGCAAAAATTGAGCGAAACGGGACTATCCCCGAAGAAAGCCGCAGATTGTTGAATCCATGAGAGGGAACAGCTTTGAAAAAATTAGCGTTGTATCTGAAAGAGTATCGAAAAGAATGTGTGCTCGGCCCGCTTTTCAAGATGCTGGAAGCGTCTTTTGAGCTGTTTGTGCCGCTGGTGGTCGCATCCATAATTGACGTCGGCATCGCGAATGGGGACGGCGGGTATATTCTGCGCATGTGCGGCCTGCTTGTTCTGCTGGGGGCAGTCGGACTGGTCAGCTCGGTAACTGCGCAGTATTTTGCGGCGAAAGCGGCGGTCGGATTTGCCGCAAAGCTGAAAAGCGCGCTTTTTGCGCATATTCAGTCTCTTTCTTATACCGAGATCGACACACTCGGAACCTCGACCATGATTACCCGCATGACCAGCGACGTAAACCAGGTTCAGTCCGGCGTCAATCTGGTCCTTCGGCTGTTTCTCCGTTCGCCTTTTGTTGTGCTCGGCGCAATGGTGATGGCTTTCACCATTGACGCGCGCATCGCGCTGATTTTCGCGGCCGCGATTATTGCGCTTTCGATTGTTGTTTTCGGCATTATGCTGATCAGTATTCCGCTGTATAAAAAGGTGCAGAACCGGCTGGACGGTGTGCTCGGCGCGACCCGTTCCAATCTGACCGGCGTGCGGGTAATCCGCGCGTTTGCGAGAGAACCGCAGGAAATCGGCGCGTTTACCGAAAAAAACGAGGCGCTGGCGAAAACCCAGCGCTTTGTTGGACGCATTTCAGCGCTTATGAATCCGCTGACCTATGTGCTGATCAATGCGGCGATTATCTGGCTCATTTGGGCGGGCGCGGTACGGGTCGACACAGGCCTGCTTACGCAGGGAGAGGTCGTTGCGCTATATAACTACATGTCTCAGATCCTGGTCGAGCTGATCAAGCTCGCAAACCTGATTATCACAATCACCAAATCCGCTGCCTGCGCCAACCGCATCGCCGGTGTGTTTGAAATCCGATCCAGTGCTGTAAACGGCAGCAGAACCGAAGTTGCGCCGGATGTGGAAACCGTTCGCTTTGATAATGTAAATCTGCGCTACCACGGCGCGG
This sequence comes from uncultured Clostridia bacterium, assembly GCA_944385925.1. GTDB lineage: Bacteria > Bacillota > Clostridia > Oscillospirales > Ruminococcaceae > CALWZE01. The sequence goes on from CALWZE010000052.1 coordinate 9,472, forward strand.
CCGGTGATTCCCTTACAGGCATTGATTTTACTGCCAAACGGGGAGACACGATCGGCGTGATCGGAGGAACAGGTTCCGGCAAGAGTTCGCTGGTGAATCTGATTCCGCGCTTTTATGACGCGACCGGGGGCCGGGTACTGGTCGACGGGGTTGATGTGCGGGAATATGATCTGCACGCGCTGCGGGAGAAGATCGGCGTGGTGCCCCAGCACGCGGTTCTCTTTAAGGGAACGATCCGGGAGAATATCCGCTGGGGAAAACCGGACGCGAGCGACCAGGAAATTATGCAGGCGCTGGAAACAGCGCAGGCAATGGACGTTCTTCGCGCCAAACCACAGGGACTGGATACGCTGATCGAACAGGGAGGCCGCAATCTTTCGGGCGGCCAGCGCCAGCGGCTGACTATTGCGCGTGCACTGGTGCGCAAGCCGGAAATTCTGATATTGGATGACAGCGCTTCGGCGCTGGACTATGCGACCGACGCGCGTTTGCGGCAGGCGATTCGCAAAACCGACGCGACGGTATTCATTGTCTCTCAGCGCGCAAGCTCGATCATGTATGCGGACAAAATCATCGTGTTGGATGACGGCGTCGCAGTGGGGACGGGAACCCATGAGCAGTTGATGCAGAGCTGTGCGGTGTATCAGGAAATTTACTATTCTCAATTCCCGAAGGAGGAGCGTGCGTGATGAAGGGAAAAAAGCTCCAAAAGGGAACGGTGGCGCGGGTGCTGCGTTACGTGCGGCGTTATTGGTTTTCGCTGATTCTGTCCATTCTGCTTGCCGCCGCAGTCGTCGTAACAACCCTTTATGTGCCGATTTTGATCGGACAGGCAATTGACTGCATTCTCGAGGCGGGAAAAGTGGACTTTTCCGCCATACTCAATACTCTTGGGCTTATCGCGCTGCTTGTGGCGGCGACAGCGCTGTGCCAATGGGTGATGAACACCCTCAACAACAGGATTACCTATAACGTCGTGCGGGATATCCGGCAGGAGGCGTTTCAAAAGATAGAGGAGCTCCCGCTGAGATATCTGGACGCGCATCCGCACGGCGAAATCGTCAGCCGCGTGATTGCGGACGTTGATCAGTTCGCGGACGGTCTGCTGATGGGCTTCGCGCAGTTCTTTACAGGCGTGGCGACAATTCTCGGCACCCTCGGATTCATGCTGAGCATCAATCCGGCCATTACGCTGGTCGTTGTGCTTGTGACGCCGCTGTCCTTCCTTGTTGCAAATTTCATTGCCAGAAAAACCTACAGCATGTTCAAGCTGCAATCCGAAACACGCGGCGAGCAGACCGCGCTGATCGAGGAGATGATCGGCAGCCAGAAAGTGGTGCAGGCTTTTGGGCAGGAAGCCCGGATGCAGCAAAGGTTTGACGAAATCAACGGCCGGTTGGAGCAGTGCTCGCTGCGCGCGATCTTCTATTCTTCCCTTGTCAATCCGGGAACCCGATTTGTCAACGCCATCGCATACGCGGGGGTGGGCGCCGCAGGCGCATTTGCGGCTGTCTCCGGCGCGATCACAGTCGGCGGATTGTCCTGTTTTCTGAGCTATGCGAATCAGTACACAAAACCGTTTAATGAGATTTCAGGGGTGGTAACCGAACTGCAAAACGCGCTTGCCTGCGCTGCGCGAATTTTTGAGCTGATTGACCAGCCGTCCCAGCAGCCGGACGCGCCGGACGCCAAAACGCTGGAACAGCCGCGCGGCGAAATCATGCTGCAAAATGTTCGGTTTTCCTATGATCCAACGCAAAAGCTGATTGAGGATCTGAATCTGTCGGTAAAACCCGGCATGCGGGTTGCGATTGTCGGCCCAACTGGGTGCGGTAAAACCACGATCATCAATCTGCTTATGCGCTTTTACGACGTGGATGGCGGTTCGATCGCCGTAGACGGCGAGGACATCCGCAGTCTTACCCGGCGCAGCCTGCGCACCAATTATGGCATGGTGCTGCAGGAAACATGGCTGCATGCGGGTACGGTGCGGGAAAACATCGCCTTCGGCCGGCCGGACGCGAGCGAGGAGGAGATCGTCGCCGCGGCAAAAGCGGCGCATGCGCACAGCTTTATCAAACGTCTGCCCGAGGGGTATGATACCGTCATTACGGAAGAGGACGGCATGCTTTCGCAAGGACAGCGGCAGCTGCTCTGCATCGCGCGTGTTATGCTTTGTCTGCCGCCCATGCTCATTCTGGACGAGGCGACCAGCTCGATAGATACCCGAACCGAACTGAAAATCCAGGATGCCTTTGCCCATATGATGCAGGGAAGGACCAGCTTTATCGTCGCGCACCGCCTTTCCACAATTCGCAGCGCGGATCTGATTCTGGTTATGCGCAGCGGCAGGATCATTGAGCAGGGAAAACATGAAGAGCTGCTCGCAAAAGGCGGGTTTTACGCGGAGCTGTACAACAGTCAGTTCAAACATTGAATAAGGGCATGATCAAGCTGCCCAAAGCCGGTGAATTCACCGCTTGCAGATGGGGACAAGAATGCTGCTGAATCTGGCAATATCAAAATATGTCTGCTTGCATCCAGGGCTTAAGCAGATAAGGGGAGGAGCCGCACAGTCTTGGACTGTGCGGCTCCTCTGTAATATGGCGCAGAGTTAAAGAGATCGAAATCCGATTATTGCGTGCAGCGGGAAAAGGGGAAAGTAATCTGGAAACACCTGTGAGGTGAAAAAACAGGCAATCTCCAAAGTTTCGATTTGTTTTAAGGTTGCTAAACGATACAATTTTCAAAGCGGGCGGCCGGCACAGCCTGTGTGTGCCGACTGACGGGATTGTCTTCCATCATGAAAGCGCAGGCCGGCAGGATTGCTGCTCTTTGTGAACAAGCAGGTAACGGATCAGCAGATCTTTTTTACCGGATGTTGTGTAGACATGCAGGCATTTATAAAGCTTCGGCACGGATAAAAGACACCGGGTTGTCTGGATTTGGCGACAGTACCGTACAACGAAGCTTTTTTCCCTTTGCGGCTACACATTCGGGAATTTTTTTGCTATGATAGAAAAAGGCATTTGGAGAAGGGGGAGTCGGAGTTTGAATGCGGCTGCGATAGGGAAAAGGAAGCGGCGTGTCGGCAATCTGCTCAGAGTTCTGGGAATCTGCGCCCTGAATGTGCTGGTAGTTCTTCTGTGCACGGTAGTGTTTTCGCCGCGGCCGGAGAATAATGACGATTTCATCCTGCATTCGGTTCTCGGCGGTGCGTTTGGGGAGCCCTCGCCCTACGTTGGCATCGTCAATATCTATCTTGCGAAATTGGTCTGTGCGCTGCAAAATACATGGCCTGCGCTTAACTGGTTTTCGGTTTTGCTGTATGCGGGCCTTTGCGCAGCATTCTGCGCGGCGGGAAGCTGTCTTTGGCTTGCGCGGCCGGACGCAGTTGGCGGATGCATCGCGGCGGCTTTCTGCGTATTTGTCAGCGTGCCGATGTATCTCTCTTTGCAGTATACAAAATTTGCGATCTTTATTGCGGCGGCAGGCTGCATGACGATCCTGTTCGGGGTGTACAGGCGTTTTCGCCCGGGCGCGGTTGCGGCGGGGACTGTGCTGTGCCTGTTCGGGGGAATGATGCGCATCCAGTCCTTTGCGGCGGGAGCCGCCTGCGCCCTGCTTCCGGCGCTTTACGTCCTGTTTTCCGCCTCGCGGCGCGGCAAATTCGGAAAATGGCTGAAAGCCAATGCAGCGCTTATTGGAAGCTATGCGGTTATGCTTGCGCTGGTCGCCGGCTTTTACGGCGCGCATCAGGCCGCCTATGCAGCTGACCCGCAGGCCGCATATTATCAGAGATATCTCGCCGCGCAGCAGAGGGTGACCGACTATCCTCTGCGCGCCTTTGAGGACGAGTGGGAAAGCTATGAGGCACTTGGGGTCAGCCAGAACGATCTGCAAATGATTGAGGATTGGAGCTTTGCAGACAGCGAAAAATTCACCGCAGAGCTTCTGGAAACGATCGCACAGGTCGGAGGCGGGGGGAATGAGACGGTTTTCCAACGCTTTGGACAGGGTGTATCGCTCTTTACAGTCACGAAGAGCGCGGCCTGGTTTTGCCTCGCCGTGTGGATGCTGGGCATGCTGCTTGCGGACAGACCGACAAAATTGCGGCTAAGCGGCATATTGCTTGCGTATTTTGTTCTTCTTTTTGTGCTTGCGGCGACCGGACGGGTGACCCGATGGGTCTGCTTGGGATTGCTGACGGGAACCTGCCTTGCGGCGGCCTGGTGTCTGACAAGCGGCCATATACGGATCAGAAAACCGCTCGCGCTGGCCGGAAGTGCGGCGCTGCTTGCGGTTTGCCTGGTGTTCACCGCGTTTACGCTGCCCAAAACGACCGAAAAGCCGGATCCTTCAGAATTGCTGGAGATCTATGACCGGATAGCGGAAGAGGACGATACCCTTTATCTTGCGGACATGAGCAGTATGCCTTCACTTTTCGAGCGGTTGTCTGTGTTTGAAAGCGTTCCGCGCGGGCTTTACACGAATTTGTTTGAGTTGGGCGGATGGCACACCGAGACGCCTGCGCGAAACACAGTGCTTGCGCGTTTTGGGGTAGAGGGATCGCCATACAGAGCGCTGTTTGAACGGGAAGATGTTTTTTTGATCGATACCATGCATTTCGATACAAAGGCAGCCTACCTGAGGGAAAATTACAGCAAAACAGCCTGTTGGTCTTTGTATGACAATATCGGCGGTCTGTTTGTCTATGCGGCGAGCGAGACGCCCTCCTACAGACTGGAGGAGGGGGTTGAGATTGAGGAAGTGACACAGGAACCGTGCGCGCTGAATCCCTCCTGGACGACTTGGAATATCGCCGTGCAGACCGAGGAGACCGGACTGCAAACGGTATGGGTGAGTTTTGAGAAGAAGGGCGAACCGAGCATGACCTATCGTGCGCGGATTTTGCAAGCGGAGGACGGAAAGATTCTGCTGACTTTCGCCGTCAGCCCGCTTGACCAGATAGATCTTAATGACCGGTCGGTACGGGTGCTGCTGTCCACGCAGGACGGCGTGCTGGGTTCCGGCGAGGCATATGAAATAAGTGAGGAAAAGACGGAAAATGACGACTGATCATCTGAAAAGGATCGTGGTTAAGGTCGGTACCACGACCCTTACACACAAGACGGGAAAGACCAATATCAAGCACATGGGTGAACTGGTAAAGGTGCTCAGCGACCTGATGAATGCCGGTGTGGAAGTTGCGCTGGTAACTTCGGGCGCAATCGGCGTCGGCGTCGGCAAACTCGGTCTGAAAAGCCGGCCGACCGATACGGCAGGGAAACAGGCGGCGGCGACTGTCGGTCAGTGCGAGCTGATGTTTATGTATGACAAGATGTTCTCGGAGTACGGACACATTGTCGGGCAGCTGCTCATAACCAGGGAAGACGTGGAGGACCCGGTGCGCTGCAGTAATCTGATCAATTCCTTTAACAAACTGTTTGAGTTCGGCGCTTTGCCGATCATTAATGAAAATGACAGCGTTGCGGTCGAGGAAATCGTCTATGGCGATAATGACAGCCTTTCCGCCATTGTCGCAAGGCTGATCGGCGCCGACGCGCTGGTGATCCTGACCGATATCGACGGGCTTTATGACCGCAATCCTGGCGAACCGGGCGCACAGCTTGTGCGCGAGGTGGAGGAAATTGACGCCCATATTGAGGCTATGGCCGGGGGTGCGGGTTCTTCCCTGGGTACGGGCGGCATGGAGACCAAGATCCACGCCGCGAAGATCGCGACCGAGGCGGGAATCGACACCTATATTATAAATGGAAGCCCGATTGAAAATCTTTATGAATTGATGGAGGGCCGGCATACCGGCACACGTTTTAAGGCGGTGAAAAGATGAAATCCCTGTTGGAAATCGGCGAGGCCGCAAAGAGCGCCAAAAGGGTGCTGGCGGTCACGGATACGGAAAAGCGAAACGCCGCGCTGCTTGCAATTGCGAGCGGGCTTCGCAAAGACGTCAAGGAGATTTTGCAGGCAAACCGGCTGGATCTGGAAAACGGCGAAAAGGCGGGACTCAGTGCGGCACTGCTGGACAGGCTTGCGTTGGATGAGGCGCGCATTGAGGGAATCTGCGCCGGTGTAGAGAAGGTTGCGGCGCTGCCGGACCCGGTCGGAAGACTTCTGGACCGGGTGACAAGACCAAACGGGCTGCGCATCGATAAAGTGTCGGTTCCGATCGGCACGATTGCTGTGATTTTTGAAGCGCGCCCCAATGTCAGTGCGGATTCTGCTGCGCTTTGTCTGAAAAGCGGCAATGCGGCGATCCTGCGCGGCGGCAAGGAAGCGATCCATTCCAATATGGCGCTTGTAAATTCCATGCGAAGCGCGGTGGAGGACGCGGGGCTGCCTGCGGACTGTATCCAGCTCGTGGAGGATACCAGCCGGCAGAGCGCGAACGAACTCATGACCCTCAACGGCTATGTCGATCTGCTGATCCCGCGCGGCGGCCGCGGATTGATTCAGGCAGTCGTGCAAAACGCAAGCGTGCCGGTCATCGAGACCGGCGCGGGTACCTGCCATGTTTATGTGGACCGTGCGGCGGACCTCGAGATGGCGCTGAATATTCTGGATAATGCCAAAACCAGCCGCCCATCCGTCTGCAATGCCTGCGAATGCGTGCTGGTGCATCGCGAAGTCGCGCAGGCATTTCTGCCTGCAATGGCGGCGCGTCTCGCAGCGCATAATGTTGAGATTCGCGCGGATGAGCAGGCGCGGGCCATCCTGCCGCAGGCGACAGCCGCCACACAGGATGACTGGGGCAGAGAGTACAACGACTATATTCTCGCCTGCCGGATTGTGGATGACGTCGCGCAGGCGGTCGAGCACATTGCGCAGTACGGCACGGGACACAGCGAGGCAATCGTCACGGCGGACGAGCAGACAGCGGCCTATTTCCTGGCGAATGTGGACGCGGCGGCGGTTTATCACAACGCCTCTACCCGCTTTACCGACGGCGGGGAATTCGGATTGGGCGCAGAGATCGGCATTTCGACCCAAAAGCTGCATGCACGCGGCCCGCTTGGTCTCAACGAGCTGACATCCTACAAGTATATTGTGCACGGGAATGGTCAGATTCGCTGAACGCATTGCCGCGAAAAAGCCTGGATTCTTTGCTTGTGCGCAAAGATGACCCCGGAAGAACCGGGGCGTGTGAAAAAGCTTCGGTTTTGGACTTCGAACACAGACAGGTTGTTAAGAAAAAAGATGGTGTAAATAAAGCCAAAGAAAGAGTGCCTGTTTATGGACGGCAGGGCAGGAAATATCAGAGAAAAACTGTCTGGCGCCTCCTGTGATGTTTGCCGGGATTACGGACTTTCAGGACTTGCCCAAGCACCGGCCAAGCCGCGGCCCGGATTTTGGGCTTTTGGACGATTCGGCTGATTGTTTAAGCATAGCTGCATCATCAAATAAAACAGAAAAAAGATTCATGAGGAGACAAAGGGAGGTATTTTGTATGACGCCGGTCGAAAAAAGAAATCAAAAGCTGGGAGAAAAGGTCGTAAAGGCGTTGGAAAGCCGGCATTTTGAGGCGTGCTGGTGCGCAACCAAGGAAGAGGCGCTCCAAAAGGCGCTGGGATGGCTGGACAAACAGATGCAGATTTCCTATGGCGGCACCGCGACCATGGAAGAGATCGGACTGCTTCCCTATCTGCGGGAAAACGGCTATAACCTGCTGGAACGCTCCAAGGGGAAAACGCCGGAAGAGCAGGCGGAGATCATGCGCAGGGCGCTGCTCTGCGATACTTTCCTCATGAGCGCAAACGCAATCAGCGAGGACGGTCAGCTGGTCAATGTTGACGGGCGCGCGAACCGGGTAGCGGCGCTCTGCTTTGGTCCCAAACAGGTCATCGTGGTCGCGGGCGTCAACAAGATTGTCCGCTCGGCAGAGGACGCGGTCGTCCGGGCGCGCACCATCGCGGCGCCGATCAATGCGCAGAGATTTGACGGAGACACTCCATGCACCAAACAGGGCGTATGCGGGGACTGCAAATCGCCCGACTGCATATGCGCGCAGATCGTGACGACAAGACTTTGCAAACCCGCCGGCCGCATCAAGGTCATTCTGGTCGGCGAACCGCTCGGCTTTTGAGAAATGGCAAATATTGCAGAAAAAAAGGATGCAAAGCCGCTGGACCTTGGCAGAATCCCTTCGGAAATCGCCCCCTCTTTTACCTTTCGTGCCCTGTTTATCGGCACATTCGCCGTTCTGGTTTCCTTTTTTGCGCTGTTTGTCCATGCGGAATTTCTTCCCGCGCTGATCCTGCTGCCGCTTGCGGGCTGCATTGTCTGGTGCTATTTCGGAAGCTGGTATTCGCTGCGGGCAAAAGAGCTTTACATCCATTTTGGACCTTTTCGGCGATCCATTCCCTACACTGAGATCAGGCGGATCAGCGTTCCTTTTACATACAGGAATTCTACCCTGATGGGCCTTTCTCATGACTGCATTGAACTCAAAATGCGCAGCGGCCTGATGCGGACGGTTTGCATTTCTCCGATCAAGCAATACCGGGTGTTCGATCTGATCAGCGAGCGCTGCCCGGATCTTGAAGAAAATTAAAAGAAGAAAAAACAGGGAGTTTCATAAGATGTACACCTTTATCAACGATTACAGCGAAGGCGCGCATGAGCGCATCATGGAGGCGCTCATGCGCACCAACCGGGAGCAGACCTGCGGCTATGGGGAAGATCCCTACTGTGAACAGGCGCGGGCGCTGATTCGAAAAAAGCTGGGCGCGGAGCAGGCGGGCGTGCACTTTCTTGTCGGCGGCACCCAAACCAATACGACGGTGATTGCCGCTCTTCTGCGGCCCTATCAGGGCGTTATCGCGGCGACGACCGGACATATCAACACCCATGAGTCCGGCGCGATTGAGGCTACAGGGCATAAGGTGCTGACCATTCCGACCGACAACGGAAAAATTACCGCGCAGCAGGTTGACGCGCTGATTACGGCGCATTACGCGGACGCAACGGCTGAGCACACGGTGCAGCCGGGCATGGTGTACATCTCCAACCCGACAGAGGTGGGCACGATTTATTCCAAAGCGGAACTGACGGCGCTGAAATCGGTATGTGAGCGGCATGGCGTTCCGCTGTTTATGGACGGTGCGCGGCTTGGCTGTGCATTGGCAAGCGCGAAAAACGACCTCTCCTGGCAGGACCTGCCGGCGCTGACCGATGTGTTCTATATCGGCGGAACCAAGATGGGCGCTTTGTTCGGAGAAGCGGTGGTGTTCAGCAACCGCGCTTTGGATAAGGATTTCCGCTACATGATCAAGCAGCGGGGAGGCATGCTGGCAAAGGGCAGGCTGCTGGGACTCCAGTTTGCCGAACTGTTCCGGGACGACCTCTATCTGGAACTTGCCAGACACGCAGACAGCTGTGCGGACCGCATCAAGCAGGGAATCGCGGCGCTGGGCTACAGCTTTTTGTCCGACTCGCCGACAAATCAGGTCTTTCCGATTTTTCCCAAAAGCCTGATCGAAGCGCTCGCGAAAGAATTTGCATTTGAGTTCTGGCAGGCAATCGATGAAGAGCGGGACGCGATACGCCTGGTCACTTCCTGGGCGACAAAAGAGGAGGAAGTGGACAATCTTCTGGCTTGTCTTGCACGGCTGAGCCGCTGAACGATTGAAAAACAGAGCATTGGAGTTCTGCCCGCTGTGGGTGGAACCGGTAAAAAATCAAATTGCTGCAAAGCAGATTCTGCCGGCGCGAAGGATTCGCGCCGGCAGAATCGTTTATTGATAAGAAGGCCATTTTCCATATGCGGGAAATGGCGTGTTCCGCATTTGCAAAAAATGAGCTTACGGCATAAAGGGAAAGGATGGGTTCGATGAGAAAACAAATTGCGGCGCTGCTGATTGCCGCGCTTGTGCTGGCGCTGACCGGCTGCGGGAGTGCGCTGGACGGCGTCGAGATAGTCGAGGTGGATTCCGATATCTATTCCCAAAAGGAGATCCGCGAGGCGATGGAGGTCGCGGCGGATTACTTTAAGAAGGATTTCGGGGGCTGCACATTGACCGAGATTCGATATGCCGGAGACGAAACAGCAAAGGCATGCGAGGAGTGGGCGCAGTCGCGCAATGCGGACGAGGCGATCCTCCTGCTCTCCTCCTTTGAGGTGGGCCCGTCGGGAGGCGACGGAAGCCTTGCGCCAAACAGCACCTACACCGATTGGCAATGGGTCCTGGTAAGGGATGCCGGCGGAAAGTGGCGGCATATCGATCACGGATACGGCTGACAGATAGCGGGTTGGCCGGTACTTTGGCCGGGCAGGCAAGCTGACTGTGCGCCGGATTGCCTTTCAAAAGCGAAAAATGCGCCATGGCGGATAAAAGACAATGGAAAATCGCTCGCAAATTTCCATAAAACGGCGGATTATTGGCGATTTTCTTTATTGGATAGTGACGCGCGGAAAGCAGAAAGCTATAATGAAGTAGAGAGGATTTTACTTCAGGAGGCCTTTATGGATATTACCGATTCGGTGCTGCTCTTTCTTGAACTGGTCGGCACATTGGCGTTTTCCTTTTCCGGTGCGGTCGTCGCGATACAGCGCCGGTTGGACATATTCGGCACCCTGGTGCTCGGCGTGATCACGGCTGTCGGCGGGGGCATGATTCGGGACATCACCCTCGGCGTGATTCCTCCCATGCTTTTCAGACGGCCGGTCTATGTGATTGTGGCGGCGGTCACAGCCGCTGTGGTTTTTGCCCTGTGCTATTTCCGGACGGAAGCGCTGGAAATGGTCAGCGGCGGAATCTATTCCCAGCTCATCGGCACAATGGATTCGGTCGGTCTTGGTATTTTTACGGTTGTCGGGGTCAGCGCGGCCATGCAGAACGGCTATGCGAACAGCAGCTTCCTTGCCGTAACGGTTGGCGTGATCACCGGTGTCGGCGGCGGTATGATTCGGGACCTGCTTGCAAATCGCACGCCGGTCGTGCTGCACAAGCAGGTTTATGCGGTGGCCTCTCTTGCGGGCGCTGTGCTCTATTACTGGCTGCTTCGCCTGACCAGCATCCCGCGTTTTGCCTGCATGTTTATCGGCGCTGGGATTGTCATCCTGCTTCGTCTGCTTGCCAGCCATTTCCGCTGGGATCTTCCGGTTGTGGGCAAACGGGGTGAATAATCGACCCGTTTTGCGGCAAAGATAGGATTGGAAACAGCGTTTCCGCAATTCTATCGAAAGGAAAACACAGCCATGAATTCCAATAATGTTACGACCGGACAGGTCCCCTCTGCGGGCACCTACAAATGCACCAACTGCGGCACTGAGATCACGATCAGCTCCGGTGATACCGTGCCTCCCTGCCCGAAGTGCAGCAACACAAGCTTTAACAAAGTCTGATTCGGTTTATTTTGCAAAAACGCCCCGTACAGCCACCAAGGCGGTGCGGGGCGTCTTTGCGTTTTTTACGTTTTTCGGGTATAATCCTTATCAATTACAGATAGAGCGGAAGGGAAGAAATGGAAAAAACACGCTTTGAAAAACAGCTGGAATTTATTGTGGAAATAGACAAAATGACCCACGTCCTGCGCAGGACCCTGCTGACCGACTGTTCGCGCAGGGAAAACGACGCAGAGCATTCCTGGCATATCGGCGTTATGGCGATGATTCTGCGGGAATACGCCGAACCCGGTGTGGATGTTGCCCGGGTGGTGCAGATGTGCCTTGTGCACGATCTGATCGAGATTTACGCGGGCGATACCTTTGCCTTTGACAAACAGGCAAATCTCGATAAAACGCAGCGTGAAAAGGCAGCGGCGGACAGGCTGTACGCTCTGCTGCCTGTCGAGCAGGGGACAGAGCTGCGTGCGCTGTGGGAAGAATTTGACGCCGAGCAGACCAAAGATGCGCGCTATGCGGCGGCGATGGACCATTTGCAGCCCTTTATTCACAACTGCGTGACAGGCGGACATACCTGGAAAGAGGGAGAGGTGACCCGCGCGCAGGTGTTGGAGCGCATGCGGATCGTGCGGGAAGCAACCCCGGCGCTTTGGCCCTATGTGGAAAAGAATATTGAAAAAGGGGTCTCGGCTGGCCTGATTCGGGAATAAGGAGAAAAATGTTCAGTTCATTACATAATCACTGCACTTTCTGCGATGGAAAAAACAGCGCGCAGGAGATGATCGAAGCGGCTGTGCGCGCGGGATTCACCGACTTCGGGATGTCCTGCCACTGCCACGACGAGCGATTTTCCCTGTCCATGCAGGACGAAGAGGGATACATTCGAGCGATGCGTGCGCTCTGTGCGGCGTATTCGAGCAAAATCAGAGTTTATTGCGGTATTGAACAGGACCCCATGGGCAGCATCCGGTGTCCGGAGGCTTATGACTACGTAATTGGCTCGGTTCATGCCGTTCGTGCACCGAACGGCATGATATACAGCGTGGACAACAACGTGCAGGAGATGGATGAGGCGCTTCGGGCTTTCGGCGGCGATGGGATGGAACTTGTACGCGCTTATTACGCACTGGTAACCGAGAATGTACGGAAGACAAAACCGGATATTATCGGCCATTTCGATCTGATCCTGAAACTGAATAAAGACAATCGCTATTTTGCGGAAAACACACAGGCGTATCGTCAAACGGCGCTGGAAGCGCTGGAGCAGTGCGCCGCGCAGGGCGGGGTTTTTGAAGTGAACACCGGCGGCATGTACCGCGGCTACCGCGATTTTCCCTATTTGCAGGATTTCCTGCTTGTGCGGCTGCGGGAACTGGGAGCACGGGTAACCGTGAGCACAGACTGCCATGACGTGAACGGCATAGATTACGGCGTCGGCAGGGCGCTTGCGCAGATTCGGGACGCAGGATTTGATACGCTGGCAGTTTGGCACGACGGCGGCTTCGTCCAGATTCCGCTTGAAGAACTGATGCATTAAGCAGAAACGGCTGTGAAAAACGCTGGGGGAGCCGCATAAGACGGCAAAGGGCTTCTAATAGGCTTTTATTATTGAAGAGGGACCTGCGGGCTTTAAGAGAAAACTTTGCGCGGGAGCACTCTTCAATAGTTTTCTGAAGGCTAAAAAATATTGTGGAAAGTTTTTTAGCCGCGAGGAGATTGCACAGGGTAAAATCCGGTTCCGGAGCGGCGGACGCAGGCCGTTTATGCCGGGCAAGTGTAAACCGATTGCCCGATTTGGACGAACCAGCTATATTCCGGCTAAGTCATGGAAGATTTGCAATTGCCCGTTCTATAGAAATTGTGAGCAATGAAAATCAGCGAGAAAGCCGGCTTTCTATTGACGCGGCAGTTTTCGGAGAAGTATAATAAAACAAATCGCCGCTTCACGAAGAAGCGGCCGCGCAAAGCCACGAAGGCAATGGCGGTTTCCCTTGGAAACCGTCTGTTTTCGTGGCTTTTTATTTTACTAGAAACAGGCGCGGATGCCGGCCCAAAACACAGCGGCGGGCGCCGCGCGGCAAGGAGAAACATGACCCTCGAACAATTCTTTGACAATAACCGCAAGCTGGCGCTTGCGTTTTCCGGCGGAACGGACTCGGCCTTTTTGCTTGCCCAGGGCCTGCGGCAAGGTTGTGACCTGCGGCCTTATTTCGTGAAAACCGTGTTTCAGCCGCGCTTTGAGCTGGAGGACGCACAGAGACTCTGCGCACAGTTTGGCGTGCAGCTGGCCGTTATCGAACTGGATGTGCTGGCGAACGGCAGTGTCGCCGCCAATCCGACAGATCGCTGCTATTTCTGCAAGACGGCGATTTTCACCGCGCTGATTGCGCGCGCCGCACAGGACGGTTATTCTACAGTGATCGACGGCACCAACGCTTCGGACGACACCGCGGACCGGCCCGGAATGCGCGCGCTGCTTGAGCTTGGGGTTGTTTCTCCGCTGCGGATATGCGGAATCACAAAGCAGGAGGTCCGTCAACGCAGCGCACAGCTGGGCCTGTTTACCGCAAATAAGCCGAGTTATGCCTGCCTTGCAACCCGGGTGCCGGCCGGCACCGCGATCGAAGCCGGAATGCTTACACGGGTCGAGCGGGGAGAAGAAGCGCTGCGCGGACTCGGGTTTTCCGATTTGCGGCTGCGGCTTTTGGGCGAGCGCGGCGGCAAGCTTCAGCTGCCCGAGGAACAGCTGGTTCGCGCGGCGCGGATGGCACAGGAAATTCGCGCCGCGCTTTCGCGGGATTTTGACAGCATTTTATTGGATTTACAGCCGAGGTGAACAATGGACAAGCAACAGACAATGGAACTGCTTGAGCAGGTGAAGAACGGGACAGTCAGTCCGCAGCAGGCGATGGAAAAGCTGAAAACCGCGCCCTTTGACGATCTGGGGTTTGCCAAAATCGACAATCATCGCGCGATTCGCCAGGGCGTGCCGGAAGTGATCTACGGCGCGGGCAAAACGCCGGAACAGATTGAAAAGATAGCTGCGCACATGCTGGAAAACGGCGCAAGGGACATTCTGATTACCCGGTTAAGTGCGGAAGCCGCGCAGCGATTTGCGGGAAAATATGAATTTGTCTACCATGAAATGGCGCGAATCGGGATCGTGAACTCCGACCCCAACCGGCCGCAGACCGGCGCAGTCGCAGTTGTATCGGCGGGAACCAGCGATATGCCGGTGGCCGAGGAAGCGGCGATTACGGCGCAGACGCTGGGAAGCCGGGTCGTGCGGATTTATGACGCGGGTGTCGCGGGGCTTCACCGGCTGCTGGCCCACATGGACGAGCTGACCCATGCGCGCGCGGTCGTTGCGGTCGCGGGCATGGAAGGGGCGCTTGCGAGCGTGGTCGGCGGCTTAGTCGAGGCGCCGGTCATCGCGGTCCCGACAAGCGTTGGCTATGGCGCAAATCTGGGCGGACTTTCTGCGTTGTTGTCCATGCTCAATTCCTGCGCAAGCGGGGTGAGCGTGGTGAATATCGACAACGGATTCGGCGCGGGATATCTCGCGCATATCATTAATAAAATGGAGAGCGCGCAATGAGAACGGTTTATCTGGAACTGAAAATGGGCGCTGCGGGCGATATGCTTTGCGCGGCGCTTTATGAACTGCTTGATGCGGACAATAAAGAGGCGTTTTTGCGCAGGATGAACGCGCTGGGATTGCCCAATACCGAGATTGCCTGCCTGCCGAGCGAAAAAAGCGGGGTGAATGGCACCCATTACACGGTTTCGATCCATGGCCATGAAGAAGAGCAGGGGAAGCCGCACACCCACCATGAAAGCAGCTCGTTGCATGGCATTTTAGAGCTTATCGGCGCGCTGGATCTCCCTGCACCGGTGATTGAAAATGCCTGCGCGGTTTATGAGCGTATCGCCCGCGCGGAAAGCCGGGTGCACGGTGAGCCTGTCGACCTGATCCACTTTCACGAGGTCGGCGCGGTGGACGCGGTGGCTGATGTGGTTGGATTCTGTCTGCTGCATCATATGCTTGGCGCTCCCCGTGTTATCGCTTCGCCGGTCAATGTCGGCAGCGGATTTGTGCGCTGTGCACATGGGCTTTTGCCGGTTCCCGCGCCTGCGACATCGCTGCTTCTTTGCGATATGCCGAGCTATTCCAGCGGGATCGAGGGAGAGCTCTGTACGCCGACCGGCGCGGCGCTGGTCGGACATTTTGCGGGGGAATACGCAAAAATGCCGGCTGGAAAATTCCTGGCAGTCGGATATGGAATGGGAAAGAAAAACTTTGCAGTGCTCAACTGCGTGCGGGCTTTCTTGTACGAGGAAGAAGGAGAGGAAGACCGGCTTGTCGAATTGCGCTGCAATCTTGATGACATGACCCCGGAAGCGGTCGCTTTTTTGTGTGAAACACTGATGCAGTCGGGAGCAAGAGACGCCTATGTGCAGCCGGTCGTCATGAAAAAAGGACGTCCTGGCTTTGTGATCGTCTGCCTTTGCGACGCGCACAAAGAGGACGAGTTCTGCGCGCTGCTTTTCCGGCATTCGAGCACGCTGGGCGTTCGTGTCTTCACCTGCGGACGCCACGCCATGCGGCGGGAATTCGACACGGTACAGACCAAATACGGAGAGGTAAGGATCAAGCGGTCGTCCGGTTTTGGAAGCGAGCGGGTCAAGCCGGAGTATGAGGACCTTGCGGAGTGTGCCCGCCGAGCGGGGGTCTCGCTGGAAACGGTGCAAAGGGCTGTGATGCAGGAGCTGGACAAACGGGGCTGATGGATGCTTGAAAAAAACCAACCGCCGGCGTCCTGAAGCAACAAGTATCCGAAAATATATGAGCGCCGGAAAATTCGCGCTTGTTTTCTTTAAAAGAGATTGCGGCCCATGCGATGCTTTCTGTTGACCTGGCAAGTAATGCAGATGGTGCGGATTTGATAACGGCTCAAGGCAGGGAAAAGATATTTTGCACAAGGAAATTCGCTTCTTTTGTGCCAAACGGAGAAACTTGGGTTCCAGCTTGCAAAGGCTTTTGGCTGCGTGCTATGCTTCAAGTCGAAAGCGCAGGTGATTAAGACGCCGGCGCGGCGGATATGGCAAAGGGGAAAGCGCTCAATGAAATATTATCTTGGTATTGATCTTGGCGGAACCAATATTGCGGTTGGCGTTCTGGATGAGAACTATCAGTTCGTTGCCAAACACAGTGTGCCCACGCTGCGTCAGCGGGAGGCATCTGAAATTGTGCGGGACATGGCAGATGCGGCCAAGACTGCGCTCGGAATGGCAGATCTGAAACAGGAAGAGATCGAATGGGTTGGCATCGGCGCGCCGAGCACCATCAACCCGATCAAGAAAAATATTATTTTTGCAAATAACCTGCGCTGGAAAGATTATGACCTGATCAGCGCATTCAGAGAGCATTTTGATGCACCGGTGTTTCTTGCAAATGACGCAGATTGCGCCGCGCTGGGTGAGGCTTTAGCCGGGGAAGCAAAGGCTTATGATTCCAGTGTGCTCATTACCCTCGGAACCGGTATTGGCGGCGGCGTTATCCTCAACAAAAAGATTTATTCCGGCGGCAACGGTTTCGGCTGTGAACCGGGTCATACCACGATCAAATACGACGGTGAGATGTGTTCCTGCGGCCGCCGCGGATGTCTTGAGGCATACGCCTCGGTGACGGCGCTGATTCGGGATACAATTCGCGCAATGGCGGGGGATCCCGGCTCGGTAATGCATGCGCTATGCGAGCATGATATGCGCAAAGTGAATGGACGTACAGCGTTTGACGCTGCCCGGCAGGGAGACGCGACGGCAAGACAGGTCGTTGATAACTATATTAATTATCTGGCGGTCGGTATCGCGAACTTCTCAATATTTTTCCGTCCGCAGGCATTTATAATTGGCGGTGGAATCAGCAATGAGGGCGACTATCTGCTTGAGCCGCTTCGCCGCAGGGTAAAGGAACTGGATCTCTATTCCGAGAAAATCGTTCCGCAGCCGGCGATCCTGAAGGCGTCGCTGGGCAACGACGCCGGAATCATCGGCGCGGCCTTTATCGGCGGCGCACTGTAAAATTGAAAATGAAAAAAGGACGGTTGCATGGACCGTCCTTTTTTATGTAAAAACTGCCCCAGTGGGAGTAAATTAAAGGAAGGATACTGTCAGTGATGCAGGAGCGAAAAGCGAAGAAAAAAGGTATGCCAAACAAGGAATCAGTATCGGGTAAAAATACAGCTTTATGATTGTAAGAGATTGAGCATACGATGGCCAGACAATACCGGCAAAGCTGCTCAAAGCTGCGTTCATTTGGCAATATCAAGCCTTTTTCAATCATTCTTTTGCAGCAAGAAGGCATTTACACCATTTCTTACCGACATGTACTGCAATTCTGAGTTTTCCTGCCGATTTGACTGAGAAGGCCCATTCGCTTATCGGTGGAAAGTTTTTTTGTGAAAACCGAAGGGCTGCATAGTGTTTCTGACGGAATGCACGGCAAATAAAACCGGTCGGATTAAATATTACAAAAAGTTACAAAAAATCGTTTACCCAAACGATAAACTGTGTTATACTGTAAACTCCGCAGGAATTCGCTGGTGCACAAAGCGGAAAGGGACAGAATGGATATTAAAACAAAGAGACGCTGCGCATGGACACTGTATGGTTTTGGCAGCGTGATATTTATAATTTATTTTCTGATGGAAATGGACGGCCAGGTACGGATCGATCCGTTTGAGCGAATCTTCTTTTTGCTTATTGGCTGCGGCTGTCTGTATTTTGCCGGGCGGCTGCTGGGCAGCACGGTCAGCGAACAGGCTTCGGTTATGGTGATGCGCAGCACCTTCCGCGCATTCTTTTTGGTTTACCTTCTGCTGATTTTGACCTTTACTCTTTTCGATGATGCTTTTGGAAGGGGTAACGGCGCTTTTATGTTGTGGGGACTGCCAAGTGCCGAAGAGGCAAAGACGATGGTCAATCTAACGCCCTTTCGCACGATTCGCCTTTATTTTTTCAATATACAAAACGACCGGATTTCCTGGCGGGATTTCTTCATTAATATTTTCGGAAATTTGTTCGCGTTCATGCCGATGGCGTTTTTTCTGCCGCTGCTTTTTAAACGTTTTCAAAAGCGCCTGAACTTTTTCCTTGTTGTAACTTTAAGCGTTATGACAATCGAGTTCCTGCAGCTTCTTTCCAGACGAGGCTCCTGCGATGTGGATGATCTGATTTTAAACGTTTTCGGCGCGCTGGTTGCGTTTGAAATCTTTCATTGCCGTCCTGTCAGGCGCTTGACGGCTAAACTGACGTTGCAATGAGAGCTTTCGAAAAAGCGAAATCTTTTATTTATTGAAATTTATAGAGGGAGGAACACAATGAAAAAGGTGCTGATTTTTTTTCTGGCGTTGTGCTTGATGTTCGGCCTTTCCGGGTGCGGGGCGTCTCTTCCGGACGGCTTTGAGGAAGAGTCGGTGCTTAATGCGGCCAAAGCCACGGTGGAAAAAATTAATGCCCTGGATTACGAGGGGGTTACCAGCGAGCTGCGGGAAGATCTGAAAGAGGCCATTACATCGCAGCAGCTGGAAGAAGCATGGGACGCAAGGCTTGAGGAACTGGGCGAATTTGAGGAAATTCGCGACAGCGCCCTGAAAGGCACCAAAGATCAATCCACAGGAGAAGAGTATGCGGTCGTTGTGCTGGCATGCGCTTATGAAAACGGTACCGCGATTTATACGCTTTCCTACGATCAGGAGCTTGCTTTGGTTGGTTTATACATGAAATAAACGCGCACAGAAAAAACAGGGGCGGCATTATTTGCCGCCCCTGTTTTTTGCTTAAAACCGTGATTTAATGCAATAAGAAACTTCGTCAAACAATGCGCCATTGCGGTATGCGATGAAAACGACAATGTTTTATGATTGTTTTTCCTGCGTGTCCGCTTTGCCCTTGCGCGCGGCCGTCCCGCCATTTTGCTGTGCGGCGATTTGATCTATCAGGTATTCGCAGGTGATTTTGTCAACATAGCTGTGCAGCGCAAATTCAAGCGCAAGGCTGCTGAGGTTGGCATTGCCCTCCGGCAGCTGAAGAATCTCGGAAAATGCATTATTCAGCTTTTCACGAAACCGTTCATAGTAGGTTTCCTGATCTTCGCCGTCAATATCGCTGCGCAGAAGGACGGTCATGTCTTTTACAGACAACACCTGTTTAAGCCGCGCAACCAATGTCAGATAAACCAGATGCTCCCGCGAATATTTTTTGCCGTTTGCGCGGGGAACCAGGCCGTCTTTAATATAATTGTTGATCATGGCGCTGGTCAGACAATCTCCGTCCCGCCCGCTGATCTGCTTCCGGGATAAAAAAGCAAGCACCTGGTCCATATATAAGTCGATATCCGGCATCGCGCTGAAGGATACTGGCAATTCATCCTGCATTTTGTGCGCAAAATCTTTGATCTCATCCATATTATTCGCCTCTCCCTGTTTACGGGGTGATGTTTAAATCAACAATATAGTAGCATACTTAAAGAAAGATTACAAATATATAATAATACAAATCTCCAGTTGATTTTATTTTTATCATGTAATATAATATTAAAAATTAGATTTATACAAGGGTGTGTTGTTTGTGACCGCAGAGAAAATATGCGTTTTTGGAGATTCGTTGGCAAAAGGTGTTGTATTTGACCAGGCAAAGCAGAAATACGGGTTAATTCGGGACGGATTTGTGGACCTGGCCTGTGCTGCGCTGAGAATAATCCCGAAGAATTTTTCCAAATTTGGCTGCACAATCACAAAAGGCAGCGAGATCCTCAACACACACGTTAAAGAATTGGCTGACTATGATCTGACCGTTCTGGAGTTTGGCGGGAACGACTGCGACTTTGACTGGGTGCAAATTGCCGCAAACCCGCAGGCAGAGCATCAGCCCAAAACGCCGCTTGGCCTTTTTGCGAAAACCTATGCGCAGATGATTGAGACGGTTCGAAACAATGGCGGACATCCGGTAATACTGAATCTGCCGCCCATAGAGCCAAAAAGATTCTTTGACTGGATCAGCCGCGGCCTGGATGCGGACGCAATTTTGCGCTGGCTGGGCGGACGGGTCGACTTTATCTATCGCTGGCATGAAAGTTACAGCATCGAAATCGGAAAACTGGCGAGACAATACGATGTTCCGGTTGTAGATATTCGCAGCGCCTTTCTGCTTCGGCCGGATTATGCGACTTTGCTCTGCGAAGATGGAATGCATCCTAATCAGGCAGGACACCAGGTTATCTCACGCACGCTTGAAGAATATGCAGACCATTATCTTGCCGCTGCAAACGCGGCAGAGAACAGAGAGGCCGTCTGACCAAAGGCAGATAAAAAGCGTGGCCTGTCGGGCGCGATATGATACGGACTCGATGGGAGATAAACATGCCGGCAGACAACAAAAAGCATTTTAATTTATAATTCTGCTTTCAGACGAAACAGAAAAGCTGAAATCTGCAAATTGAATCCGATTTTACAATGCCGGACGCCGATCCGGCATAATTTTTTTGCTGCCTTTTTCATATAGATTTATTGACTGACATTGAGGATGGGTGTAGTATATATTATATAGATAAAACGATTTATTAAGTGCGATATTTATGCAAAAGATGCAATTTTACCCAGAAAAAAGGAGTGATCGGTTTGAAGCAATGGGCCAAGGATCGTGTCGTTTATCAGATCTATCCGCGCAGCTTTCAAGATTCCAATGGCGATGGAATCGGCGACCTGCCGGGAATTCTTCAGCGGCTGCCGGAACTGAAGGATTTAGGCGTCGGTATCATCTGGCTGTCACCGGTCTATCCCTCTCCCAACGCGGATAACGGCTACGACATCAGCGACTATTGCGCCATTAATCCGGAATACGGCACGATGCAGGATATGGAGGCACTGCTGGAAAAAGCGCGTGAACTTGATATCCGTATCCTGATGGACCTCGTTATCAACCATACCTCGGACGAACATCCGTGGTTTCAGAAAAGCCGTGCGCGTGAAGCGGGATATGAAGACTATTATATCTGGCGTCCCGCTCGTCCCGATGGCGGACTGCCGAATAACTGGACCTCCTTTTTTGCGCAGGATTGCTGGGAATATGACCAGGTGCGGGGAGAATATTACCTGCATCTGTTCGCAAAAAAACAGCCTGATCTGAACTATGCGAATCCGCGGGTTTTGCAGGAGGTAGAGGAGATCATGCGCTTCTGGCTGGACAAAGGAGTTGCGGGCTTCCGCTGCGACGTGATCAATGTCCTTTACAAAACCAGTCTCGAGGACGGCGAAAAGCGGCCTTTCCTTCGCGGCCTGGAGCATTACCTCACCCAGCCCGGCAATCATGAGATCCTGCAAAAACTGCATAAAGACGTGCTGAGCCAATATGATTGCTTTACAGTGGGAGAAACGGTTTTCGTCACCCCGAAGCAGGGAAGAGAGCTGACCGACGAAGCGCGGGGAGAGCTGGATACCGTCTTTTCTTTCGAACATATGGAGGCGGATCAGTACCTGGTCAAGTGGCTGAAACGCAAATTCAGCGTGCGGCGTTTTGGCGCAGCGCTGGAAAAATGGCAGAACGCGCTGGAGTGGAATACGAACTATCTGGAAAATCACGATCAGCCCCGCAGCGTTTCCCGATTCGCAGATGATGGAGCGTATTGGGAACAGAGTGCGAAAATGCTCTGCACGATGCTGCTCTCTTTGCGCGGAACCCCCTTTATTTATCAGGGGGAGGAAATCGGAATGACCAATTTCGATTACAGCTCGATCGACCAGCTGGATGATGTGGAGTCGAAAAACGTGGACGCGCTTCTGCGCGAAAAGCACCTGCCGCAATGGCTTCGATGGAAAATCATTCGCCCGACTTCCAGAGACAACGCGCGCACACCGATGCAATGGGATGCAAGCGCTAATGCAGGGTTTACGACAGGCACTCCCTGGCTCGCGGTGAACCGGAATTATCGCCGGATCAATGTAGAGGCACAGCGGAATGATCCTTTCTCGGTGCGCAGCTATTACAAAGAGATGATTCGAATCCGTTCTCTGAGCCAGACGCTTCGATATGGCAGCTTCAAGCTACTGGAAGCCACCGGACGCCTGCTTGTATATGAGCGGAAATACGAGGGGCGTCATGCCCTGGTGCTGCTCAATTTCAGCGCCCGTAAGGTGCGCGCAGGCTATGCAGGTCAGGTGGTTATCGCCAGTTCCGGCCGGGAGAATTATGACGGCGTGCTGCTGCCTTATGAAGGCATTATATTGAACGAAGGCGTCAAGATCTAAACAAAAACAGGAGACCCGCTGGCGGGTCTCCTGTTTTTTGAGCGAGGAAACGCTCGGATTTGCCGAGAACGATGCTCGTAAAAACTTTCTTTTGCGTCGAAGCGGTCCTTTTGCGGATCGCAGGGTAAATAGGGCAAGTGAAAAAACGCTCAGTGCATAATAACATTTGCCGTTAATTAACATGAATAAGACCAAATCAAGCAGCGGCAGAAGATAAGACCGTAACAGCTTGAATCAGATTCTGGTATGACTTGATTCTTACAAAAAATAATTGCGGATATTGAAACGGCTTTGGTAGCGCAAAATTGAACAGGTTTAACACTCAAATTGAGCCGAAAAAATGTGCTGAGCGAGTTGCCTGCTTAAAAGAAAAAAGGCAAATGAATCTGTTTTGAGAAAAAGAAGTGCTTTGTCCTTTGCGGTCGAATTTGCTATAATACAGTCATTAAACTGAGATGCCGGCGAAAGCCGGGAGGATAGCAGAATGAAGCAATGCCCAAATTGTCATAAAGAAGAATTGCCGGACGAGTTGCATTTTTGCCCGGGATGCGGCAGCGATCTGGACGCTGCGCAGCCGCCGCAGATGCAGCGTGCCGAACAGGAGCAGCCGCCTGCGAAGCCAAAGGAAAAGAAACCGCATGACGGACAAAAAAGAGCCGGTAAGCGGAAAAGACGCGCTTTGCTGCGGCTGGCAACGCTTTGTGCAGGCGCAGTACTGGCGGTAACGGTGGTTGTCCTGGTGCTGGTGCAGATTGCGGGCAAACCGCGCAGCGCCCCGCTGCTGTATCTGCGAGACGGCATGGTGCGCACGGCGCAGCAGGAGGAAGAACTCCGGCTTTGCCCGGCTGCCTTGCAAACGCCGCTGCCTGACGCGGTATTTGCCGCAAACAGACCGGAGCGGTTTATTTTTGTCTCGCAAAGCAATGAGGACGGGACGCTGTCCGAGCTCAGATATATGGACTTGAAAAGCGGGCAGCAGGGTGCAACCCAGCTGGAGACTGAGGCGGTAAAAGAGTATGGAATCTCTGCGGACGGCAAAACCGTTTGGTATTTGACCCAGGCGGATGAGCTTTATCTGCACGATCTTTCTCAGAAAAAGCAGATTGCCAAAGGGGTCAGCCAGTATCTTTTCAGCGAGGACCTCAGCCGCTGTGCATATATGACTCAATCCGGAGAACTGTATTGCGCGCAGACAGATAATCCTTCCAAGCAGGTAAAACTGACCAGCGCCGCAATATCGCTGGATGCCGTTTGCAAAAACTGGCTGGCCTATACGCGCAAGTCAGATAACGGCACGGAATTGGTCATTTACAGCATGAAAAATGCGAGCGAGACGGTTCACAAGAACGCACGGGTCGCCGCGTCGCTGTCCGATCAGCAGGGATTCTATTTTATCCAGTCAAATGAAAAAGGCGCTCCCTGGTTTGAGGACCCGAACGCGCAGACGGATGCGGAATGGGTCGTACAGCAGGGGGAAAAAAGCGAGTATGGCTATCCTGCGGGCGAATGGTACTACTGGTACAGCTTTTATGAAGCGCAGGGAAGACAGGAGGTTTCGGGCGATCTGAGCTCCATGACGCGCGAAGCGTATTTGCAATATTCTGCACGCATGGCGGTGCGGTCCAAGGCGGAAGAACTTGGCGCCGGCAGCGGTACGCTGTACTTCTTTAACGGGAAAAAAGCGGTTGAGGTGCAGCAGGATGTGGTTGAGCTGCTTTTGCCGGATGGAGAAATTGATGCAAAAACCCCGCTTGTCTGCGTAACGCTTTCCGAACAGGCCGAGGCCGTCGATCTGGACAGTTTTGCGGAGAAAATTCTCGGCAGCGTCAAAGCAATCGAATATGATGCAGCGGAAAGCGGACGCCGGGTCGAACTTACCTTTATGGGTGAGGGCCCGCAGGCGCAGGAACAGGCGCTGGAAAAAGAGATCCGCTCGCTGATGAACACCCAGACCGAGCTTGCGCTGATTAAAAAGACGCAGGTGACCATGACCGGCATCGGATGCAGTGAATTGGAGCAGGATGCCGGCAGCCCGTTCCTCGAGCTTTTTGCCTGCCCGAAGGGGGAGAAAATCGTTTTCCTTGCCGGAAACGATGCAAACACGAAGCTTTATGCGAAACAGCTCCAGCCAGGTGCGGCAGCGCAGCAGCTGTCAGAAAATGCAGGCGAAATCCGCACCCTGGCCTGGGGAACCCTGAGCTGCGTGCAGGAAGATGAGCAAACCTGTACATTGTACGCGGATGCGGAGAAGGTGGACAGCGGGATAGAGAAATCCTCAATCGTTCTGTCTGCTGAACAGGATTGCATCTACTATCTGAAAGGATTTAACGGACTGGGCGGCGATCTTTACCGGTGGCAAAACGGCAAATCGGTTCTGCTGTGTGAAAACGTCCACACTTTTACTGTTCAGGCTGACGGAGAGGTTTTTGCGCTGCGAAACTATAACGCAAGAACGGAACAGGGCGAACTCGTTTCCATACAGGGAAGAAAAGAACCGAAAAATGTTGCAGACGGAGTCGTTCAGCTGCTCAGCGGCACCGATCCGCAGCGGTATATTCAATTCGCAGATTAAGAGAGCGGCGCTTCTTTACAAAAAGCCGTGCGGTATTCACAAAGAATACCGCACGGCTTTTATCTTTTGTATGCTTTGGCGAAATAAGTTCCCCCGCAGAGCTGGGGAAAGTAAAAGCTTTTGCTTCAAGAAACGAGCGAAACGAGAAAAGATTAGCAGACCTGAAAACCGATGAGCATTCCGCTTCCCTCGGACCATTGGACATATATGAAGAAATTCTGCACTTCTGCGTCGGAGGCAGGATAAAGGCTGTAGTCACAAAGGGAGAAACCATTTCCAAGCTGCAAATCAAATGGGATCGCAAGCGCATCGGTGCCGGTAATTCCCTGATAATATGCCCCTGCACCGTCCTGCGCAAGCAGATTTTCGCTCAAAGAAGAGTCGGCATAAACTTCGACCAGGCTGGGCTCGCCGAAAATGCTCAAATTAATGCCGTCATGCCAGACCGTGCTGACAGGGCCGCCCAGCTTTGTCGCCTTCAGCTCTTTTTCCATTCCGGCAGCGATTTCCCGCAGCTCCTCGATCGAAGCGTTTTGCGGGATTTTCACGGTGCAGGAAAGCGGAGAGATCATCTCGTCCACGTCGCTGCCAAACTGGTACAAAGAGAAGGGCTGGAGATAATCAAATGGGTCTACACTGCTTTGATCGCCGGTTTCAGGATCGGAAGCCTTTAGGGCGAATTCCAGCACAGAAGGGTCGTCCGAACCTTCTTCCCCAACAACAAATCCGAGAAGATCACCGGCCGACGCCTTGCTGGCGTCCTGCAGAGCAGGCTGCGCGACGGGTCCGTAAAAGGCGCACATGCCGTCGCTGCCAACCAGAGCAAGCCGGCAGGTGCTGTCGGGATCATTTGGCTGCGGGTCGATAATTTGGATTTCCCCATCAAATGCGGCGACAATCTCCGAACCCGGCCAGACTGCAAGCTGCACCGCGCCGTTTTCGCCCGGCAGGGCGTCATAATAGGCGCAGGGCGCGACCATGTAGTCCGGTGTTTGGGCAGCTGCCGTGAAGGTGCAGGCAATCAGCAGGACCGCACACAGAAGCAGAAAAAATACGGCGCCGGCAAAATTTTTGCCGCGATCTGCAAGACGGCGAACACGCGCGCTGAGCGTCGATGATAAGGAAAAACAACTTGCGAGTGCGGCGGGCCGGGGTTGTGCGAGCGCAAGCAGCGCGCGCCCATAAGCGAAGCGGTTTTGCTCGCCCAACTTGCGCACGACCGCTTCGTCGCAGGCCAGCTCACTGTCCAGTCTGGAAAATCGGGCGGCCGCCCACACCAGAGGATTGAACCAGTAAAGGACCAGACAGAGCGCGCGAACGAATGCCCAGAGCGGGTCCAGCTGGGCGATATGCTGCTTTTCATGCGCAAGCGCGAATTCCGCCGTCTTCGGATCGCGCAGCACATCACCGTTCAGGTATATTGCAGGCCGGATCAGGCCAAATACGCAAGGTGCGGACAGCGAGCCGCACAGATAGACGGCGGTGGGTCCGCTGCGTCCGATCTCATGCCGCGTGCGGCGAAGAGCGCGATAAAAGCGCAGATTGGACAGGAGGAACCAAAGCCCGACCGAGAGACTGCCGGCGGCCCATAACAGGGTGAGCGGATTGAGAGAAACGTCCCCATCCGTGTGCTGGGATTGGGGCGCGCGATCATTCACTATCTCCCCGGATTGGGCCGAATAAGCGGTTGGCAGCTGCGGCTCGAGCCGGAACGCAACCGACGCATAGGGCGCGGGCTGCGCATCGGTCTCACCCAGATTGAGAATACTCATGTGGCTTGGGGCGAGGGATACCGGGAGCAGCAGGCGAACGGCGACCAACAGCCAAAGCGCGTATTGCAGACGCGCGCAGACACGTCCGGAAAAGAGCCGCCGCAACAGGAAGACAGCCGCAATCAGAACCGACGAAGTCAGGAGCAGGTCTTTCATGGCTTTTCCTCCCGCGCTGCCTGCGCTTTGTCCAAAAGCTCATGCAGCTGGCGCAGTTCCTCGGCCGACAGGCGCTCGCTGTCCACGAGCGCGTTGAGCAGAAGTCCGGGCTTGCCGCCGTAAACTTTGTCAATAAAGTTGTCGGTTTCGCTGTCTGCGAGTGCCTGCCGGCTGACAGCGGGATAATATTGCCGCGCCCGTCCACCCTCCTCGTAATAGACGGCGCCTTTTTGAACCATTCGGCCCAACAGGGTGACGACGGTGCTTTTTGACCATCCGCAGCTTTCTTTAAGCGCGGCGCAAAGGCTGGTAAGCGTGCGCGGCGGATTGGGCCAAAGCTCGGTCATCAATTTCCATTCAGCGTCTGAAAGACGGATTTCATTCATGAATAACACCTCCAATTGAGGGAAAACAGCGGGGAAAAAGTCCTTTAGGCCGGTAGTTGCGTCGCGGCGCAATGTGCAGAATCGTTATCTGCCGCGTTTTCAGCCTCTATACAGAAACAGGGATACAGATCAAAAAATCAGTTGTCCGGATCGAAAAAATCAGCGCTATGTTAAGAAAGGCATTGTACAAACAAGCGCTTCGCTGCGGCGCGTCTATTGCAAAACAGGTTTACCGGCAATTTTTCAAAAACGCCCCTTTGTCGGACAATTCAGAAGAATGTCCAAAGAATGTCCAAACGGCAAAAAGGCATCGGCGGCCGGTCTGCCTGCGGCGCAAAACAAAAGGTCATGCCGAATAAATCCAGACATTTCACATCAAAACAAGCTGTTTGCTTTGCAGAATATCGAAGAAAACAGCAAAAGGAAATCTGCCGTTTGGGGCAAAACCGGCTGCGTGAACCCCGCAGGCATTCAGCTGATGACAAGCGTATCTCTCTGGATTTGGTCGATCAAACTGATACAGCTTGTACCGGCATTGATCGAAAGCGGGTTGCCTTCCTGGTCGAAAAGCAGAAATGCGCCGGTCGGCCCGTCCTTGGACCAGCGGATCAGCTGATATCCCCCGCGGGACAGCCATAATCCCTCGCCGCCCTTTTCAAACTGCATGCAGGGAATAAAGCCTTCTTCTTCCAGAATTTCCTGTTCGCCAAAGAGAAGCAGAACATTGTCGAAGCCGATCTGCTCGCCGGTGTTCGAGTCGATCTGGGGCTGATCGTATTCGCTGCGCATCCATAGTCCGGATTCCGTGTCGTAGTCGTACCGCAGCTGTGCGTAATAGGAAAAATCCACCTTGACCGAGCCGGCATGACCGTCGGCAGGCGTGACGGCGCCGTCCGGCGGAAGAAAACTGAAAAACGGTTCAAGGGGCTCACCCTTGTGTTCCGGCTTGATAAAGGAAACATCCCGAAGCATGTTGTAGATCAGTCTGCCGGAGGTAAACCAGCTGTCTGCCCATTCGTAACCGCTTTGATAACGCTGCTCATCCTGATATATGATCTGCGGGGTATTGTTGCCGTCAAAGATGCGAAAAGCAGCCTGTCCGTAAACAAAGTCATCGACCTTTATATTGGTGCCGACGCAGACCACGATCGGGTCCATCTGAAAGACCGGGATAACCCCGCTCATGCGCAGCGAACGGATAGTGCCTACCCGCGGAAGATCCCGAATGTCGGAATACATCGCCATCAGGCGGGGGATTCCGCCGCCGGCGTCATATTCGACAATGAGATCCGCCTGGGACAACCCGGCACAGGGCCAGCCACCCAGAAAATTGTTGACGTCGAAGGCGAAAGGTCGCATTCCGACCCGGTCGCGGGCAAGATCGTATTCACCGGTCAGCAGGTTGTAGGCATCCTGCGGCGCGTTGATTTTCACGGTTCCTTGCTCGTCAATCATCGAATTGTGCATGAGCTCGGGCGGCTCGGATGATTCATCCGCATTATGCGGCGCGCATCCGACGCCTGATAGAAGCAGCAGAGCAACTGCCGCCGCAAAATAAATATTCAGTTTTTTCTTTTTCATGGCATAGCTTCGCCGCTTTCGCGGCCCTCCCGAAGCCCTACGCCGTGATTTTCATCTCCGCGGCGTTGGTGTCGCGCACGACGGCAAGATAGGTGCGCCCCGCGTTGAGCTGGAGCGGCTCACCGTTCGCGCGGGTGAGTTCGAAGCCGTTTGCATAGTCGGTTTTTTTCCAGAGGATCTCTTCATAGCCGCCGGCAGAGAAATAATATCCCATGCCGCCGGAGACGAAATCGACCTTGATCAGCTCGGTACCTTCGATGTTGGAAAAACCGCCATAGAGCACAAGCAGATTTTCAAAGGCAAGCTGGGCATCGCCGTTTCCGGCATCGGTCTGGGGTTTGCCAAACTGCCATTTAAGATAAAGGCCGCTTTGTTCATCCAGACGAAAATCCCCGTCATAGTTGTGCGAAATGGAAAACTGCACCTCAGAGACCTGTCCGCCCTCGGGTACGATTTGTTCTTCTTCCGGCAGGAAGTTAAAGGCGGTCAGGCCGGAGGTGGATTCCGCCTTGAGTTTGGCGTCGTCCAGTGTTGCGTCGATCAGGCTGCCGGAAGTGAACTTGCAGTGTTCGGTTGCATAACCGGTCGCAAGACGCTCCTTGTCGATCCAGAGCGCTCCCGGCAGGACATTGGCGTCCAGTGTGCGGAATCCGTGCTCGGCGAGCGCTTTGTCCGCATAAATTGAACTGCCGATATGTACGATGATCGGATCAAGCTGGTAGATCGCCTCCAGAAACTGGTCGCGCAGTGAACGGACCGAGCCGATCAGCGGCACCTCACGGGTGTCGGCGTAAAGTGCCATAAAACGGGTAATGCCGCCTTCCGTTTCCATCTCGATAAGCACATCTGCCTGAGACAGACCATATTGCGGCCAGCTGTCATAGATGTTGTTGACTGCCACGGCGTACGGACGCTGGCCAATGCGGTCGCTCGCCATGTCGCTTCTGCCGGTCAGCGGATTCAGCGCGTTTTTCTGCGCGGAAACCTCGACGGTGCCGTAGCTGTCCGATGTGCCTGCGAACTCATCCGCAACCGGATCAAGATCGATGACAGTCTCAGGATCGCTGCAGCCGGCGCAGCCGAATACAAAAACGAGGCAGATTAACAACAATACAAGACGTTTCATGGCGCTACTCCTTTGCAAACGGTTGACAATTGTCAACTCTATAATAGACGGTTGATTTACAGTTGTCAACCTTTTTGGGGGGAATTTATTTACATATATGACATCG
>CALWZE010000053.1 GCA_944385925.1 uncultured Clostridia bacterium
TCACGGAACATCAGCAGCAAATCTATTTCGTTGCAGGCAATCCGCGCGGCAATCTGCTCGTCACCGCCCTGAGGTCCGGATAAAAAGCGCTGAATAGACAATCCGGTCGCATCGCTCACCAGTTTTCCGGTCGTGCCGGTTGCGCAGAGATTGTGCCGGGAAAGGATTCCGCAATAGGCAATGCAAAACTGCACCATCAGTTCCTTTTTAGCATCATGAGCGAGCAAAGCAATATTCATAATATTAAAGCTCCTTTATAGTTGTTGTGACGATTACTCGACTGCCAGCGGCACTTCGTTTCCATAGATGCGCTGGACGATATTGTCAAAAACATGGCGGCATCCACTTTTTCTGGGAAGCGGACGACCGGCTGCGGCGGCAAGGGCAATTTCGTCCATTTCCGGGACGACGCCGATAAGACGCACGCCGACATTGTCAATGCAGTAATCCAGATTCGGGATAAGGCCCATTCGAATCCGGGTGGGAACGACACGATTAATCAATAAGCGGATATTTGGTACCGAGAGGTCGCGCAGACGGTCGGCAGTGATGCGCGCGTCGCGGACGGACAGGGGATCGGGGGTTGCGACAACAATCGCGTTCATCGATACTGCGCTGGCCGCAACAAGCGCGCCGGCATGATTGGCGGCGTCAATGATGACGTGATCGAATTGTTCACCCAGAGCGGTCACCAGCTTGACAAACTGCTCTCCCTGAACCCGTTCATTCTTGTAAGGGGCGGCAAGCACATAGATCTCTTTGCGCGGCGTGGGTGCATGAATGATAGCCTGTTCGGGCGAACAGCGCCCGCTGAGTACATCGAAAATATCGTATACTGTCGAACCATAGGCGCCGGACATTACATCCAAACTGCGCAAACCGGTATCCAGCTCAATGACAAGGACACGCTTGCCAATCGTCTCCATTGAGTCGGCGGCAAGAATACTGACAGTGGTTTTTCCTACGCCATCCTTGCCCGATGTGATCATTGAAATCATACCCATTACGCTGATACCTCAATTCTCATTATAACAAAATGAAAATGACATTACAATCTCAAAAAATAGCAAATTTTGAAAAAATACATGAGCAAATCATACAAAATTTTTCAACTTTAATTGGGCATATATTCTGGATACCGGCAAACCGACCACATTGAAGAAGTCGCCGTCGATTCCGTCGAGCCAGCGGGACATCCAACCCTGGATTCCATAACCACCTGCCTTATCGTAAGGTTCGTCTGTTTGAATGTAACGCTCTATTTCTGCAGAAGGAATCGAAAACAGACGCACAGCGGTTTTGACCTCAAAAGCACTCTCCCGGCCGTTCTGTGCGATACATACCCCTGTATGGACAAAGTGGGTGCGGCCGGAAAGCAGCAGGATCATTTCACGCGCCTGATCGGCATTTTGTGGTTTGCCCAGAATACGGTCGTCGACCTCGACAACCGTATCGCAGCCGATGACCGCTGCGTCCGGCCGACTGTCCGCTACAGCATGACATTTCAGTCGTGCAAGCGCAAGGCAAAGCGCCGCCGCGTCGGTTTCCTGAATTGAATGCTCGTCTACTGCGGCGCTGACAGCTTCAAAACGATCGGTGATCAAAGCGAAAAGCTCCCGGCGCCGCGGGCTTTCTGAAGCGAGAACAATATTCATAGCTTATCTCCGCCTGCTGGAATACAGCGCCATGGCAAGCCCAATGGCCAGCACATGCGCCACGGTCAGGGTGAAGGAAAAACCAAACCAGACCGTCAAAACCGAGAGATCAAGCACGGCGGGCGCATTGGCGCCAAAGCCGATGGTGGTTCCAAATGCAAGCCAGGAAAGCCAGGACACCTGCTGACTCACAGCGGCAATCAAACTGCCGACAATGATGCCGGAAATCAAATAAAAGAAAAACATGAAATTCTTTTTCATTAATGTAAACTATCCTCTAAATCAACGATAATTATCTTTCAGCACAAAATACGGACACAGTCAGCCGAACGGCTGACTATATGGAACACTACCCGCTCAAGCGGCGGAGCGCTGAGAAGATCAACGTACGCCGGTTGAGCCGAAACCGCCGGCGCCGCGTTCGGTTTCGGAAAGGCTGTCGCTCTCGATTAGCTGCGGCGCAAAGCAGGTGGTGATCATCATCTGTGCGACGCGATCACCATTGCACACGGTCAGTGGCTCGCTTCCGTGATTGATCAGGCCAATCTGAATCTCACCGCGATAATCGCTGTCAATTACCCCGACCGAATTGACCAGACTCACCCCATGTTTGGCGCCGTGGCCGCTGCGGGAGAAAATCAGCGCGACATATTCAGGAGCGGGCAGCTCGATGGCAATGCCGGTCGGCAGATTTTTGTACTGTCCGGGAAGGATCACAATATCTTCATCGAGACAGACGTGCAGGTCAAAAGCTGCCGCACCGGAGGAGGCGCGGACAGGCAGGAGCGCGTTTTCCCGCACGCGTTTGATTTTCATCTGCATTTGGATCAGACCTCCAGCGTCCAGCTGAGATCCGGCATGTCACGGCTCTTGTCCGGACCGTCGGTAAGCTCGGTCAATTGACCGTCGCCCTCACCGGAAACGGTAAAGCTGTCAAAAACCACAGGCGGCTCTTCCTGCAGGGAAGTGACAGCGGTATCTTCAAAAGTCAGCTGTTCGGCATCCTGTTCCGGCTCAGCGGAAAGCTGCGGGTCAAAACCGATGGAGGCCTGTGAATCCTGAGGCTCAAAGGGCGCATCATAATCAAAAAGGATAGGTGTGGAAACGGTGTTCTGCGCTGTGTTTTTTGTATCGTTCACTTCATCGGAAAGCGGAGCCGAAAAAACCTCCGAAGAGGCAAAGGGGACGGCTTTTTCTCCATTGCCCGCAGTTTGTCCGGCGCCTGCTCCGTTTTTGGAAGCCTCAATTTCCAGCCGCAGCGCGGCAAGCTGCGCAGAGAGTTCGCGTGATTTGGCGCGGTCTTCGTTCATAGACTGTTCAATGGTATACAGCTCTGTGTTGAGCCTCGCATTTTCGCTTTTCACCGATCGGTTTTCACTGCTCAGCGAGTCTATGCGCGCCGCCAGCGCCGCGAGCTGCTCGTCTTTTTTGGAAATGGTCTGATTCAGCTCGTTGACGATGGAACTGAGCCGGGCAATTTCTTTGTCCTGTCCGGCGATGCAGTCGCTCATGGCAGCAGACTTTTCATTGAGCGCCTTGTTGGCCGCGGCGATCTTCCCCGCCTTTTCCCGCGTGTCCTGCACTTCCTGTTTGGCGGCGGCAAGCTCAGATTTTATGTTTTTGACAATGCCGCTGTTATCGCCTTCGGTTGCCAGGCGGGTCAGGTGACTGCGCAGCGATTGAATTTCAAGCGCCAGTTCGTTTGCGCGTTTGTGTTCCTCGTCAAACTTGAACTTGGTCTTGGCGGCGTCATCCATATAATCCTTGACCTGGCTGCGCATGTTGTTGGCGTTCCTGGCAGACTTTTTGGCGCTGTCCAGATAGTCGATCGCACACAGAAGCGCGGCGTTGGTCACCGACGCGCCGGAATTCGAAGTGAGAATGGCGCTGATATCGCGGTCGAGTTCACCGGCCAGCTCACGGGTATATCCCTCGTCTTCGCTTGTATTGATGAGTATGCTCAGGCCCGCAATGGTAAGCAGCAGTTTGTTATTGGGCATGACAGAGACCTCGTTTCGCTTGTAATCACGCCGTTTCTGATTTCAGAAAATAACGGCAATCTTATTTTTATTATAATACAAGATAACACAATTGACAAAAGGATTTGCAAAAAAAATTGTAAATTGACTGATTTTATTTGATTGCGAGCCGATTTGACGCTATAATATAGCGGTATCAGTGAGAGTAAGAGGAGAGTTTGGAATTGAGGAAAACTGCAATAACAAAAGAAACGTTCAGGCAGGAGCTTGCTTCACAGCTTGAGCGTATGTATGCGCAGAACTTTAAAACTGCGACCAACGAGCAGCTGTATAAGGCGACGGCGATGGTGGTGCGCGGTATATTGGAAGAAAAGCTCCGCCACCATGATGCGAAGACTTTCGGCGAGGGAGCCAAACAGGTTTATTATCTGTCGATGGAATTCCTGGTCGGCCGCTCGCTGAAGAATAATCTGTATAATCTGGGAATCAATGAAATTGCCGCGCAGGTCCTTTCGGAAGAAGCGGAGATTTCGCTTGAAAAGCTCTATGATCTGGAACCGGACGCGGGCCTTGGCAACGGCGGTCTCGGGCGGCTGGCGGCCTGCTATATGGATGGGCTTGCCACAGAGGAATATACGGCGACCGGCTATTCCATCATGTATGAATACGGCATTTTCAAACAGAAACTGGTGGACGGCTGGCAGCAGGAAGAGGTAGATAACTGGCTGCCCGGCGGCCAGATCTGGCTTGAGGATAAACCGGACGAAGCGATTGAGGTGCGCTTTGACGGCGAGATCAAGGAATGGTGGCAGAGCAATTACCACTATGTCGAGCATGTCAATTACAACGCGGTCAACGCGGTTCCCTACGACATGTATATTTCTGGCTATAAATCCAATTCGGTCAGCCGCCTGCGTCTGTGGAAAGCGGAAGCGGTCGGCATCGACATGGAGAGCTTTAACCGCGGTGACTACAGCGCCGCCATGCGGGCGAACAGCACTGCCGAACTGATCAGCAAGGTGCTGTATCCCAACGACAACCACTATGAGGGCAAGGTGTTGCGGCTGCGCCAGCAGTATTTTTTCTGCTGTGCTTCCATCAACGATATCGTCAAGAAGCACCTTGCACAATACGGAACGCTGGATAATCTGCCTGAAAAGGTGGCGATTCAGCTCAATGACACCCATCCGACACTGGCGATTCCGGAACTGATGCGGGTAATTTTGGATGAGTGCGGCTACACATGGGATGCCGCGGTGCGCATTGCGCGCGGTGTATTTGCTTATACCAACCACACGGTTATGAGCGAGGCGCTGGAGAAATGGAACATCGACATGTTCCGCTCGACGCTGCCGCGCATTTATCAGATCATCGAGGAAATCGACCGTATGGAACGCCGCGAACTGGAGCAGCGGTTCCCCGGCGATTATGGAAAGATCGATTACATGGCGGTGCTCGGCGACGGAAACGTCCGCATGGCGAACCTCTGCTGCTATATGTGCCACAGCATCAACGGCGTCTCCAAACTGCACAGCGAGATCATCAAGCAGGAAGTATTCCACGACTTTTATCTTTTCTCGCCGGAAAAATTCAAAAATGTCACCAACGGCATTGCGTACCGTCGCTGGCTGCTGCAAAGCAATCCGGGGCTGACCGAACTGCTTTCGGACACCATCGGCGAAGGGTTTAAGTCCGACGCCAGCGAACTGAGCAAATTCAAAAAATATGCCAGGGATAAAAAAGTTCTCACCCGGCTTGCGGAAATCAAGCTTGAGAATAAAAAACGTCTTGCGGATTACGCGAATAAAAATCTGGATTATCCGGTTAATCCAGACTCGCTTTTTGACGTGCAGGCGAAGCGTATGCATGAATACAAGCGCCAGCATCTCAACGCGATGCACATTATTCACCAGTATCTCATGCTGCGTGACAATCCCAATATGGATTTTGTCCCCCGCACCTATTTCTTCGGCGCAAAAGCGGCGCCCGGTTACTATATTGCAAAGCAGATGATCCGGCTGATCTGCGGCATGCAGGAACTGCTTGAGCACGACGAGCGGCTGCGCGACAAACTGCGCATTGTTTATCTCGAAGATTATCGGGTGACCGTATCCGAGCTGCTTATGCCGGCGGCGGAGATCAGCGAGCAGATCTCGCTTGCGGGAACCGAGGCGTCCGGTACGGGCAACATGAAGCTGATGCTCAACGGCGCGTTGACCCTGGGCACGCTGGACGGCGCCAATGTCGAAATTCGGGAAGCCTGCGGAGAGGAGAACTTCTTCCTGTTCGGTATGACCAAGGAAGAGGTGCTTGCCAAAAAGGCGTCCGGCTATACGCCGCGCAAATACTATGAATCGGATATGAATATCAAGCGGATCATCGACTTCATGGCACAGGGATTTGGCGGTAACAGCTACACGGATCTTGTAAACAATCTGCTGAATCAGGACCCGTATCTTGTGTTTGCTGATTTTGAAAGCTATCGCGCCGAGCAGGAAAAGGTCAGCGCGGTGTACCGCAACCCGGCGGAATGGAACCGGATGTCTCTGATGAATATTGCGTCCTCGGGCGTGTTCTCGGCGGACCGTTCGGTCAACGACTATGCGCGGGATATCTGGAACCTCAAGCATGTCCGCTGAATAACAAAAGACAGGAAAACGACCAGTAATGAGTATTTTTAACAGCCGCCGGACGGAGCACAAAGCGCCGTCCGGCGCGGTCGCGTCAGGGACCACCGTTCACTTTTTCATCTACTCGCAGTCGCCTTCCGCAGCCCTGCTTATCCAGCGGGACGCGGAGCGGGAAACCGAACGCATCCCGATGCGCCGCACGGCAAACGGTTTTGAAGCGGATTATTGCTTTGCGCGTGCAGGTCTTTATTTTTATCTGTTTGTTCTGGAAGATCAGAGCCTCGTCACGCGCGGCGATTTCGGAGAAGGGGAGATCAGCCGGGAATATTCCAATCCGGTCATGTTCCAGCAGACAGTTTATGAAGCGGACTACAGACCGGCGCGGGACTTCGCGGGCGGCACCATCTATCAGATATTTCCGGACCGCTTCTGGGTCGGGGATAACGGCGTGCAGGGAAGCTCGATGCCGGAACGCCGGTTCCATACCGACCCGCGAGAGATGCCGGAGTGGCGGCCGAATGCGCAGGGGAAAATCACAAATACGGATTTCTTCGGCGGAAACCTGCGCGGCATTGAGCAAAGGCTGGAGTATCTTGCGGGCCTTGGCGTCAGTTGCATCTATCTGAACCCGATTTGTGAAGCGCACTCCAATCATCGATACGACACCGCCGATTATCGAAAAGTTGATCCGACCCTCGGTACCGAGGAGGATTTTCGCTCTTTGTGCGCTGCGGCGCACAAGCGCGGGATCAAAGTCGTGCTGGACGGGGTTTTCAGCCATACCGGGGACGACAGCGTCTATTTTAACCGCTATGGCCGGTATCCTTCACTCGGTGCATACCAAAGCCGGCAAAGCCCCTATTTCAGCTGGTACCGCTTTTCGCACTTCCCGGATCAGTATGCGAGCTGGTGGGGGTTTGATACCCTTCCGGAAGTGAACGAGGAGGATGAGGCGTTTGTTCGCTTTATCTGTGGAAAAGACGGCGTGATAGACTACTGGATATCCCTGGGAGCGGATGGATTTCGGCTGGACGTTGCGGACGAGCTGCCCGACCGGTTTATCGAGCAGATCCGACAAGCGGTAAAGCGCGCGGGCCAG
Organism: uncultured Clostridia bacterium; assembly: GCA_944385925.1. Classification (GTDB taxonomy): domain Bacteria; phylum Bacillota; class Clostridia; order Oscillospirales; family Ruminococcaceae; genus CALWZE01. The sequence goes on from CALWZE010000053.1 coordinate 7,364, forward strand.
GATAAGATACTGATCGGTGAAGTTTGGGAGGATGCGAGCAACAAGGTGAGCTATGGCGCCCGCCGCCGGTTCCTCTGGGGAAAGGAATTGGATTCGGTCATGAATTATCCTTTCCGCACGGCAATTCTGGATTATGTGCGCACGGCGGATGCAATGACCTTCATGAGCAGGGTCACCGAAATCTGCGAAAACTATCCGAAACCGATGCTGGATCAGATGATGAACATGCTTTCGACCCATGACACGGCGCGCGCCATTAACACACTGCTGTACGGCGAGGCATATCGCGGGTGGACGCGTGAAAAACAGGCGTCTATCCAGATCAGGGACAATGATTACCTGCGCGGCGTGGAGCTGCTCAAGATGGCCTTTGCGCTGCAATTCACCCTGCCCGGGCTGCCCTGCATTTATTACGGCGATGAAATCGGGATGCAGGGGTTCGGAGATCCTTTCTGCCGCGGGTTCATGCGTTGGGATGCGCCGGACGTCAATCTGGCGGCGGCCGTACATGAAATTTCAGCTTTCCGCGCACAAAACAGGGACGTGCTTGCGCACGGCCGTCTGGAAACGCTGCGCAACGACAGCGGGCTTGTCGCCTATCTGCGATGCAGCGAATCCGGTACAGTGTTCGCGGCGGTGAACCGCAGCGAGCAGATCCAATCGGTAGGTACGCCGGATGGCAGAACGCGTGTAATCGCACCGTGGAGCTACCAGCTTGCGCGGCTGTAAAGCGCGGGTCCGGCTTCTAAACATGATTCAAGATAAGAAACTAAAAGCGGTACCGGGCATTGAGATGGGCTCAATGTCCGATACCGCTTTTTTCTGCGATATCTGTGTCTGGATCCGGTGCTGCGAAAGCGCGGATCGCTCACCGGATTCTTTGTGAACCTTTGTCGAAAACAGCCGTCACACACCTTTCCTTTCGGCGCGCATTCAGCCGCCCGGCCGTTACTGCTGCGCGCCGGTCAGATGGGACATCGCGAATTCGCATCCGCAGTAATTTTGACGGTACAGTCCATAGGCAGCGGTCAGCTGTCCTGCCCGACGAAACCCATCCTTTTTTTTGAAGTCACCGGGCAGCCATTGAACGCCGTACCGGTCGGCGCATCTCTGACCGACCGCATTGATCACTGCGGCGTTTTTGTGCGGACTGATGGTCAGGGTTGTGCAGAGATAGTCTGCTTTTTGCTGCTGCGCTACCTGCGCCGCGCGGTCCAGACGAAGTGTAAAACAGCAAGTGCAGCGTCCGCCGCCCTCCGGTTCCTTTTCCAGCCCCTGTACAGCAGACAAAAATTCCTCATGCGCATAATCCATGTCCAGATAATCCACCGGATTTGGATAATCAGCGCTTGAAATGAGTTGAAGAAGCGCCTGCTTGCGCCGTTCATATTCGGCAGACGGAAAAATATTCGGATTATAAAAAAATGCAGTGATCTGAAAATATTGGCTGAGATATTCCAGAACGTAACTGGAACAAACCGCACAGCAGCAGTGCAGCAGCAATTTTGGTTTTTGACCATCCAGCCGGTTCAGCACCTGTTCCAATGCAAGCTGATAATTCATAATTTCTCCTGCAAACTTTTTTAAATACCCAACATCGGCATGTTTTTTGCCATACGGTCACATAATAAGGCATACGCTTTGTAGAATGCATTTTGTTAATCATACACCCTGCCTGACTTGCGGGCAAGGGGCGAAAGCTGCAACAGACCGCAAAGCAAAACGCCACTTTATATAATAGCTCTCTGCGACGCAGGTGCCGCGGCGGGCCTGCGTCGCCAGATCAGCGCAAAACTTGCTTCACCGGAAATGTTTGTGCTATAATCACTTATATTGCGACATTTCGCTGAACGCATATCTTCGTCGAAAGGAGAAACCTTTAAATGGACGAAATGAATAAAAACAACAGCCCGGATAATACGCCGGAAATCGATAATACCGAATCCAATGAGCGGGTTGACGCTTTTTTTAAAAAACTCGAGGATAACGGTGTTCTGGAAGATTCGGTAAACGCGCAGAAGCAGACCGGATATAATCCGGATTATATCGATCTCGGCGATTACGAAAAATCTGATACGGGATTTGTCAGTCTGCGGCAGAAAGAGGGCGAGGTCGAAACCTTTGATTCGGCAAAAGACACCTCGCCGCAGAGCGAAAAACCGGAACAGGCCTCTGCACAAAAAGAACCTGACCAGAAGAAAAACGCAGTCGGACGCAAAAAAGCCGCTGCAAAGGGCGGGAAAAAATCCGGCGGCAAGGACAAAAAGTCCCTCGTTGAGCAGGAATATAAAAAAGGACATCCCGGCTGGCGCAGGTTCGGGAAAATTGTGCTGTTCCTGTTTTGCATCGGGGTGATTTGCGCCTGCGCAGTTACGGTCGCTGCGGCTATGTATCTTGCCAAGGTCACGGCGAATGACGACGAACTGCTCGACCTCAACTCTCTGGAGCTGAGCTATGCGACCCGTTTGATGGCAATGAATGACGAGACCGGCGAGTGGGAAGAGTATGAGCGCATATTCGGCGGCGAAAACCGCGTGTGGGTCAGCTATGACGAGTTCCCCGAGGAACTGATCAAGGCGACCATCGCTTCTGAGGATATACGCTTTATGTCCCACAAGGGCGTTGATATCAAACGTACCATCGCCGCGTTCATTAACGAATATGTGTTCCAGATCTGGGGAAATACTCAGGGCGGTTCGACAATTACCCAGCAGCTGATCAAGAATATTACAAATGAGAAAAGCGTCAGCGGCATGGATGGTGCGCTGCGTAAACTGCGTGAAATCTACCGCGCCTTTATGCTGGAGCGCAAGTACTCCAAGGAGCAGATTCTGGAGGCCTATCTGAATACCTTCCGTTTGGGCGGTCAGGTCGCTGGAATTGAAGCAGCCGCAAACTATTATTTTAACAAGACGACCAGCGAGCTGACCCTTGCGGAGAGCGCGGCAATCGTTTGTATTACCAAGTATCCATCTTTATATGATCCATATATTAATCCTGATGAGAACAAGTACCAGCGTGAAAACGTGGTTCTTTGGACCATGTATGAAAATGGCATGATCACCGAAGAGGAATATCATGCTGCGCTGGAAGAAAGCGAAAACCTTGTATTCACCAAGGGAGACACCGCGGACGCTGAGAGCGATATTTACAGCTACTTCACCGATACTGCTATTCGCGAGGTAATCAAGGACCTGCAGGAGATCAACGGCATGACTGCGGAAGAGGCGAACAACCTCTTCTATGGATATACCTATACGAACGAGGAGGGAGAGGTCGTCAGCGGCGGCGGCGGTCTGACTGTTTATCTGACAATTGATCTGGACATCCAGAAAACGGTTGAGGACGTGGCGTTCAACCCGATTTATTGGGATACCGAGACTTACGGTAAGATCAATTCCTATAATAACGATGTGATTTGGCCGGCGCTCGAGTACGAAGATGCTGTGGACGAGAACGGCGACACCATTTATGATGAGAATGGCGATCCGGTGCAGGTGCTTGCGGAAAACCAGATTCAAGCAGCGATGGTAGTCATGAACTATGAGGGCGAGCTGCTCGGCGTTGTTGGTGGCATACGCGAAAAGGATAAGAGTCTGAGCCTGAACCGTGCGGTTGACTCGGTGCGGCAGACCGGCTCCTCCATGAAGCCAATTGCAGCATATGCGCCCGCGCTTGAACTGGATAAGATCACCTATTCCACTGTTTTTGCGGACGCGCCGGTTGATGTAGTAAACGGTCAGCCCTGGCCGCGAAACTACAGTTGGACTTACGGCCCCCCTGTGACTGTTTACGACGGCCTTGCGCAGTCTTTGAATACCACAGCGGCCGCGACGATGAAACTGATCGGACCGGACTATGCTTTCGACTTCCTGACAACCAGCCTGGGCATCACATCGCTGGTGGACGGCGGTTCTGCTTCGGAAGGCGGATTGACCGACCGGACAATGTCGCTGGCACTGGGCGGCCTGACTTACGGTGTCAGCCCGTATGAAATGGCTGCGGCTTATCAGGTGTTTGGCAATGGCGGAACCTATTATACGCCGCACTGTTACACCAAGGTCGTTGACTCCCGCGGCGCAACTGTTATCAATAAAGAGCAGAATATCCAGACTATCAAGGCGCTTTCGGATGATACAGCTTATATTATGAGCAAGCTGCTTGCCGGCGTTACCCGCATCGGTACCGGCACGACGATGGCGAACGGCTATGCGCGCGGAACCGATACCCATGAATCCTACCGGATCCCCAATAATATTCCGATCATCGGCAAGACCGGTACAACTTCGGATAACTGCGACTTCTGGGCGATTGGCTTGACGCCTTATTATGTCATGGCGTGCTGGGAAGGTTATGACGAGATGGAATACATGTACACCTATCGGCCGCATCCGACCCAGCAGGCGATCAACCTGGTCATGAAACAGATCCATGAAGGTCTGGAATACAAGAATTTCCCGACCTGTGACGACGTGATCGCCGCAAACTACTGCACGGCAACCGGCGAACTGGCGGGACCGAACTGTCCGGAGACCGCAACCGGTTATTACAAGAAAGACAATGTGCCGCCGACCTGTACGCACGAATATGTGCCGACAGAAGAAGAACTGGCAGCAATGTATCCGACATCGTAATCATATTTGGAACTTCTTAGTTAAACAAACACAAGACCGCACAAGGCTTTTTCTGCCTCTGTGCGGCCTTGTGTTTTTGCATGGCGAATAAACGTGTATATAGAAACTTTAGTGGATGAACTGTGTTGTGGCAGAAACAACCGGAACTTAAAGCATAGATATGTTGCCTGAAAGCACGAAGAAGAGCGCTTGAGCAGTCTTATAATAAAGTGCTTTTAAGGAATTGCTAACATGGCTTTTTAGGGAAAGGGGAAAACAGCCGTTTCTTTGGAAGGATTTGACCAGCCGGCCAGAGAGGAAACTGATTATTAAACGTCAGTGCCAGGTCAGGCCTTTAAACAAGGGCATCCGCGAAATAAATGAATAGGGATGGCGGTGCAAAAACGGTTAAAGACCTCGGAATATATCCAAAATTATCGGTACAGGCCCCCGGCTTTAAGTCGGGGGCCTGCCGATTAAAGATCGTCTGCGTCCTGTACCGGAGTTTCCTGTGCGCAAACGGGTTTACCGGTATAACTACCATTAGGATCAAACCTTGCGTCAACCTGCGCAGCTTCCTGCACAACCTGTTCGGCTTTGGTTTGCGGATTCGGCTTTTTCTTGAATTTCAAGGTAAGTCACCGCCCTTTTCAAAATTCAGCGCGGAAATATACCGCCGCTGCATTTATTGTTTCCAGCCAACCGGGAAGAATTCGGCGTATGGTCATGGAAAAATGCGGGCATAGAGGACGCTCTGAGGGACGAATAACTGCGCTCTGCTTACAATTGCCGGTGTCAAAATTCGGCGTTCCAGTGCCGATGAAAAATTTTGACGGCAACAAAATGCTGGTAGTCAAAGGCAGCTTGAAAATATTCATTACTTTTTGGGAGACTTGCGGAGCGAAAGCTCTTACAGGATTTTCTAAGGTATCTCGTTTTACCGGGAATTACGTCTTGCAATGCGATGTTTTCTGTCAAAAGTGATGTCACGCAAGCTTTTGCATTGAGCTATGGGGAAACATCTGAGGACAGAAACTGGGAAAGAAAATTAGTCACCTATGCTGTTACCTGCCCCATAGGGACAACTTATGCCCCTGATCTGGGCGGCGGATGCAGCGTCAATCCCCAAAATATCCCAGGGGTGGAAAAATATTCCGCAGATCGGGAAAAGGTAAATTATTTTCCTATTCACTTTATAATACTGTCACAGCAGCGATTTTGCGGCAACCATAAAAAGGGGGGGGAATTCCTGTTTTTGGGAAGGATATGGAGGTTGCGAGGCGGGGAAGCATAGACGCTGAAGCATAACAGAGAAAAACCGGATTTTCCCAACCAAAGCGGAAAATCCGGTTAATATTTTTTGCAATACTGCGATTTTAAGCGGATGCTGAATTAATAGGCGACGTCAAAACCGAGGTCTTCAATCGCCTGCTCGATGGCCTCCAGAGATACCACGTTTTCGTCATATTCAACGATAGCTCGTTTGTCCTCGACCGACACGTCGTAACTCTTGACGCCATTCAGCTTGCTCAAAGCACCTTCAACCCGGGATTTGCAGTGTCCACAGGCCATACCATTAATGTCAATTTGCTTTTTCATGTTTGTATCCTCCAGAATAATTTATTAGTCCAGTTTCAGCAGATTCAGCCGCAGCGCATTGGAAACGACGCTGACCGAGGAAAGCGACATCGCAGCAGCTGCTATGACGGGATTCAGAAGAGGACCGCCAAAAGCATACAGCAGACCTGCCGCAACCGGAATGCCAATGCTATTATAGCAGAAAGCCCAGAACAAATTCTGCTTTATGTTACGAATAACGGCGCGTGAGAGCAATATGGCATCCGCTACGCCTTTGAGCGAGCTGCCCATCAGAACGACGTCGGCCGACTCGATTGCGACGTCCGTACCGCTGCCGATGGCGATACCGACGTCTGCAAAGGCGAGTGCAGGAGCATCATTAATGCCGTCTCCGACCATTGCGACCCGCAGGCCCTGATCGCGGTATCTTTTTACCACACCGGCTTTATCTTCCGGCATTACCTCGGCGACCACTTCGTCGACGCCGACAGCTTTGGCAATCGCGTTGGCGGTCAGCCGGTTGTCGCCGGTAATCATCACTGTGCGGATCCCAAGCTCATGCAGCCGGGCGATTGCGTCGCGGCTGTCCGGTTTGACCACATCCGCGACAGCGATAAGGCCCGCGAAGACGCCGTCCACAGCAAAGTACAGGGGTGTTTTTCCCTCGGCTGCAAGGGCTTCGGCCTGCTGCTTTGCCTGCGCGCAGTCAATACCGAGTTTGTGCATATACTCGAGGTTTCCGCCGTTGACTTTTTTCCCGCCCACCGTCACTTCAACGCCAAGGCCGGAAAGCGCCGTGTAGCCGCTGCTCTCATCCAGCGTGATCTCCTTTTCGGATGCATAGCGTACAATGGCTTCTCCCAATGGATGCTCAGACATCTGTTCCGCGGTTGCCGCTAGCGAGACAAGTCCTTGCGGGTCAAATCCGTTTGCGGGCAGAATATCCGTGACGGACGGCTCGCCGCGCGTAATGGTACCGGTTTTGTCCAGCAGCACGACCGAAACGGCTTTGGCGGTTTCAATCGCTTCTCCATTTTTGAACAGAATGCCTTTGGAAGCGCCTTTGCCGGTTCCGACCATAATCGCGGTCGGTGTTGCAAGTCCAAGCGCACAGGGGCAGGCGATGACCAGAACAGAGACGAAAATCTTAAGCGCAAAAGAAAAGCTTTCTCCTGCAAACGCCCAGATCAGAGCCGCGACCAGGCCGATGGACATCGAAATAGGCACGAAATAGCCTGAAACAACATCTGCGAGTTTGGCGATCGGCGCCTTTTGGCCCTGCGCCTCTTCTACCAGCCGTATGATCTGGGAAAGAGTGCTGTCTTTTCCAAGACGGCTGACCTCAACGCGCAGCGCACCGTTTTTGTTGACAGTGGCTCCGGTTACCCGATCTCCCACCTTTTTTTCAACCGGCATGCTCTCGCCGGTCAGCATGGATTCATCAACCGAGCTGGTTCCGTCAATAATGACGCCGTCTGCCGGAATCTTTTCGCCGGGACGGACTACCATAATGTCCCCGACCCGCAGCTGTTCCGCGTCGATGACGACGATTTTACCGTCCCGTTCGACGCTGGCGGTCGGCGCGCTGAGGGAATAAAGGCTGGCAATGGCGTTGCCGGTTTTTTGTTTTGCTCGTGCTTCAAGATATTTTCCGACCATGATGAGGGTGACGATCATTGCGCTGGATTCAAAGTACATATCCATGCTTGCATGCGCGTTGCCGCCCAGTATGCGTACCAGGGAATACAGGCTGTAGGCAAAGGCTGCGGAGGTACCGACCGCGACCAGGCTGTCCATATTTGGATGACCCTTGAAGAGTGCCTTAAACCCATTGGTGTAGAATTTGCGCCCGCAGATAAGTACGGGAATGGTCAAAACAAGCTGTACCAGCGCATAGGCGACCGGATGGCTCATCGGCTCGAGAAATGCGGGATATGGAAGCTTGACAAACCCGATCATGTGCGCCATTGCAATATAAAACAGCGGGATGGTAAAGACAAGCGCTATAATTAACCGGCGCTTTTGCAGATGCAGCGCCTCATCTCGCTCGGCAAAGCGCTTTTCGTCAGATTCCTCGGTGCGCTCGACAAGCTGGAAACCGGCCTTTTCCACTGCGCCGGCAATTTCTGCAAGGCCGCCCTGTTTTTCATCATACACAACGTCCAGACGCTCGGTTGCCAGATTTACCGATGCGCTGGTTACAAAGGGAAGCCGGCTGACCGCCTTTTCCACCGAAGCGGCGCAGGCAGCGCAGCTCATGCCTTTAATTGTGGCTGTATCTTTTTTAGACATCCTTTACCCCTTCTTTATTTTTGACATATGACAGATTCAAGCGCGCTTTTTAACAACATGATAATTATACCTATTCAGTAGAGTTTGTCAATATTGCATGGAGTCAAAAAGATTAATCTGTGTGATTGAGTCACTTTTGTAAAGATCCGGCAACCGGGAAAAATATTTTGTTTGCCAAATGAAAGTTTAAAGCAATGCAGGCAAAAGCGTAATCCGGAAAGTCCCTTGCAGCACTATGATGGCTGGATATAAAAAAGCGGCGCCTTTTTTAGGCGTCGCTTTCGGAACTGGGATCAGACCGCGAATAAACTCTCCGGATCGATGCGCTTGTCTCCACTTCTTGCCTCAAAATGCAGATGAGGAAGCTCCGCGCTTTCGATCAAAGCGGTGTTGCCGACTGTACCGATCTGTTCTCCCTGAGAAATGCGCTGTCCGACCTGTACGTCCTGGGAACCGGCAAGATTTGCATACAGCACATGATAGCCTGTATCAAGTTTCAGCTCCACGACAAAACCAAGCATCGGGTCTTCTTCCGCGCGGGTGACCTCGCCGGAATAGACCGCATAGACCGGGTCTCCGATTGCCGCGGCATAATCAGCGCCATTGTGGGTGCGCCAATCGTTCATGGTTTCACTTTTCACCAGCTCATCGCCGCTGAAGGCTTTGAGCATTTCGCCGGATACTGGCCGGGAATAGACCGGCGTCAGCGGCTCCTGGACATCGGCGGAAGCTTCATCTGTCTGCTCAGAGTCGTCAGGGGTTTGCGGAACAGGATCTGTTTTTTCCTGTTCCGGTTCGGGCAGGATGTCAACCGGTGTTTCCGGCTCATTCTGTACCAGCTCGGATTCGGGCTCGGAATCCTCCGTCGGCGCTGTTCCGATGATGCTCGTAACAGCCGCATAGGAAGCGATTGCACCCGCAATCACAAACATGACCATCGCGACATAAAATCCGTTTTTCTTCAAAAATCCGCGAAAAGACCCTTTCTTTTTCCTGTTCATAACTTCAATCCTTTCGGGCAGGCCAAACCGAAGGCGCCCAGTTCTTTTTGCTTGTAGTTTGTGTCTGTGGGCGGGCGTTTATACAGGGTTTCTTGACCTTTTTCAAGCGGACAGGTAAAATGATTAACGGTTTAATCACTCGTGATTTTCCGAAAACAGGGGAGGGACTGCAATTGAACGAACTGCGGCCAAAGCCTTCAACTCCAGGAAAAACAAGCTGTTTGCGCGGGATTTTGACAAATGAGTGGATGCCCTTTGTGGCGTTGTTTGTCGTTATTCTGGCAATCCATTTTAATATGACGGTCGGACTGGCAGACGATGCAATCTACGCCGCGGTCCTTGGAGAAAAATCACTTTGGGAATTTTCCAAAACCAATTATTATACCTGGTCCTCCAGACAGCTGATTGAGGGCGTTTTAATCTACATCATTCATTATCCGCTGCTCTGGCGCGTGCTGGATTCTCTGATGATCACGCTGACGGCGAGATGGATCTATCGTGCAACAGGTCCCTCGGATAGGGGAAACGCGCCCGGCTGGATTATCTGTGCGCTGTGTGCCATGTACCCGATGGCGCACCTGATAAGTGCCGGATGGGTCGTGACGACTCTTAACTATATCTGGCCGCTCGCATTGGGTATGTACAACATCAGCCTCGTATTCCGGTTGACCCGCGCAGAGCGGGTTCGCGCCTGGGAATACCCGCTGGGCCTGCTGGCAACGCTGTTTGCGGCGAATATGGAGCAGATGGCTGTCGGCCTGTTTATCATTGATGGGGTTCTGCTGGGATGGAACCTGGTTCGCAAAAAGAAAGCGAGCGCGTTTCTGTATGGCGCTTTTGCGATAGTATTAATAGACATTCTGTATTCCAGAACCTGTCCGGGTGCGGCGGAACGATTGATCAATGAAACAAACGGATGGTTCCCTGAATTCGGCGCGGTGCCGCTTTGGCGCAAGCTGGAAATGGGATTTTCTTCAACAATTCGCGACTTCGCGATGTATCCCAATCTGACCTTCTGGCTATTTGCGGTGCTTTTGCTGTGCGCGGTGTGGATCAGGACCTCCAAAACCTCTGCGCGCGCCTGCGCATCGGCGCCGCTGTTTGTCGCGTTGTTTTTCGGCGTGCTGGGAAATGACCCGAACAGGCCCTTTAACGGCCTTTGCGCAGTAGTGGAATCGATTGGGCAATATGGCACGGCAATCCGGTTCAGCAATGTCGCTTCCTGGGCGCCCGACATTGTTATGGTTGGTCTTGTGCTGGCGATTCTTTATGCGCTTTGGCACGCATTTGACAGCCTTCAGGAGCGTTTGGGTGCGATTCTCGCATTAACGGCGGGCTTTGGCACGCGGATGGTGATGTCTTTATCCCCGACGATCTGGGCGTCCGGTGACCGGACCTATTGCTATCTGTATTTTTCATTCTTTGCGGTTTGTGCCCTGCTGGCGGAGAGGACGATCCTGCCCAGCCGCTCCCGTCTGCGGCAGCCCGTATTTATCCTGATGGGCGCATTGTCGCTGGCCGCCTTGATCAATACGCTGGCGCTGGCGCTTTGAAGCATAAAACGCGATACTGGGAATAGCGAAAATCCATTTTAGCGCAAACTGTTTATTCGGTTTATGCTGGATGCTCATCCATGATTTGCTGCATGCTTGTGTTTTTTAAATAAATAATCTTGACAGATGGAGGCTGTGGCAGTGATTCGCGTGTTGCATTGTGTTGTCGGAATGAATTATGGCGGTTATGAGACTTTGTTAATGAATATTTATCGATGTATTGACCGTTCCAAAATTCAGTTTGATTTCATGGCAAGCTTACCGGGAAAATATGATGAGGAAATACGCGGACTTGGGGGCGAGATTTACTATCTGCCATTCATCACAAAAGTCGGCCCTTTTCTATATAAAAAAAATGTCCTGAAATTTCTTCGAAATCACCCGGAATATCATATTGTCCACAGCCACATGGACAAGTTTTCTGGCTTAATCATGGAGTGCGCAGCCAAAACCGGGGTGAAAATCAGAATTGCACACAGCCATAGTGTGAAAAACGAGGGCGGGTTGCTCTACCAGATTGTTAAAAATTATTACGGGCTAAAAATAAATCCGTTTGCTACGGATTTGTTCGCCTGTTCGAGACAAGCGGCGGAATGGCTTTTCAAAGAGCGGGCGAAAGAAGCGCAAATTGTTCATAATGGAGTCGACTTGGAAAGGTTTCATCCGGACGCTTTGTCCAGAAGAGAAATGCGGTTGAAACTGGGGATTAATGACGACTTTGTAATAGGGCACGTCGGCCGATTTTGCGAACAAAAAAACCATTCATTTTTAATTGAGGCGTTTGAACAAATCGCGCGCAAAGAAGAAAAGGCAAAGCTGCTGCTGATTGGTTCGGGCGACCTGTCGGAATCAATTAAAAAAACAGTTCAATTAAAAGATTTGGTACAGCAAGTGGTTTTTTGCGGGGAGTCAGACCAGGTGGAATGCCTTTTACGCGCAATGGATGTTTTTGTTTTCCCATCCATATCGGAGGGATTGGGCCTCGCTTTAGTAGAAGCGCAGGCTTGCGGTGTACCCTGCGTTGCTTCCGAAGGAGTGCCAAAGCAGGCGGATGTCTCGGGAAAAGTGCGGTTTTTGTCTCTTGAGTCCGGGGCACAGAGATGGTCTGATGAAATTTGTGCGCTGCGTGACGCAGCGGGGTTCGACTGTAAAAATGAAATTATTCAAAAAGGCTATGACATCAAGCAAACAGCTGAATGGCTGGAAAACTTTTATTTGAAGGCTTGGTAAGATGAAGCTTCTTTTTATTTTGGATTATATCTACAGCGGTGAAAGCGCAAATATCCGCATTGCAAGGCAGATCGCAAGCAGGCTTGGTCAAATGGGGCATGAGGTATGGTATTTATGCAATTGCCGCGAAAACCCCGCTGATTTGCCAGCTCAAAATACTCTGACTTTTTGCTGTGAATTGGACAAAAGAACCTATGAAGTGATTAATCAGTCTAGGGCAGATGGAAAATCTGCTGCGGGAACAGTGTGGGCGCTTTTGCGCGTTCCTGGCGCGGCGCTGAACCTGGTGTCACTTTTGCTGTTGAAAACTTCTTTGGCGCAAAGACCGATACAGAAAATAATTGAACAGGAACTTGAAAAGCGCCATTTTGACGCAGCAGTGGCGGTATCCTGTCCGCATTATTTGATGTTCGCACTGGCCGATAGCCGAGTCAATGCGAAAAAAATAGCATATATGCTCGACCCATACTGGTCGAACCGGACAATCCGATATATGGCGAGTCTTGAAAAGGAAAAGCGATTTTATAAAAAAATTGATCGGGCAATTATAACGGATCTGATGAAGCAGGAAAACGAAAAATCTTCGCTGAAAAAATTCCAGACAAAAATGAGCGTTCTTCCTTTTCCGGGAATTGAGAGTTTGCAGGCGAAATGCGCGGGTCTGCGGCAAGGTTGCGAGGATAAGAAGATGCTGCGTTGTTTATACATTGGAAATCTGTATGCCGGAATCCGCAGCCCGGAGTATATTTTTCAACTGGCACAGCGTCTGCCCGACAACATTCAATTTGTTTTTGTCGGCGGAGGAAAAGAGGGGTTTCCGGAGGGCTTTTTTGCGCATTACTCCAGCCTGCTTGCCGGTCGATTAATACTTTTGGATCCTGTATCCCCTATAGAGGCGGAAAGATTAAGAAACGAGGCGGATTTTCTAATCAACATTGGCAACAGCGTGCATAATCAGCTTCCAAGCAAAATCTTTGAATATATCAGCAGCGGAAAACCGATTATAAATTTTTATAAAATAGACGATTGCCCTACCCTGAAATACTTTAACAAATATCCGCTTGCAATTAATATAAGAGAGGGGAAGCCGCTTGCGGAAACCGTTCCCCAATTGGAGCGTTTTTTAACTGCATGTGCCGGAAAAAACGCGGATTTTAAACAAATTGAAAAATTGTTCAAAGAAAATACGCTGGAATTTGTGAGCAAACAGTTCGAGCAAATCCTCCAACAGACAACGGGACGGAAAAATATATGAAAATAGCGTGGTATGTGAATCTTCTGCTGCCGCCAGCTGCTCAGGCGTTCGGTCTTAAAACGCAAAATGGCGGCGGCTGGTTAACGGCACAGGCAGAGTGTCTGGCCGGAAACGAGCGTGTCGAGCTGACGGTAATCGCTCTTTCTGCGCAGATAAAACAGCGCAAAGAGGCGAAAATAAATGGAATCCAATATGTCGTTCTGCCGAAAATGAACGCGAGGAAGAATTTACTACAGGAAGTTCTGCGGCTTCACGCCGATATGGTTCATGTTTTTGGCACGGAATACAGCTATAATACCAATTTGATTATGGATTGTGCACAAGCACGAATTCGCTGCGTGGCCTCTTTGCAGGGGGTTATGTATCAGTATGCGGAACACTATGACGATGGTCTGCCGGGCAGGTATTCCAAAATCAACCCATTGGTCGGATTGATGAAAAAAGTATACTATGCCGATAGTATCGCGATGGGGAAAAAGGCTTTTTTTGTGCAGGGCGAGGAAGAAAAACGCGCGCTCAAAAGCCTGAAATACGTTATTGGGCGTACAGCGTGGGACAACAGCTGTGCGCTTGCTGTTAACCCGCAGATTCAGTATTTTCACGTGAATGAAAATTTGCGCGCGCCATTTTATGAAGCAGATCTGTGGAGCTACGAACGCTGTGTCCCCCACAGCCTTTTTGTAAGTCAGGCCTTTTACCCGATCAAGGGGTTTCATCGAATGTTGGAAATAATGCCCCGTTTGATCGAGCGTTATCCGGATATACGGATTATGGTTGCCGGGAACAAGCCTTATGGATTCGGTGTTCCGTTCCTAGACCGGATAGTGGATTATTTTTTTGAGTATCAGAATTATATAAAAAAGAAAATTCGCAGGACCGGATTGCAGGAACACATTCAATGGGTAGGGTCGCTCGACGCGATGGGAATGGTAAAGCAGTACCTTCGCTGCAACCTTTTTGTTTCCTGTTCAACGCTGGAAAACAGCCCGAATTCAGTCGGCGAGGCGATGATGCTCGGCGTGCCGGTAGTTGCTTCCCGCGTCGGGGGGACAGGAGATATCATGGCGGATAATCAGCAGGGGAAACTCTATGATTTCTGGGACCTGGAAGAAATGTTCCAGTCAATCTGCTTTATGCTGGACAACCCCAAGCGCGCGGAAGACCTGGGAGAAGCGGCAAGGAGCCGGGCAAGAAAAACGCATGACAGGGAGCAGAATACTGCTGCGTTGTTGCTGGTTTATGAGAGGATAATGGCTGATGATTAATTTATTTAAAATCATTCGGGACTTTTTGCAATGGCGCTCAATATTGCTACAAGCGAAAACTATGTGCTATACTTGCGAAAGCAAGGCGTCAGAGTAGGAGACAATGTCACCATTTATGGCCGTGACAGAATTGTTATGGATCTGACGCGTCCATGGATGATCGAAATTGGAGACAATGTGGAGATCACGTCGGGCGCTGCAATTTTGACGCATGGTTATGATTGGTGTGTCCTGCACAGAAAATGCGGCGAAATATTGGGGTCGGCAGGCAAGGTGAAAATAGGAAACAATGTTTTTATTGGTTTGAACACGACCCTTCTTCCCGGAACAGAAATCGGCGACAATGTGATTGTGGGCGCCGGAAGCGTGGTAAAAGGAAAGTTGGAGCCGGACAGCGTATATGCCGGGGTGCCAGCAAAAAAGATAATGACGCTTGAAGATTATGCGGAAAAGCGAAAAGCACTGCAAATCGAAGAGGCTACCGCTATGGTCTTGGAATATAAAAAGGTGTATGGAACTTGGCCGCCTGTCGAAGCGATGCATGAGCATTTCTGGCTTTTCAGCAATAAGCTGGAAGGCCTGAATCCTGTATTTTTGGATAAACTGGCGCTGCGCGGAAACTTTGAAGAATCTTCTGCGCGATTTATTGCGCATGAACCACCCTTTTCTGACTATCAGGATTTCCTTGCATATTGTGACCATAAGGTGGAGAAATGAAAGTAGCTTTTTTTTTCAAACTTTCTAAACCCGCATCAGCTGGGTTTTTGTATGGAAATGCGGAAGATTCTGGGCGAAAACTTTACCTTTATCGCGACCGAGCCGTTCGCTGCTCAAAAGGTTACGGCCGGTTTTACAGATATTAATTGCCAATATGATTTTTGCCTTCCGAGCTATCTGAACAGTCAAAACGAAGAACAGGCGCTGGAGCTATGCAATTCAAGCGATGTAATGATAATCGGCTCCGCGCCGGAATCTTATTTTAGAAAGCGCATGCGCACCGGAAAACTGACGTTCCGCTACAGTGAACGGGCTTTCAAGCCGCGATTTAACAGCAAGTTCAATCCCATAGTGCTTGCCTGCATGTGGAAGGGAAATACAATCTATAATCGCAACCCCCTGTATATGCTGTGTGCCAGCGCCTATACGGCATCAGACTACGCATTTGTGGGGGCATATAAAAACAAAGCTTTTAAATGGGGGTATTTTCCCACAGGAAGCACAAAACTTCAGGATGAATTGTCCGAAATAAAAAATCAGCATGAAACACCGGAAATACTGTGGGCAGGCCGAATGCTTGATTGGAAAAGACCTGAACTGGCCGTCGAGACAGCGGTGTGGCTTAAAAACAAAGGGATAGACTTCCGTCTGACAATGGTTGGCGACGGACCGCAAAAACAACTGCTTGAACAACTGAGGAACAAATACGGATTGCAGGGAAAAGTTCGCCTGCTTTCTTCCGTGCCAAACTAAGAGATTATTCAGATGATGGAACGCTCGGACCTCTTCTTAGCTACCAGCGACAGCAATGAAGGATGGGGGGGCGGTTGTCAATGAGGCGATGAGCGCCGGCTGCGCTGTGGTGGCATCCGAGGAGATGGGGAGCGTTCCGTTTCTAATCAAAGACGGACAAAATGGATTTTCTTTCCGAAAAACGGGCGAGTTGCTTGAAAAAACCGAGACCCTGATTAAAAACACTGAACTGTGTGCTCAGATACAACGAGAAGCAAAGACTACGATTGAGGAGGTCTGGAACCCTCATGTTGCGGCCGCCCATCTTGTTGCGTTATGTGAGGAATTATTGCTTGGCAAGCCAGTTGATGAACGACGGTCCGGACCATGCGAAAAAATCTGAAAAGGGGAAAAGGGAATGCCCAAATTATCGGTAATCGTACCGGTTTATAATACGTCGAAATATCTGGATCGCTGTATTAGCAGCATCCTCAGCCAGTCCTTTCAGAATATCGAGCTGATCTTGGTCGATGATGGCAGCACAGACGGCAGCGGAGCGCTTTGCGACGAGTGGAAAAAGCAAGACCTGAGGGTAAGGGTAATTCACCAGGCTAACAGCGGTGTGTCCGCTGCAAGAAATGCCGGCATTCGCGCGGCTGAAGGTGAATATCTTGCGTTCGTGGATAGCGACGATGCAGTTGGAGCGGAGTGGCTGGAAACGGTCGTGCAGAAAATTGGAAATAAAAAGTGTGATATAATTTCGTTCGGTTTATTTCAAATAGTAGGTGGAAAAGTTATTCGGACGCAGGTTATGGAAGATTTTTATGCGCCGGACAGGAAAAGCCTGCTGCCCCGCCTCGCTGTTTACTATGAGCGCTTATTTGGCTCATGCTGTATGAAAATATACCGCACAAACTTTGTGCGGAAAAACAAACTTTATTTCGATGAAAGTCTGCAGATCAATGAAGATGCCTTTTTCGACTATGCAGCTCTTCCGCTTGCCGAAGGCTTTCTGAATGTTGGACGACCGTTTTATCAATATTATTACTATAAATCTTCCTCTTCGAACAGGGGACGTAAGGACATTTTGCGAACATTTGAGCGCAGAAGCAAGGCGCATGCCGAATTCCTGGCAGTGATGCAGGCAACCAGGAGCGGGTTGCCTTCTGCTGAAGAAGTGCTGGAAACAGGAGTACATGCACAGTACTTGCAGGCTGTTTCGGTAAGCAGCAAGTTTTCCTATTGTGATCGCCTTGAGATCCTGCGTGAAATCTTTGCACAGAAGAAATACCGAACCATGCTGAAAAACAAGTTGAAACAGGAAAAAACAACGCCTGAAACAATTGTGGGACTATTTTTAGTAACACTAAATTGCCCGGCGATGCTGGCATTTGCCAGTTCGCTGAAACACCGAATTACAGAAAGATCAGGAAGAAATGATTAGTGTTATTGTTCCGGTATATAGGACCGAAAAATACCTTGAGACATGCATAAAGAGCGTACTGGCGCAGGACTTTTCAGAATATGAACTTATTCTGGTTGATGATGGCAGCCCGGACAGTTGTCCGCAGATTTGCGAGCGCTATGCTGCATCAAATCCCAAAATCAAGGTCATTCATAAAGAAAACGGCGGGCTGTCGGACGCGCGCAACGCCGGCTTGAAAAGCGCAAGAGGCGATTATATTTTTTTCCTGGATGCAGATGACGCCATATTGCCGAATACCTTTTCTCTGGTTATGGATGCGATAAAGAAAGAAAAGGCGGACATGGTGATCTTCCAGCTGGTTCGCTGTGATGACAAGCTGCATCCATCCGGTGAGGAGCTTCCCTGTTTGCAGAAGGGAACCTACAGCGCGCGGGAAATGCTCGGTTGTTTTGAAAAAAACATACCGGCGCTGGTAACTGCCTGTTCAAAACTATACAGAAAAGAACTGTTTGACAAGCTGTATTTTCCATGCGGAAAGATACATGAAGATGAATTGATCTGTCATTTCCTCATTGAGCGGTGCAGGCGAATATGTGTGCTGGACGAAAAGCTGTATTTATACCGGGATACGCCGGCAAGCATAATGAACAGCCTGTCGCCGATGAAACATTCGGACGTGCTTTGGGCGTATCGGGACCGCATAGAGATATTGGAACGATTTGGTTTAACTAACGCGAAATACAACCAGATGATAAACTTCTGGAATGTGTTTAAAGGGTGTTATCCGGTTTTGCTGCGTGCAGATGCGCAGAGCAAAAAACGCGCCTTAGAGGTTAAAGCGCTTTTTTTGTCGCAGTATGGCGAACTTAAAAGGTGTCCCTGGCTTGGACAGTGCGAGAAAATAAAAATGATGCTGTTGAAGTACCTGCCCGGGTTGTATTCCGGACTGTATGCGTTGGTATTCAACAAATAAACGGTAAAGCGGATAAAGGCGGACGAGGCTGTAAAGTGTTTGTGCTGCAACGAATAAAACAGGCAGGACAGATTTCACGCAAGTATTTCAGCAAGTTAAAGCCTTGATCTTTCCACCATCATCAGCGGGAAAAGTGAGCAGAGTGATGCAGGGGAATATGTCAAAAGAAGATAAGGTGAAACAGCAGAACGGTCAGGAAAAAGAGCTGTTGTCAGTCATTGTTCCGGTTTATAATGCGCGCCCTTATCTGGAACGATGTGTAAAAAGTATTGAAAAGCAGAGCTATAGTCCGGTCGAAGTGATTTTGGTTGACGATGGCAGCCGAGATGGAAGCTTGGAATTGTGCACATTGTTAGCGGAAAAATATGGAAATATCCGGGTTTTCAGCAAGCAGAATGGCGGCGCCGCATCGGCACGCAACATGGGAATGAAATATGCAGCTGGCAGTTTCATAGCGTTTGTTGATGCGGATGATTATGTTGAACCGGAAATGTATTCCGAAATGCTGCAGTGCCTTGTTCAAAACCGGGCGCAGATTGCTTGCTGCGGAAAAGTCCGCCATTTGCCGGACGGCGCGCAAAGACAGGATTGCGTGTTGGATCAGCCTGCGTGCTTTTCCCAAACGGAAGCTTTGCGCAGATTTTTTTCCGCAGATGGTCTGGAAGAGTCTGTATGTGACAAGGTGTTCAGTGCATCCGTTATAAAAGATGTCAGATTCCGAGAAGGAAGTGTCTGCGAAGACATTCTATTTGCCTATGAGTCTCTGCTGCGTGCACAGCGGGTATGCCATGTCGGACAAGCCGCATATTATCACTATTGCTGCAATAATCAGCATAGTGCATCCACCGGCCTTTTTTCAGAGCAGTCACGCGCACAGCTGGAATATCCGCGCGAGCTGTATTTTCGAATAAAAAAGGACAAACCGGAGCTGATTTCTGACGCCCGGAGATATTACCTTTTGAGATTGCTGGACTGTTATGTGCAGATCGTACTGTGGCCGGACAGCGTTGAGCAGGGTTTGCGCCGAGGGACAACAAAAGAATACTATCGGAATTTCTGGAAACTTCTGATTGACAAAAAGGTCTCATCGGAGCGGAAGATAACGGCTTTGGTATACGCTTTCCACCTGCAGAAAGCCGCGGCCTGGATTGGAAAAAGAGTAAGAAGTAAGAGAAAATGAAAAAGATTAATTTTGTGGGTTATTATCCCGGCTTTAAGCCGGAACTCAGCAGAGAATATCAAGTCCTGTGCCGCCATTATGATGTAGCAATTTGTGATGACCCGGATTATGTGTTTTTCAGCAGCTTCGGCAAACCGTATGAGTATCTAAATTACGATTGTATACGGATATTTTACACTGCGGAAAATTATGCGCCGAACTTTAATACGGCGGATTATGCGATTGGCTTTAATCTCCTCCAGGCACAGGATCGATATTTTCGGTACCCCGTCAGTTTATATACGCCATATATACGTCAGGCAAGCGAAAAACATCTCCACGTAGATGAGGCAGAATACCGCCAACGGCCACATTTTTGCAATTTTATTTATGGAAATGCAAAAGGACAGCCGCAGCGTGCAGAATTGTTTCATCGCCTTAATGAATATAAGCGGGTCGAGTCGGCAGGGACCATGCTGAATAATCAGCCGGACGGATGGCATGCTGCAAGCATTGAGCAGAAGCTGGATTTTCAACGCAGATGTAAATTTTCAATTGCAGTTGACAGTGTACAATTGGCTGGATTTTCCACTGAAAAAATAACTCACGCATTTGCTTCAGGAACAGTTCCGATCTATCTCGGGGATCCTTTGATCGGAAATGAGTTTAACGAAAAGGCATTTATAAACGGAAACCGCCTGGGATCAGTCGATGAAATCGTTCGCAAAGTAATCGAGATAGACCAGAACGACGAGGCATATTTCAATATGCTGCGGGAGCCGATTTTCTGTTCTGCGGATTTCCTGGACGACTTTGAAAAAAAACATGAGAGCTTTATATTAAATATTTTTGAGCAGGAATATCAAAAGGCGTTCCGAAGAAGCAGAGACTTTTTTGGCCTGTACGACGAAGGACATCTGAAGACCGTGAATCGCATCGCGGGATCAAAATTTTTAAGCACTGTTCTGGGAGCTTATAATCGCTTGGAAAGAAAAAATGATTAAAAAACTTTATGTTAAATTAGGGGAATTTGTCAAAGAGCATCCGGCAGAATGCGCTGTGTTCCTGCTGTTATTTTTGTATAAAATTATTTTCTTTTTATCTACATCACTTCCTGTCGAACTGGATTCAAAAGAATACATTGCGATTAATGGGTTTGATATATTTTCTTTCAAGCTTCACGGTGATCGTACGCCGATTTATCCGCTTTTGATAGAAATTTCTGACTGTATTTCACTAGAATATGGGCGGGTGCTTCTGTGTGGTGTTCAGATGCTGACGGCATTTGTAAGCTCAGTTTTTCTGTACAAAACCATGCGCCTTTTAAAAGTCAACCGAATAGTTGCGCTGACTGTTACTGCTGTATACACAATTCAGCCGGGCGTGACAGGATATGAACACGTGCTGCTCACGGAATCATTTGCGCTTTCTGCGACAATATTTTTTGCTTATATACTAATTCGATTTTTGCATAAACCTTCGGTGCGCCTGGGTGTTGCCGCTGCTGCTGTCAGCTTTTTCGCAATTTTTCTCCGGCCTTCTTTTCTGGCATTTTGGGGAATTGCATGCGTATTTTTCCTCTTTTATGGATTTCTCGAAAAGAAAGAACGAAAACACGCGTTTCAGTGTCTGGCAGTGCAGCTGCCTGTGCTGATTATTGTTATCGTTTATCAGTGCGGTATGTATGTTCAAAACGGAAACTTTACATTAAGCAACCTGCTACTGTATCAGCAAATGCATGTTTTGGCGCTGACCGATCAATATTCTTGTGCGCAGGATCAGGAAATGGTCGAAACGATTCGTGAAGCGATTGAAAACTCTGACCGCGCCGACCCTGCAGTTGAAGCACGCTTACTGGCTTATTACAGCAAAGATAAAGCTCGATTTAAAGAGTTTGTTAAGGACGCAATATCTCAGGATCCGATTGGGTATTTGCGCGGTGCTTGGGAATTGTTGGCGCCTGAATTGGGGCAGAATTTTTACGCATACTACATCTTTAAATCGCCGGGCGGCATGTGGGAAAAGTTTTTGCGGCTGCTGTTTGATGTCTTTAATCTTTATATCACTTTCGGAGCAGCAACAATTATTGGCTGCAGCTGTCTGCTGGTCGCTGTCGTCAGACTCTTTAAAAATAAAAAACTGGACTATATAATGGCAGGTATTGGATGTTTTACTGCCGTCAGCTTCTTTACGGCGTTTTTAGGCACAAATGCTGAATTTGCCAGAACCGCTATTGCAATGATGCCGTTTGTTTATCTGGCGGTTGCGCTGGCGGTAAATAAAGGGTTTAATTACCTTTCTGAAAGAGGAGCGGGCTTATGCGCAAGATAAAAATGTACGGACATGGCGGCAGTTTGAATCACGGCTGCGAGGCCATTGTCCGCTCTACAGCGCAGCTTCTCAAAGACGATGCGGAAGTTACGGTTTTTTCGAACAAGCCGTACGAGGACGTGAAGTTTGGCTTGGACAAAATTTGCCGTGTGCTGCCGTCACAGAATACCTTTGACCCGCAGGTGCGCAGCTTGAAATCAATGACCTATCATTTTTATACTGATTTGCTCAAAGATTCCCGGAAATCATTCCTGTATTACAATCGCCCTTTTTTTAAACATGTAAATTGTGGTGATCTTCTACTTTGCGGTGGTGGAGATTTATATTGCTACAACAGCTGGCGATCCGTTAAATTGCTAAACGATCGGCTTTTGGAAAAGGGAGCAAAGATCGTTTTATGGGGATGCAGTGTAGAGCCGGAGACTTTATTGCAGAACAGGGAAATGCAGCAGGACATTCAGAGATATTCTCTGATAACGGCGCGGGAACAGCTCAGCTATAATGTACTGAAAAAAATAAATCCCAATACGCTTCTTTGCTGCGATACTGCGTTTATCCTGAAACCGCAAGAAACCGCATTACCAGCAGGATTTTTGCCTGGAGCAACCGTCGGAATCAATATGAGTCCACTTGTGCAGCAGCTCGAAGGCGAGAAGGGGATGGTTTTTGAGAACTACTGCGGGCTAATAGAGTGGATTTTGAATAGCACCCGGGAAAATATTGCGCTAATACCGCATGTTACCTGGAGTGACGTAAATGATATGCAGCCTCTTGAGAGACTGTATAGGAAGTTCAGGGATACTGACCGGCTTGTACTGGTTTCTGAGAATTTGAATTGCGCGCAATTGAAGTATATAATTTCCCATTGCAGCTGTTTCGTCGGCGCGCGAACTCACGCGACCATTGCGGCGTACTCCAGCTATGTGCCGACCCTTGTTTGCGGTTATTCGGTAAAGGCGCGCGGCATAGCTCTTGATCTTTTTGAAACAGAGCAAAACTTCGTTGTTTCGGCACAAAAAATGAAGGAAAGGGCGTCGCTGTCCGCCGCTTTTAAAAATATTTACGAGAGCAGAATAACAGTGCGTGAGAAGCTGAAAAGCCAGATCCCGCAGTACACTGATTCTTTAAACAAGGTGAAACAGACTCTGCTGTCGCTTTAGTTGTTGATAGTATACCTAAAACTGCTTTTTGTCTGTTAACCCGAAAAGAATTTGTGGGTGGAGGATACAGCTGGATTAAAATTAGAAGGCATTTCCGAAAATAATCTGCCGGTAAAGCTATAAATAAATCTGGCACCGGCGAGGCAATATTATATTTTATGGTGAAAAAATGGCAAATGAACGTTTGAAAAACACAGCGATCAATGCGGCTTACAGCTACTTGTATCAGCTGTTGTATATGGCCATTGGAGTTGTTTCCAGACTGATTTTTGTGCGTTATCTCGGCAGAGACTATCTTGGCGTTAACGGATTGTTTTCCAATATTCTGGGTGTGCTGTCCATTTCTGAACTTGGCGTGGGGACGGCGATAGGCTTTGCGCTATACAAGCCGCTCGCCCAAAATGATAAAGAGAAAATTAAGTCCATTATGGCACTCTTTCGCAAAGCCTATTTTGCGATTGGAAGTTTTATAGCGGTCGCGGGCCTGATACTGGTTCCTTTTTTGCCCTATATAATCAAAAATACAACGGGGATTGAAAATCTTTCACTTTACTATATTTTATATTTAATAAACACGGTCTCGGGATATTTTCTCAGTTATAAGACGACTCTGCTTACTTCCGACCAGAAAGAATACATGCTGAAAAAGACACAAATGATCGGAACGTTGGCCATAGCGTTGGTTCAAATGCTGGTGCTCGCAGCAACCAGAAATTATTTATTATATCTCCTGTCCGACGTGTTGATTCGTTTAGTTATGCAGGTCGTCATGCAAAGGACAGCGGATCGCCAGTATCCTTTTTTAAAAAAGGAAAAAGCGGAGAAGCTGCCGCGGCAGGACGTGCAGGTAATTGTGCGCAACGTAAAGGCATTGATGATCCACAATCTGGGCGAGGTGAGCGTAAGCCAGACGGACAATCTCATTATCAGCGGATTTATCAGCTTGGAGATGACGGGAATTGTTTCCAACTATGTCATGTTTACAACCTACGCGAATCTATTTATTGTTACGGCGCTAAGCGCAGCGATTCCAAGTGTTGGAAATCTTATTGCGAAGGAAAGCGATGAGGCAAAGCTTGCTTTTTTTAAAACCTATAGACTCCTGGCATACTGGCTATATGGATGGATGTCGCTCGGCTTTATTTATTTATCGACGCCTCTTGTTAAACTGGTTTTTGGCGCCGACTATGTTCTTGCGCAATCGGCAGTTGTCTTGATGGGGCTGGTCTTCTTTCTGAGGGGAGAAGGCTCGGCAATCTATAATTACAAAATAGCGGCTGGAATCTATAACGAAGATAAGTACCTGGCGTTTATCGGCGGCATCATCAATTTGATAGCTTCTGTAGTCGCTGTAAAATATCTTGGCGTTGCCGGCGTTTATCTGGGTACGGTTATCTATTCACTTTTTGTGGTAGTGGCGCGCGATATTATAATCTACCGTCGTGCTTTTGGCAAGCGTTGGTTGTCGGTCCTTTCGGGCACTGTTCGTTATGTCCTTTTCTTTGGCCTCAGCGCATTTGCATGTTCCTCACTCTTGCACTTTATTCCGGAAATGGGGTGGGGTGGTTTCGGCATAAAGCTGGCGATTTTGGTTGTTGTTCCTAATGCGGTGCTGTTTTTATTGGAAGGACGTTCGCCGGAGTTTCGCTACTATCTGTCCATAGCAGGTCAAACAATCGCCAAATTATTGGGAAGGAAATGAGATGAAGCAGACATTGAAAGATAAAATTTACTGGTTGCTTCAAAAGCTAAAATCTGGATGGAATATTTTCACAAAATTAAATATATGGTTTTTTATTAAGTACAATTATTTTTGCAGGCATATTAAAAGAGCAAAAGGAGTCTATATTTTTCCCCGGGGTAGAGCAATTTTGGAGTTTGGGAAAGGTAGCCAGCTGCTGATTGAAGAGAGCCTCTATCTCGGTCACAACCTGTTAAAAGGTTCTCGAGCGGAAACGCTGATTCGTTTGAGGAAAAATGCGCGGCTGCATGTAAAACATACGACCTATATTTACTATAACGTAACGATAGATGTTTTTGACAATGGACAGCTGGAAATTGGAAGTGCAGAGATAAATTGCGGTTCAAGTATCATGTGCAAAGAGCATGTCCACATCGGGGAGGATGTCCTAATTGCGCGCGGCGTATTTATTTTTGACAGCGATTTTCATCAAACCTATTGGGAGGAGACGGGAAGCCTGATCCCACTTAGCAATGAAGTGTGGATTGGAGACCATAGCTGGATATGCATCAAGGCTTCCTTGCTAAAAGGTGCAAGGATTGAGAATTACGGCATAGTGGCAGCGCATAAAAAAATCCAGGACGCAACGGTTGCTGCGGCCCCGATTCGAAGGAGGTGAAGACCTTGGTCGATCGAGTGGAAATAGAATGTTGTACCGGATGTAAAATGTGCGAGCAGATTTGTCCGGTATCTGCAATTTCATTTGAAGCAGATCAGGAAGGATTCTGGTACCCTTCTGTCAATTATGACAAGTGTGTGCAGTGTGGAAAATGTATCGGGCTCTGTCCGCCGTTCTCCGGCGTCGATAAGCGGCTGGAAAACGATCCGTCTCCCAAGGTTTTCGCGGCATGGAGCAAAGACGAATCCTTGCGCCTGAATAGCACGTCGGGTGCAATATATGGGGAACTGGCTCGTTATGTGTTTGAGCACGGTGGCTGGGTAGCCGGCGTGGTATTTGATGAAAATTTTGACGCCAAACACATTGTTACAAATAACCAGCAGGATTTTGACCGGTTAATTCGCTCCAAGTATTTCCAAAGCGATACCCAAGACATTTACAGCCAGGTCAGGAAACTGTTGGAACAGGGAGAATTCGTCCTGTTTAGCGGCACGCCCTGCCAGAATGCTGCACTTATCAATTTTCTGGGCAAAAGATACGATAATCTGCTTAGCTGTGATTTCATTTGCCGGGGAAATTTGTCCCCAAAGGCATTCCGAAAGTATAAACAAATGCTTGAAAGGGATGCAGGTTCCAAGCTTAAAGAGCTGCATTTCAAAAATAAAACAAAGGGCTGGAATACTTTTGGGACAAGGGCAGTCTTTGAAAACGGGAAAGAATATTACCAAGACAGGTATTCCGATTTATATGTACTGGCTTATGTGCATCATAATCTGTTTTTAAGGCCAAGTTGCCTGAAATGTAAATTTAAAACACTGCCGCGGATTGCGGATATCTCCTTTGGAGATTTCTGGGAGGTAGCTCAAAACGTTGACCCAAGTCTGGACGACAACAAGGGAACAAGTGTTTTGATGGCGAACAATAAAAAAGCGATGCACTTTATAGAGCAAATTCGGGACAGATTGGCTCTGTATCCGACAACTGTTGAATGCGTGTATGAAGGAAACAGGTGCCTTTTTGAAAGCGCCAAGCGTGGAGAGAAAAGGGATATTGTTTTTAAGAATATTGATAAGTACGATTTTGATGTACTGATTAAAAAGTTCACGACGCCTTCAAGAGTGAAGTTGCTGAAAAACAGGATAATTAATGGAGTAAAATGCCTGTTGCGAAAATGATGAACTAATAAAAATTCGTGCGGAAAAGCTTCAGTCAAAAACGATTTTCGCACGAATTTTTTTAAAAGCGGAAATTATGAATCTGGTGGTTGCAAATAAGCGATTGGCAAAAGTTCAGAAAGTCAGTGCTTCAAAAAGCGCATATGTTTGTTGAACTGCCCGCATTGCCCACGATTTATCATATTCTCTTTCAGGTCCCAGAAACTAAAAAGGCTAGTGACGATACCCTGTTAATTATTTGTCCACGCCAAACCTGTCGCGCCAGTAGGTCTGCACATCCGTGCTGATGCGGATAAGATCTCGAGCGAGGTCACTGTGCGGGTCCTGCATCAGTTCGGCTGCGGGCCGGTCTTCCAGAATTTTTCCCTTATCCATGACGAGGATGCGGTCACAGACCTTGACCGCCATCTCGATGTCGTGGGTTACCATAAGGAAGGCGGTGTTCTGGGTCAGCGCGACGTCCCGCAGCAGCGCGGCGACCCCATCTTTGACCTCCTGATCCAGCATCGAGGTCGGCTCGTCCAGCAGGAGCAGCCGTGGATGGGCGACCAGTGCGCGCGCAATGCCGACCCGCTGCCGCTCGCCGCCGCTGAGCTGAGCGGGCAGACGCCGGCCATAAACGGCGCGGGGAAGCCTTACATAATTGAGCAGCTCCTCGACACGGGGCATACAGTCGCTGAAGTGTCTGGCCTGATGCAGGAAAAGCAGCGGTTCTGCCACCAGCTGCTCGACCGTCATGCCCGGGCGCAGCGAAGCGTAGGGGTCCTGTCCGACAACGCCGATGGGCGCGTGCTTGTGCACCGAGCCGCTGTCCGGCTTTTCCAGGCCGAGAATCAGGTTCAGCAAGGTGGTTTTTCCGCAGCCGGAGGTACCGATGATTCCCATCGACTGGCCGGCATGCAGCCGGAAGCTGACGCCGTCTACCGCCCTGATTTTTTCGGTTCCGTTTGCGGTCCTGCGCAGAAAAGTCTTGCGCAGATCGGTTACGCCAAGACAGCTCATCGCATCTCCACCCTTCTGTCGCTGATTTTATCGCCGAGCTCCGCGTCGTGGCTGATGAAAAGAATCGTCATGCCGGTCTCCTGCTTGAGCTGCAGGATGGTGCCCAGCACATCCGCCTGCACCTTGATATCCAGCCCGGTTGTCGCCTCGTCCAAGATGAGCAGACGCGGCGAATAGACCATTGCCAGCGCAATTGCGGCGCGCTGCTTCATGCCGCCGCTCATCTCGTGGGCATAGCAGCCGAGCACCGAACGGTCGAGATGTACAAGCTCCATCAAACGTTCCTCCCGGCGCTGCATCTCGCTTTTGGTGATTGCGCGGTTTTCCAGCTTCATCATCTCGCGAAGGGTCTTACTCATGGTGTAGACCGGGTTGAAGGCATTCATCGAGGACTGCGGAACCAAGGCGATCTCATGCCAGCGCAGCGCGCGCAGCTGCCGCTCGTCCGCACGGATCAAGTCGAGGCCGCGATAGCAAAGCGTTCCCTCGGCACAGGCATTGGTGACCGGCAGCATCCCCATGATTGCCGCGGTCAGGGTGGTTTTGCCGATTCCCGATCTGCCGCGCAGGCAAAGAATTTCGCCTTCGTAAAGATCGAAGGAAAAGTTTTGCACGACATAATCCGCACTGTCCAGGTAGCGAATGGAGAGCTCCTGTGCGTGCAGTAATGGATCGCTCATGCGGACGCCTCCTTTTGTGCTGAACCTTTCCCTTCCAGCGAATAGGCAATCAGCATCAAAGCCATGCTGATCGCGCAGATGCACAGGCCCGGCGGCACGATCCACCAGACCCAGGAGCCGTTCAAAAGAGCGTTTTTTGCCTGTGCGTAATAGATGATCGATCCCCAGCTCTTGGCGACAGGATTGCCAAGACCAAGAAAACTCATGGTGGATTCCGCGAGAATGCCGGATTTGACCCGGGTAACCGCTCGGTAAAGCAGCAGCGGAAGCAGTTCCGGCAAAACATGGCGGCGCAGAATATACAGGTTTGAAGCGCCCATGCCGCGCAGCAGCTTGATCGCATAGCTCTGGCGAAGCTGCATGGTGGACGAGCGAAGCACCCGTGCGATCTCGGTCCAGGAAAGAAGCCCGAGGATCACCGACATGCTCCATATCCCGCCGCCTGAAAAGGTAGACAGGATGATCACGCTGGGCAGAAAAGGGATGGTCATGAAAAAGGTGGTGACCTTGCCGAGCAACCGGTCCAGCCATCCGCCGAACCAGCCGGACAATACCCCAACGAGTATGCCGATAACAAGAGAAATGCCGGCCGAAATTGCCCCGACCATCAGCGAATTTCGCGCACCGTAGATCAGCTCGCTGAAAATGTCCTGTCCGATATCGTTGGTCCCGAGCAGGTGGGCCGCACTGGGGCGTTCGAAAGGCGCGCCGGTCTGCGCATAGGGAGAATACGGCGCGAGCGATTCGGCGAACAGGGCGACAAGCAGGATAGCGATCAGGACCACGAGACCGATTATGCCGATGATTTTATTGCGCATTTTGGGCCTCCAGAGACGGATCGATCCGGTGATAGCACAAGTCGGCGGCAAAAAGGGCCGCGATGGTCAGCACAGAGGAGATCAAAAATGTGTACTGGATGAGTGGATAATCCCGCGCAGAGACCGCGTCCCGCATCAGGACGCCGAGTCCCGGATAGGAAAAGACCGTCTCAACCAGCACCGAGCCGCTGAGCAGATACCCTACATCCATCATGAGCAGGGTAAAGACCGGCACAAAGGCGTTGCGCAAAATATAACCGGTATTGATTTTGTGTTCAGGCAGGCCGCGAAAGCGGGCCATGCGGACATAATCCGCCGACATGGTCTTAAGCACGCTGTAGCGGGTGGTCGAAAAATAGGGCATAAGAGAGGTGAGCACCAGCGCGAGTACCGGCAGCACCATATGCCAGGCGATGTCGGCGATTTTCGCAAACCCCTGTGCGTCGCTCCACATGGAGTAGGCACCATAGGTGGGAAACCAGCCGAGTTTTGCACCAAATACGCCAAGCAGCAAAATGGCGATCCAGAAGGGCGGAATGGAGCTTAAAAAAGTGGTGCTCAGCACAATGCCGAGATCTTTCTTTTTTCGCCGACGCAGCGCCGAGGCTGCGCCCAGCAAACTGCCGAGCAGCACCGAAAGCAGCATGGTTGTGCCGGACAAAAGCAGAGTCCAGCCTGCGGCAGGCAGGATAAGCTCGGTGATGGGCAGGCGCTTGGAATAGGAAACGCCCCAATTACCGGTGAACAGGTCGCGGATGTAGTAGCCGAACTGTTTATACAGCGGATCAGTGAGATGGTATGCTTCCAGAATACCCATCTTTTCTTCAGCGGTCATCGAACCGGTATCCTCGCCGACAAGGGTGCGGATCGGCGAGCCGGGCAGCAGCCGCGGAATGAAAAAGTTGACAACGATTACGACAGCCAGAATAATCAGGTAGTGCACAAACCGCTTTTTCATTGCTGATCCCTCCCTTGAATGAATTGACATAAATAATATTATAACATATTTTGCGCAGCTTTCAAAAGTCTGTCAGCGACAAAAAAAGAAGCCGTGAAGAAATCCACGTACCGGCCCAAAAACGCCGCCATACACTAGCGTACGGCGGCGTTTTGAGCGGGCTTTTGCGCCTTTCTCTGCACGCTTTGGGGAAATGCGGAGAAAAAGAACCCTTTCTCGCTCTCCGGGCGCTTGTCGGTCTGAAACCTGTCAATGAAGCGCGCCTGCATGGAGTGCGCAGATGCCGGATCTATGCGTGCAAAGTCGATTAGACATCCAAAAAGCTGTAAAGATTGACGACGTTCATACCTTTGCCGGCGCAGAATCCACTGTACTGCGCGGTGTTGCAGGCCTGAAGGGTGTCTGCATAGCCAAAGCAGATCAGGCCCGGGTCTTCGGCGACGATCGTCTGAATTTCCCGCAGCGCCGCATAGAGGGTTTCCTCGTCTTCGGCGGCTGCGTAGGCGCCGGTCACTATTTCGTCGACCTGCGCATTGACATAGCCGCAGACATTATAGGTGCCGATGCTGTAATCCGAGCTGAACATATTGACCAGAAAATCCGGGTTGATACTGGTCCCCCATCCCCACATGGCGAGGTCATAGTCCCGGCCGGCCGACACCTCAAAGTCCGGCCAGACATAGGCGTCCACCGTGTCCATTTCCATGACCTTGACCGAAAGCTGGACGCCGATTTCCTTAAGCTGTTCGGCCATCATTTCAGCCGCCCGGATGCGCACCGTGTTGCCGGAATAGACAAGAATATCAAAAGCGCAGGGTGTTTCGCCGCTTTTATCCATCCTTATACCATCTGCGCCAAGCGGATAGCCGGCCGCGTCCAGCAATGCGTTTGCCTGCTGGGGATCATAAACATAATCCAGTCCATCCACTGAATAGGGCATATCGGGACGAATCACCCCTCTGGTGCCGACTATGCAGTATTCGCCGTAGAGGGTCTGCATGATGCCTTTAACATCCACCGCATAGCACAGCGCATCGCGGAAAACCGGATCATTCAGAATCTCCGCGCCGTTGTTGATGTTCATGATCATCGGCGCATAGCCGGGATTTGCGAAAATTTCGATACCGGGCGCGGCATTGAAGGTTTCCAGCATCTCGATGCTGATGCTGGAGGTTGCCGCCGCGAGTTCGCCGGACAGCAGCGAGGTCTGCACCGCGGTCGAGTCGGTCATGATCGGCATATTTATCCGGCCGACCTTGGGTGTGCCTTTGAAATAGTCCTCCACCGCTTGGAGAACGTAGTATTCGCCGGTTTTGTACTCCGCAAGCTGGTAGGGGCCGCTGCCTATTGCCTCATGTACCGTGGAAGCGTCCTCGACCGATTCATACTGGGCTTTGGAGATGATCCGCATTTCGCACAGCCCGCCGCGCAGGAAATTGATATCCGGCGCCGCAAGATGGATGATCACCGTGCGCGCATCCGGGCAGTCGATCGACTCGATTTGATTGCAGATCTTCCGCTGGCTCGCGACGTTCTGGGTAGCGGGATATTGCAGCGAGAACGCGACGTCTTCGCTGGTAACCGGCGTGCCGTCATGAAACTTCTGCCCCTCCAGCAGGGTCAGGGTAAAGGTGCGGTAACCGTCTGAGACGGAATAGTCGTCCTCCACCATCCAGGGCACGACGTTGTTGTCCGGGTCGGTGGTGAACAGGGTGTCGTAGATCAACCGATTGACCGTCAGGCCGGTTGAGCTGACATAGGTGAAGGGGGTCAGGCTGTTTTCGTCTTTGGTGATCGCGATAACCAGCGAGTCGGCGGTTGCGGGCGAATTGCCGGTTTCGCCGCTCTGTCCGCCCGCGTCGGTGCCGCAGCCTGCTAAAAGCACCAGACACAGCAGCAGCGCGAGCAAGGCGCAGCCCCATTTTTTCTTTTTAAAACAATAACCAAGGTTCATGCTGTTCCTCTTTTTCTATTTTGTTAGGTGGTTTGCGGAATTTATCCAGCGTACCGCGGGATTTATTTGAGGGAAGATGCAACGCCTAAGGGGAAAACAGGTTTAAGCCTGCTTTTTATCCGCCATGCCCGGCCGCGAGACGTTCTCTTATTTTGCATTGGCCCGGACAGCCTGCCCGGCACGGACTTGAGACAAGGCAAAGGCATTCGTCTCCGAAGCGGGAGAGACAAATAGAAGCCGCGTTCGCGTGGGACAATTGCCGGAGGAATTTTCCTGTTTCAAAGGAAAGCGTGCGCCGGACAATGGGGCTCTTTTGAGAGATGCGGCTATGTGTCCAATGTCCGCGCGGCGGCCAAATACGGGTTGAGAACCGACGCTTTCAGCTGCGCGGCAATCCTTTTAATTTTCCAGCGCGTCAAACACAAAGCAGCCTTCCCGGCGGTAAGGCTCCGCATAGACGGCGGGGCAGTGGCCGGTCGAATAGGGGTAAAGATAAAAAGCTTTGTCCATCTCCCGCTTCATTTGGGTCCCGCGCGCGAGATCATCGGGCAGGGCTTCCCAATCCGGCACCAGACTTTTGCGGCGGGCGAGCTGCTCGGGAGTTTCGCCGTCCCGTTTGCCGAAATGAATCAGCTGAGCATGCAGCGCATCCATGGCGGCGCACTTTTCCTTCCACACGTCGAAAATATCGACGACGCAGTTGGGGTGTTCAGGAGTCATGAAATAGATCACGGCGCCGCCCCAGGGCGCAAGCCCCGGCAGTTCATCCAGTGCATAGGGCCTGCCTGCGAGCGCAATGGCCTCCAGCACAAGGGTCATGAAGGGCCTGCGGCCGGGATCGAGATCGGTGACACAGTGCTCGGTGTCCTGGGTCAGAATGATGTCCGGGCGGAATTCCCGAATGACACGGATGATCGCGAGCTTTTCCTCGTAGGAAGCGCAGATTTTTCCGGTGTCCAGACCGAGAAACTCAACCGATGTCTGCAATATTTCCGCAGAGCGGCGCAGATCCTGCTGCATCTGCTCCCCCGCAAAGGCGATGGCGGCGTGAGACACACCTCCGTTTTTTGCGTTTTTCAGCAGCGCGCCGCCACATTCCACAACTTCCATGCTGTATGCGCCGAGCAGCAGCATGCGCTTTCCTGTTCCTTTGTGCATAGTGTTCCCTCTTTAATCTGGTTTAAATGAAATGAAAAAAAGCCATCCAAACGGGTCGGTCAGGTCCCGGGGATGACTTCATGTCCATTGTTCAACAACGCTGAAAATTGTCGGGTACGCGCCTTCATGGCGTGCTTCTTTGCGAAGTATACCAGAGGGGAAAATGGCTGTCAACCCGCCCGGGGGGATATTCGGGCGAGAAAAATGGAGGAAAAAGCGGGCGGTTGTTTTAAACGGCACGCAGGTGCTCTCAAACCGGATTGGCATTTGCGCGGAATCGAAAGCGCACCGGGTATCGGGCAAAAATTGCTTCCTGTCGCTGTGCCTATTTTATTTTGTATTATAAAATCATATTTCAGAATTATGTCGCAGCGGCTTAGCGGATTAAAATAAACAGAAAAGAGAAGGCCGGATAAAAAGACAGCCGCGTCAAACTCGACGCGGCTTTGCCCAGAGCGGGCAGGCAAGGAGCTAACAAAAGGGTTAGAAATGGAAAGCTTATCAATTAATGTTCCGCAAGCGCGGCACCGAGCGAGCGGCAGTTTGCGAGCGCGGCCTCATCCGGCGCTTCGTTGACAATGAGCGGATCGGCGCACAAAATCAGGCCGTCGCTTTCAGCACGCTGCTTCCAGTCACGCATCCATTGTCCGTCTCCCCAGCCATAAGAACCGAAAAGAACGGCAGGTTTTCCGCAGAGCATCGGCAGCATAGAAAGATACAGAGGCTCGAAAACCGAATCTTCCAAAACCTCGTCTCCCATCGCCGGACAACCGAGCGCAAATTTATCGCAGCTCTCAAAATCGGACGCGGAGGCCATGTCCGCCGACAGCAGCTTGACGTCCGCTCCCGCGCTGCGCGCGCCTTCCGCAACCGCCTGCGCCATCGCTTCGGTGTTGCCGGTACCGGACCAGTAAATAACAGCAAGTTGATTCATCTGAAACCTCCAGAAACAAGTTGAAATCAGGCGCTTTGCAGCGCTTCGTGTAATGATTGCCCGCGCGCGAGGCGCCCGCACAGATGGGCGCGGCAGGCGTCGTATCGTGTGAAAATGCGTTTGGCGCGCGGTACGTCGCCGTATACCTTCCAGTATCCGCACAGCTTACAGCCTGCGCCGCCCGTTCGGATAAAAGCCAATACATCTTGCGGCGGATACCCCAGAAACAGCCCGATTTCATGCGGGCAGGCAACCTGTTCAAAACGGCTGCGCAGAAAGTCGATTTGTTCACTCAGTTTTCCAAAACGGGGATAACCGGTTTCGTGAAGAATCTGCCGCGCGGTGGGATGGGCAAGACAGGCGTGCAGCCGGTCAGGCCGGTATAAAAACAGCAAGGCACGGCGTTCGCAGCGGCAGAGGATCTCGGCGCAAATACCCGATTGACCCAAAACCCGGCTGCAATACTGCATAACCGTTTGCGGATCGGGAAAAACCGAGCGAGACAGTGAAACCAGATTCGCCGCTTTTTCTCCCATCAAAACCGGCGCGCAGTGACCTGCGAGCAAAAGTTCCAGTTCCTTTGTCGGCATAAAAACACCTCCTTGCTGTGTGTCGTTTTGCCATGTCGGTTAGCTTAAACTAACCGACATGGCAAAAAAATGTTCCGGTTCATTCACGGAGGGTAAAGAACAAGAACTTGAGGCTCTTATCAGTTAGTGTCAACTAACCGATGGGCACATGATAACAGTCTCAGGAGGATTTGTCAAGCGTTTTTTTGAAAACATAGTGCAAGAAAATCGATGCATTTTTAAGATTGCCGTTGCTTTAATGTAAGACAATCTAAGCGGCCAAAAAATTATTTTCGCAAGGAAAAATTTGCTTGACATAGCAAGTTAGTCGTGGTAAACTCATTGCGTTGAGGTTAGTAGAAACTAACTTATTGACGGGATAACCGGCTTTTGCAAAAAGGAGGAGAAAACGTGATGCCTTTAACGATGGCGAAACCGGGTGACAAGGTTGTGATAAGGAAAATAACCGGTAAGGATGAGGTGCGGCAGCATCTTGCGGAGCTTGGTTTTGTGGTGGATGGAACGATCATGGTGGTCAGCGAAATGGCAGGCAATCTGATTTTGCAGGTCAAGGAAAGCAGGATTGCGCTGGATCGCACGATGGCAAACCGCATCATGATCTGACTATATTTTTAAGGAGGAATGACTTTGAAAACACTCAGGGATGTGAAGGTCGGACAGAATGCCGTGGTCAAGCGGCTGCACGGTGACGGACCGGTCAAGCGAAGGATTATGGATATGGGGATAACCAAGGGCGTGGAACTGCATGTCCGCAAGGTGGCTCCGCTTGGTGATCCGATGGAACTTAATGTACGGGGCTATGAGTTGAGCGTTCGCAAAGCGGACGCGGCAATGATCGAGGTGGAATAATTTTTGTTCAAAAGTTAGCCTAAACTAACTATAATCTCAGGAGGAGCTCTGAAAATGAGTATTACGATTGCGCTTGCCGGCAACCCGAACTGCGGCAAGACAACCATGTTCAACGACCTGACCGGTTCCAACCAGTATGTCGGCAACTGGCCGGGGGTCACGGTGGAGAAAAAAGAGGGAAAACTGCGCGGACACAAGGAAGTGGTGATTCAGGATCTGCCCGGAATCTATTCACTGTCCCCCTATACGCTTGAAGAGGTGGTTGCGCGCAGCTATCTGATCAAGGAAAAGCCGGACGCAATTATCAACATTGTGGACGGAACCAATATCGAGCGCAATCTTTATTTGACCACACAGCTCATCGAACTGAATATTCCGGTCGTGATTGCGGTCAATATGATGGATGTCGTGCGCAAAAACGGCGATAAGATCGATCTTGCAAAACTGGGCCAGGAGCTTGGCTGTACGGTTGTCGCGACCAGCGCACTGCGCAAAGAAGGCAGTATGGCCGCCGCGGAACAGGCGATTGCCGCGGCAAAGACCGCGAAGAGCGGCGAACATCCGCATGTCTTTACCGGCAGCATTGAGCACGCCATCGCGCACATTGAGGAGTCGATCTGCGACCTCGTAGAGCAGAAGAACCTGCGTTGGTATGCGATCAAGCTTTTTGAACGGGATGAAAAAGCGGCGCAGGAGCTGAAGCTGGACAAAGGACTTGCGGAGCACATCGAACAGCACATTCGGGAATGCGAAAACGAACTGGAAGATGATGCCGAAAGCATTATTACCAACCAGAGATACGCCTACATCAGCAAGGTTGTCGACCGCTGCGTGCGCAAGCGCGCGCCCCGGCACAGCCTGACCATATCGGACAAAATAGACCGGGTCGTGACCAACCGGATCGCGGCGCTCCCGATTTTCGCGCTGGTGATGTTCGCGGTCTATTATATCTCGATCGGAACGGTGGGCGACTGGCTGACTGAATGGACCAACGAGACCCTGTTCAGCGAACTGATCTGCGGCAACCTCGCGGCCTGGCTGGAGGGGATGAGCGTTGCGCCCTGGCTGGTTGGGCTGATCGTGGACGGCATTGTCGGCGGTGTCGGTGCAGTTATCGGCTTCGTGCCCCAGATGCTGGTTCTGTTTCTTATGCTGTCGGTGCTGGAGGATGTGGGATATATGGCCCGCATCGCATTCATCATGGATCGCATTTTCCGCAAATTCGGCCTTTCGGGCAAAAGCTTCATTCCGATGCTGATCGGTTCCGGCTGCGGCGTGCCGGGCGTTATGGCTTCCCGCACCATTGAAAATGACCGCGACCGAAAAATGACGATCATGACGACCTGCTTTGTTCCCTGCGGCGCGAAGATGCCGATCATCGGGCTTTTCGCCGGCGCGCTGTTCGGCGGCAGCGGACTTGTTGCCACCAGCGCTTACTTTATCGGGGTTGCCGCAATTATTCTTAGCGGTGTGATGCTTAAAAAGACAAAGCCCTTTGCAGGTGAACCGGCTCCCTTCGTCATGGAGCTGCCGGCTTATCACCTGCCAAGCCTGCGCAACGTTCTTTCCGCAACCTGGGAACGCGGTTGGAGCTTTATCAAACGGGCCGGTACCGTGATTCTTGCTTCCTCGGTCGTGCTTTGGTTCCTGCAGGGCTTCGGCGTATCGAATGGCGCGCTGGTTATGGTGGAGGATAACAATACCAGTCTGCTGGCTGCGATCGGCGCCTTTATCGCACCGCTGTTCTCGCCGCTTGGATTCGGCAACTGGAAAGCGGCGGTCGCGACCTTTACCGGACTGATTGCAAAAGAAAATGTCGTCAGCACCTTCGGTGTGCTCTATGGATTTGCCAAGGTTGCGGAGGACGGAAGCGAAATCTGGTCCAATATAGCGGCGGACTACACCCAGCTTACAGCCTATGCCTTTATGCTGTTCAACCTTCTGTGTGCGCCCTGCTTCGCGGCGATGGGCGCGATCAAGCGGGAGATGAACAATGCCAAATGGACCTGGGCGGCGATCGGTTATATGTGCGGATTTGCCTATGCTGTGTCCTTAATGGTGTACCAGATCGGCGGACTTCTTACCGGCGAAACAGCGTTTAATCTCGGCACGCTTGCGGCGTTTGCAGTTTTTGCACTGCTCGTCTATGCGCTGTTCAGACCGAATAAATATGAAGCGAATTACAAAAAAACAGCGGCCCTTTCAAAACAATCGACAGTGTCGCTGTGATCCCGGTTCTAAAGGAGGAAATCACTATGAACCTGCCGACAATTGTTGTAGGGATTATTTTGCTCGCAGTTTTAACGGCGGTCGTTATCCATCTTGTGCGCAAGCATAAGGCGGGAGGCTGCGGATGCAGCTGCGCTGGCTGCCCCGGCGGATGCGGATGTTCTGCCGTTTCGGAAAAAAAGCGATGAAACGGGGGATTTGAGCGGGACACGCAGACAAATGGTAAGCGTTGCTGCGCTGCATCCAAATCAAAAGCAGACAGTTCCTTTTTTCAGTGTACATCGTGAAACAGAAGCGGCGCGGACCGAACAGGTCGCGCCGCTTTTCTCCTTCTTTCATTAAAATGCAATTTTAAGCGGAAAATCAGCATGGAAAAAGTTTTCTAAAAACAGAGCGGCATAGAGGCGGAAAGGCGTGGAAATGAGCCTGCTTTTCACGAAAAAGGACCTATTAGGCAGGAAAAAAAGATTTTTGGGCTTTAAACATCCAATATTCTTTGCGCGGATTTTGGAAATCAAGACGTTTATTGACAGACAGGCTGTCCGTTTTTTGCAGACAGCTTGCAAAACGGCAGGAATCAATAAATGCCGGTGAAATGGGTTTTCAGCCGTAAAGAAACGGCATCCGACCAGAAGATGTAAAAAAAACGAATAGCATTTATGGCAACCCTTGCCGCTTGTGCCGCGAACGCTGCGGAAAAGATTTTCCGAGAACAGCGCAGACTATTGTCAAAAAGAGTCGTCTGTGTTAGGCTTGGACGTATTAGGATGATTGGGAGGATAAAGTGGAGAAACTGGATATTCAGACTGCGCGGGAGATCGTGTGGGAAAAACTGCGTCCGGTGGCGGTACCGGACCCGGACTTCGGATATGATTTTTCCGAGTTCATCGCCGATTACGCCGGCAGCGACGAGGGCGCCCGCCTGTTTGTGAAGCAGCCTTTTTATAAAAATGCGCGCACGGTTTTCGTAACGCCGGACGACAATGTCAACCTGATCCGGGAATTTGTAATTCGGGACGGCAAGGATCTGGTCATGACCGATTACGGGATCGAAGAGGGCTTTTTTGTGGTCCGCGCAGGAAGCATTGTGCCGGAACTGGAGCGGTATATTACCTCCTATGAAGGACTGAAAAAAGTCCGTCAGCATCGCACCCTTGCGCAGCTGCGGGAGGAGATCGGCCATATCGACCTGCTGGTAACCGGGGCCAGCGCCGTGACGCCGGACGGCCTGCGTTTCGGAAAAGGACACGGCTACTTCGATCTGGAGTGGGCGATGCTGTATACCAAAGGACTGGTGGACGCAAGCTCGGTCACGGTCGCGGCGGTGCATGACTGCCAGGTGATCGATGCGGATGTGCAGGCAACCGAACATGACACGGTTCTGGATTATATTGTCACCCCGACAAGATCGATCGCGACGGGAAGCAGGCATCCCAAGCCGGATAAGGGCATTTTGTGGGACAAATTACAGCCGGATATGCTGGGAAGAATCGCGCCGCTGCGTGAACTTTGGACCGAGCATAAAGCGAAAAAATAAGCGGATTTTATGAATTGACAGTGCCGCGGCTGGGTGGTATAGTAGATGCGGCTTTTGTTCAGGAGAAAATAATATGGATAATCTTGTATTTCAAACGGATTTCGGCACAATGGACGGCGCGGTCAGCGCAATGTATGGCGTGGCACTGGACGTTTGTCCCGAACTTCGGATTTTTGATCTGACCCACGAAATCGAGCCTTATAATATCTGGGATGCGAGTTATCGCCTTATCCAGACGGTTGGCTACTGGCGCAAGGGAACGGTTTTTGTGTCGGTGGTTGATCCCGGTGTCGGCTCAACCCGCCGCAGCGTTGTTGCACGCACAAAGGGCGGACATTATGTCGTCACGCCGGACAACGGTACCCTGACCCATCTCAAGCGGCTGGTCGGGCTGGAAGAAGCGCGGATCATCGATGAGACCAGAAACCGCCTGCCGAATTCCGGTGAAAGCTATACTTTCCACGGGCGGGATATCTACGCCTATACCGGCGCGCGCCTTGCAAGCGGAACGATCACCTTTGAAGAGGTTGGCGATCCCATCGATGTACAGAGCGTTGTCGAGCTTCCGGTTGTGGACCCCGAACTCCGGGACGGTTGGGCCTGCGGAACGATCGACGTTCTGGACGTGCGTTTTGGCAGCCTGTGGACCAATATTTCGCGGCAAATGTTTTTGCAGCTTGGCATCAAGCACGGAGACCGGGTGGAGATTCGCATTGACAACGATACCCGTACGCTTTACCGCAATATCATGACCTATGCAAAATCCTTTGCAGACGTCTATGTCGGCGAGCCTCTGGTTTATATCAACTCGCTCGATTGCGTCGCGGTCGCGATCAACCAGGGATCCTTCTCCAAGGCCTATAATATCGGTACCGGCACGAACTGGCATATCAGCATTCGCCGTCTGCCGGACAATCTGTGATCTCAAAACGGCTTGCCGTTTTAAGAATATTTGAGGAGTAAATGAGGAGTAACAAATGAAAAAGTCACCTATCGTAACAATTGTTGCCATCGGTATCGGTGCGGCGCTCTTCTTTGTGCTTGGGCGCTTTATCAGCATTCCGTCCCCGATTCCCAACACCAACGTCAGCATTCAGCACGCGCTGCTCGCCTTCATGGCCTTCCTGTTCGGCCCGATTGCCGGCGCGCTCATTGGCTTTATCGGCCACACCCTGATCGACTTTTCCTTCGGTTGGGGCATCTGGTGGAGCTGGGTTATTGCTTCCGGCGTTTCCGGCTTTGTTATGGGCCTGATCGGCCGCAAATCCGGTCTTGCAAAAGGCGAGTTCGGCAAAAAGGATATCATCCGCTTTAACGTCTGCCAGGTTATCGCCAACGTCGTTGCGTGGCTGGTTGTCGCTCCGGTTCTGGATATCCTGATTTATGCGGAGCCGGCGAACAAGGTGTTCGTTCAGGGCGCTGCCACTACCCTGATCAACGTTG
Organism: uncultured Clostridia bacterium; assembly: GCA_944385925.1. Classification (GTDB taxonomy): domain Bacteria; phylum Bacillota; class Clostridia; order Oscillospirales; family Ruminococcaceae; genus CALWZE01. Next base: position 48,336 of record CALWZE010000053.1, read on the forward strand.
TGGCGATCGCGGTTATCGGCACGCTGCTCTGCCTTGCCTATGCCGCCACCAAGCCGAAGTCGGGAAGCCTGAAAGAAGAGTAATTTAAATTATTCCGACATCGCCAAAAGGCGGACAAAAGGGGAATCCTTCGTCCGCCTTTTTCCATTCTGTCCAGCCGGAGGAAGCAAGTGAAAAATCTCGTTATTGAGTTTAAGGATTTCGGCTTTAAATACAACGCACAGGCCAAGCCGACACTGTATAACATTGATCTGACCATTTATGAAGGGGAAAAGGTTTTGATCTGCGGCCCGTCCGGCTGTGGAAAATCCACCCTTGCCCATTGTATCAACGGGCTGATTCCCCAATCCTATGCCGGAAAGAAGACAGGTGAACTGATTCTTTACGGAGAAAATTCGGAATCCCTGAGCATCTTTGATATCTCCAAAAAGATTGGCACCGTTTTGCAGGATGCGGACGGACAGTTTGTCGGCATGACTGTGGCGGAGGATATCGCGTTTGTGCTGGAGAACGATCTTGTTCCGCAGCCGGAGATGCGCGAGCGGGTGCGCAATATTGCGCAGGAAGTCGGCGTAGGCGGATTGCTGCATCATGCGCCGCATGAGATTTCGGGCGGACAGAAACAGCGCGTTTCCCTCGCAGGAGTCATGGTGGACAATGTGCAGGCGCTTCTGTTTGACGAACCGCTTGCAAACCTCGACCCCGCGACCGGAAAACGCGCCATTGAACTGATCGATGAGATTAACCGCAGCCGCGGCACAACCGTGGTTATTATCGAACACCGGCTGGAAGACGTTCTGCATTGCCCGGTTGACCGGATCATCCTGATGGGAGAGGGGCGGATCGTGGCGGATCTGACGCCGGATGAGCTGCTTTCCCGCGGACTGCTTACGGAAAAGGGCATCCGTGAACCGCTTTATCTTACGGCCCTTCGCTATGCTGGCGTTGAGATCACGCCGCAGATGCATCCGGCTTCTCTGGAAAAGATGGAGCTGAGTGAAGAGGATTGTGCCAAAGTGCGCAGCTGGGTCCAGTCGGCTCCTGCGCCCCGCGAACAGGCGCAAAGCGAGATTCAGCTGGATGCGCAGGGAATCTCCTATACCTATCCGAACGGCAAAAAGGCGGTGGAAAATATCTCCTTTGCAGTGCGCCGCGGCGAGCTGATGAGCGTGGTCGGACGCAACGGCGCGGGAAAATCCACCTTTTCAAAAATTATCTGCGGCTTTTTGACCCAGCAGCAGGGAAAAATCCTGCTGGATGGCGCGGATATGGCTGCGCTGAGCATCAAGGAACGCGCGGACTACATCGGCTACGTGATGCAGAATCCCAATCAGATGATCTGTGAGTCGATGATCATGGACGAGGTTGCGCTTGGCCTGCGCACCCGCGGCGTGCCCGAGGAGGAGATCCGCGAGCGCGTGGAGAACACTCTCAAGGTCTGCGGCCTGTATCCGTTCCGCAATTGGCCGGTCAGCGCGCTGAGCTTTGGCCAGAAAAGCGGGTGACCATCGCTTCCATCCTTGTGCTGGACCCCGAGATCATAATTCTGGACGAGCCGACGGCCGGCCAGGATTACCGCCACTATACCGAGATCATGGAGTTTTTGCTGGACATCAGCCGGCGCGGCGTAACTGTGCTTATGGTCACCCACGACATGCATCTCATGCTGGAATACTCCACCCGTGCGGTCGTCTTTGCAGACGGAGAAAAAATTGCGGACGATACGCCGGCCAATATTCTCACTTCGCCGCAGATTATCGAGCGGGCGAGTTTGAAGGAAACCTCGCTGTATACCCTGGCGCTGCGCTGTGGACTGGCTGATCCCACCGGGTTTGTTCAGCGGTTTATTGACCATGACCGGGAGGTGCGGGAGAAATGACCAATCTTTTCAATTATATTGAGCGCAAGTCGCCGATCCATGAGCTGAGCGGCGCGACGAAACTGATCTGTTTGCTGCTCTGGTCCTTTGCGGCGATGATTACCTTTGATACCCGTATGCTGGTATTCCTGCCGGTCGTTTCCATTTTCGCTTTTTCAGTATCCAAAATCAGGATCAAAGATATTTCCTTTATCTTTTATTTTATGCTGGTTTTCCTGGTGCTGAACAATCTGCTTATCTTTTTGTTCGAACCGGAGCAGGGCGTCAAAATTTACGGAACGCGCCATGTGCTTTTTGAGATATTCGGACGCTATGTGGTAACTTCCGAACAGCTGTTTTATCACCTGAACGTAATTTTGAAGTTCTTTGCAACTATTCCCATTGTCCTGCTTTTTGTCTGCACGACCAACCCAAGCGAATTTGCCTCGTCGCTTGCGCGTGTCGGTGTCAATTATAAAATTGCTTATGCCGTCTCGCTTGCGCTGCGATATATCCCGGATATTCAGCGGGAATATCACGACATCTCCCTGTCCCAGCAGGCGCGCGGACTTGAAATGAGCAAAAAGCAGAAACTGACCAAGCGGCTGATCAGCGCGGTGAAGATCGTCTTTCCGCTGATCATGTCCAGTATGGAGCGGATCGAGGTCATCTCCAACGCCATGGAACTGCGCGGGTTTGGAAAAAACAAAAAGCGCAGCTGGTATACCGGAGAAAAGTTCCGCCGGGCAGATTATCTGTGCATGGGCTTCTGCCTGCTGCTTTTGCTTGTCTCAATCGGCTTGAATTTCCTGAATCACGGCCGGTATTTCAATCCCTTTATTTAACCGGCAAATAAACAAAACAGGATGAATCGCACATTTTCCCGCCTGACCTTCTGTCGAAGCCAGGCGGGCATTTTTGTGTTTTAAGCATGGAAATGCACCAACGGTTCTGCCGGAAAGTTGACTTGATGTATAGGAAGTAAAAAACTTCGAAAGCCGATTTTGTGCCGAAAGAATCTGAAAAAGTTTTTGCAGACAAACCGGTGAATCTGAAAAGAATGATTCCGGTGCGTTAATCACTTTACATGGAATAAAGCGTCCTGTATGATGAGGTAGGGGAAATTGGCTAATGCTGGAAAAATACTTTGCCAGGACAATAATCCCCGGTCATTGTGCAGCGCAAAAAATAGATTATAGTTACTGCAAGTACTGCGGGGCAAATGGCGCAGGTCTTTTGCTGTGTCTGAATTTTTTTACCCGGCTGCCGGTTTACCAATGGCGGGCTGAGGCACTATTTGCATGGATTAGCACGGCGTGGGAGAGAATAAAAACAGCAAAAGGTGACGGGGCCGCTTTTGAAAGCCGGCATCCGAGACGACAAACGCCGTTTTTCAAAATTTGGCGTTAAAACAGCGTATTCCGGAAATGATTATCTGTTTGGAGGAAAAAAGATGAAAAAAATGCTTGCACTACTGCTGGCGGCACTTCTGACCGTCGCAGTGTTGTCCGGCTGCTGCAGCACGGCGGTTGTCGCGGTGCCTGACCCCAACAGCGGATCGGGCGCGCAGACCAATCCGGACACCGAAAAGCCGCAGACCGGAAACGGCGAAGCGGTTAAAACAGGACTTTATCTCAGCGCTTCGGTTTCCGGCAGCAAGAGCGCGCAGGAAACTGAGGCGGGAAAGGCACAGGCGGATATCCAGCTTATTGCGGTTACGATCACCGACGACGGCGTGATTGATTCCTGTGTGATTGACGCCATTCAGTCCAAAGCGGATTTTGATTCCAACGGCACTTTGACCTCGGATCTGAGTGCGCCCGTACTGTCCAAAAATGAGCTTGGCGACAACTACGGAATGAAAAAAGCGAGTTCGATCGGCAAAGAGTGGTATGAGCAGGTTCAGGCGCTTGCCGATTATGTTGAGGGCAAGACGCTGGAGGAGATCAGGGGCATAGCGATTACCGAGGACGGAAAAGCGGCGGATGCAGACCTCGCCTCTTCGGTTACAGTGTCTATTGCAGGCTATCTTGACGGAATAGAGCAGGCGGCTGCAAACGCAGTTCATCTTGGCGCGAGCCAGGGAGACCGGCTTGTCCTTGTTTCCTCGACGAGTCTTGCAAACAGCAAGAACGCTTCGGCGCAGGAGCAGGGCGTCGCGGAAACCTATTCCACCGTGGCGGCGGTCACCTTTAACGGCGATGTTATTTCGAGCAGCGTGATAGACGGCATACAGGCAAAGGTGCAGTTTGGCGCCGACGGCCAGATCACGACCGATCTTGCCGCGGCACAGCCTTCGAAAAATACCCTTAAAGAGAATTACGGCATGAAACAGTACAGCGGCATCGGCAAGGAATGGTACGAACAGGCGGCCGCTTTCTGCGATTATATCCAGGGAAAAACGCCCGCAGAGGTTGCCGGAATTGCGCTGAACGATAAGGGCGGCGCAGCGGATGCCGATCTTGCTGCGTCTGTCACGATCTCGATCGGCGAATTCCAGTCGCTGATTGCCAAGGCGGCCGGCTGATCGATCTCAAAAAGCAAAATGCAATCACTTTTCCTGCTGGAGAACTGCTTTGCTTTTTGCGGAGTGATGAGATAAGCGCGGCGGGAGGGAGATTTGACCGTCTGCCGCATCATACCGCTTGCAGCCGCGTCAGGCTCCGACCCTTAAAGCTGAGAACTGCGAGCGGAAAAATAAGGCTGGCTTTGAACCGGCCGACCAAAGAGGTACAAAGATGAAAAAATTGTTTTGGGGCGGCGTCCACCCGGATGGGAAAAAAGAGCTTTCTCGGGGCAAGGCGCCGGAACCCGCGCCGCAGCCGGCGCAGGTTGTGCTTCCCATGATTCAGCATATCGGCGCCGCCTGCACGCCGCTGGTGAAACCGGGCGATCAGGTGCGTCTGGGGCAGAAGATCGGCGACGGAGAGGGGCTTTGCGCGCCCGTGCATGCGTCGGTTTCCGGCCGGGTAGCGGCGGTTGAACCGCGTCTGCATCCGATCGGAAGGGAAGTGCTTTCGGTCGTTATCGACAACGACTTTCTGGATACGCCGGACGACGCGCTCAAGCCGCATCAGTCCCACGATTCGCTCACGCCCGAAGAGATCCTGCGCATCATCCGCGACGCCGGAATTGTCGGCATGGG